>NZ_JBITEO010000001.1:0-104147 GCF_044455245.1 Streptomyces sp. NPDC051310
GCCCGGGGGCCCGCCCCCTCGGGGGGGCCGCGGCCCCGGGGGGCCCGGGCGCCCCCCACCCCCCCCCCGCGCGGCCCCGCCCGGGGGCCCCGCCCCCGGGGGGGCCCGCCCCCCCCCGCCGCCTTCGTACGCGGAGGGCCTGCGCGCAGGCCGTGCGTCAGCTGAACGAGTCGCCGCAGGCGCAGGAGCCCGTGGCGTTCGGGTTGTCGATGGTGAAGCCCTGCTTCTCGATCGTGTCGACGAAGTCGATGGAGGCGCCGCCCAGGTACGGGGCGCTCATGCGGTCGGTGACCACCTTGACGCCGCCGAAGTCCTTGACGACGTCGCCGTCGAGGGAACGCTCGTCGAAGAAGAGCTGGTAACGCAGGCCGGAGCAGCCGCCGGGCTGAACGGCGACGCGCAGCGCCAGGTCGTCACGGCCTTCCTGGTCGAGCAGGGCCTTGACCTTGGCCGCCGCGGCGTCCGTCAGGAGGATGCCGTCGCTGACAGTGGTCTTCTCGTCCGATACGGACATCTGCTTCTCTCCCGGTGTGTACGGAGACTGCTTGCCGACGGGTGCAACCGGCGGGGCCGCGGATTCATTCCGGGCCGAGTGCTCGTCCTCTCCATGCTCGCACACCGGGTTCCGGGCAAGCGCCCGTCCGCGGAGGGGTGATGTGTCACATCGACGCTATGGACATCGTCAAAGTGACGTGAAGCGGTTATGATAGATAGCGTCATTTAGACGAAAAGGCTCTCCGGTGCAAGCCACCGGCTCCCCCCGGAGCGGCTTCGCCGCGCTTATCGAGAGAAGAAAGGGTGCGTGACGTGACCACCGCCCAGCCCCTGGATGTCCAGCCGACGCCGCTCGCCCTGCTGCTGCTCGGCCGCGAGGCCGACCCCAAGAGCGAGCGCGGCGTCGAGTGCCCCGGCGACCTGCCGTCGCCCTCCGACCCGGACCTGGTGGAGCGCGCCCGCGCGGCCAAGGAGAAGCTCGGGGACAAGGTCTTCGTGCTGGGGCACCACTACCAGCGCGACGAGGTCATCCAGTTCGCCGACGTCACCGGTGACTCCTTCAAGCTCGCCCGGGACGCGGCGGCGCGGCCGGAGGCCGAGTACATCGTCTTCTGCGGTGTGCACTTCATGGCCGAGTCGGCCGACATCCTGACCGGCGACGACCAGAAGGTCGTCCTGCCGGACCTGGCGGCCGGCTGCTCCATGGCCGACATGGCCACGGCCGAGCAGGTCGCCGAGTGCTGGGACGTGCTGACCGAGGCGGGCATCGCCGACCAGGTCGTCCCGGTCTCGTACATGAACTCCTCCGCCGACATCAAGGCCTTCACCGGCAAGCACGGCGGCACGATCTGCACCTCCTCCAACGCCAAGCGCGCCCTGGACTGGGCCTTCGAGCAGGGCGAGAAGGTGCTCTTCCTGCCGGACCAGCACCTCGGCCGCAACACCGCCGTGCGGGACATGGGCATGTCGCTGGACGACTGCGTCGTCTACAACCCGCACAAGCCGAACGGCGGCCTGACGGCGGACGAGCTGCGCGCCGCGAAGATGATCCTGTGGCGCGGCCACTGCTCGGTGCACGGCCGCTTCTCCCTGGACTCCGTGAACGACGTGCGGGAGCGCATCCCGGGCGTCAACGTGCTGGTGCACCCGGAGTGCAGGCACGAGGTCGTGGCCGCGGCGGACTACGTGGGGTCGACCGAGTACATCATCAAGACGCTGGAGGCGGCGCCGGCCGGGTCGAAGTGGGCCATCGGCACGGAGCTGAACCTGGTGCGTCGCCTGGCGAACCGTTTCGCCGACGAGGGCAAGGAGATCGTCTTCCTCGACAAGACGGTCTGCTTCTGCTCGACGATGAACCGCATCGACCTGCCGCACCTGGTGTGGGCGCTGGAGTCGCTCGCCGAGGGCAACCTGGTCAACCGCATCGAGGTCGACCGGGAGACGGAGAGCTTCGCGAAGCTGGCGCTGGAGCGGATGCTGGCGCTCCCGTAAGCATGCCGCCACTGTGTGAGGGGCGTCCCGCCGGTGCGGGGCGCCCCTTGCGCGTACCGGCCCCGACGGCCCCGGCCCGGCCCCGCGGGGTGCGGGGCCGGGCCGGGGTGGGGGGGCGGGGTGGGTCACGCGGGAGTGGGGGTGCGCTCCGGCGCGGGGGCGGGCGTTGTGTCGCGCCGGGCGGCGCGCTTGGCGCGGCGGCGCTCCTTGCGGAGCTCGACCATCGCGTAGAGCGTCGGCACCAGCAGCAGGGTGAGCAGGGTGGACGTCACCAGGCCGCCGATCACCACCACGGCGAGCGGCTGGGCGATGAAGCCGCCCTCGCCCGTGATGCCGAGGGCCATCGGGAGCAGCGCGAAGATCGTCGCGAGGGCCGTCATGAGGATGGGGCGCAAGCGGTGGCGGCCGCCCTCGATGACGGACTCGATGACGCCGAGGCCCTGGGCCCGGTACTGGTTGATCAGGTCGATCAGCACGATCGCGTTGGTGACCACGATGCCGATCAGCATCAGCATGCCGATGAGGGCCGGGACGCCCATGGCGGTGCCGGTCGCGATCAGCAGGCCGATGGCGCCGGTGGCCGCGAACGGGATGGAGACCAGCAGGATCAGCGGCTGGATCAGCGACTTGAAGGTCGCGACGAGGAGCATGAAGACGATCGCGATCGCCGCCAGCATGGCCAGGGCCAGGTTGGCGAAGGCCTCCTGCTGGTCCTCGGAGACGCCGCCGATGGTGGCCGTCGCCCCGTCGGGCAGGTCCAGCGCGTCGATCTTCGACTGGAGCTGGGTGCTGACCGCGCCCGTGTTGTCACCGGTCGGCTTCGCCGTGATCGTCGCGGCCCGCGAGCCGTCGATCCGGGTCATGGACACCGGGCCCGGGACCAGCGTGACCTCGGCGAGGTCGCCGAGCTTCGCCGGGCCCAGCGGCAGCGCCTCGAGCTGCGCGATCGTGCGTGCCGGGGAGGCCGAGGTGATGACGATGTCCCGCTCGGTGTCGTCCAGGATCGCCGTGCCGGCCGGGGTGCCGCGGACCGCCTGGGCGACCGCCATGCCGAGGGTGGCGTCGGTGAAGCCGGCGTCCGCGGCCTTGGCGTTGGCCTTGACGGAGACGCGCGGGACGGACTGCGACAGGTCGCTCTGGACGTCGGTGACGTCCTCGAGCCGGGCGACCTCGGTACGGACCTGGTCCGCCGCCTTGCGCAGGGTGGCGGCGTCGGCCGCCTTGACGACGACGCTGAGGTCCTGGTTGCCGAAGCCGTCACCGGCCGCGATGGTCGTCTCGCCGATGCCGTCGAGCCGGGCCAGCTCCGCGTCGATGCGGTCGCGGGTCTTCTCGTACGACGCCGAGTCGCTGAGGGTGACCTGGTACGACGCCTGGTTGGCGCCCGTGCCACCGCCGAACGCCGCCATGAAACCGGAGGACCCCACGGTGACCTGGTAATCCTTCACCTCGTCGAGGGAGGAGAGGACCTTCTCGATCCTGCGGGCGGAGGCGTCGGCCGCCTCCAGGCTGGTGCCGGGGGCGAGCTCCTGCTTGATGGAGAGCACCTCCTGCTCGCCCTGGTCGAAGAAGTTGGTCTTCAGCAGCGGCGCCATGCCGAAGGTGCCGATGAGCACGACGACCGCGATGGCCACGCTGGTGAGGCGGCGCCGGGTGGCGAAGCGCAGGACCGGCACGTACACGCGCTGCAGCCGGCTGCGGGACTCCTTCTCCTCCGCCTCGCGGCGCGCCCGCTCCGGGTCCTCAGGGGTGCCCTTGGGGGCGCGCAGGAACCAGAACGACAGGACCGGTACGACGGTGAGCGAGACGAGCAGCGAGGCGAGCAGCGCCGCGGTGACGGTGAGGCTGAAGGAGCCGAAGAGTTCGCCGACCATGCCGCCGACCAGGCCGATCGGCAGGAACACGGCGACGGTGGTGAGCGTGGAGGAGGTCACCGCGCCGGCGACCTCGCGCACGGCGGTGAGGATGGCAGCCTGGCGCTCCTCGCCGTAGCCGAGGTGGCGCTTGATGTTCTCCAGCACCACGATCGAGTCGTCGACGACCCGGCCGATCGCGATGGTCAGCGCGCCCAGCGTCAGCATGTTGAGGGAGAGGTCCCGTGTCCACAGGACGATCAGGGCGAGGACCACCGAGAGCGGGATGGAGACCGCCGTGACCAGGGTGGAGCGCACGGAGGCCAGGAACACCAGGATGACGAGCACGGCGAAGAGCAGGCCGAGCGCGCCCTCGGTGGTGAGGCCGGAGATCGACTTGGAGACCGCCGGGCCCTGGTCGCTGACCACGGTCAGCTCGGCGCCGGAGCCGAGGTCCTCGCGCAGCTCCGGGAGCTTGTCGCGGACGGCGTCGGAGATGGCGACGGCGCTGCCGTCGTTGTCCATCGTCGCCATGACGGCGAGGCTGGGCTTGCCGTTGGTGCGGGTGATGGAGACGCGGGCCGACTCCTCCTCCTTCACGGTGGCGACGTCCGCGAGGCGCACCGCCCCGCCCTTGCCCGACGGGATGCGCAGGTCCTGGATCCGGGACAGGGAGGTGAAGCCGCCGCCGACCTGGACCGTGCGGCTCTTGCCGTCCTCGGAGAAGGAGCCGGCCGGGACGGTCGCGCCGCCCGACTTCAGCGCCTCGGCCAGGGCCATGGTGTCCAGCCCGGCCTTCGCGAGAGCGGCGGTGTCCGGGGTGACCGAGACCTGGAGGTCCTGGACGCCGTCGATGGAGACCTGGCCGACCCCGTCGATGTCCTCCAGGGCGGGGACCACGGTCCGCTCCAGCTGGTCGGCCAGCGCCTGCGGGTCCTTGTCGGAGGTGGCGGCGAGGACGACGGTCGGTATGTCGTCGGTCGAGCCGGCCACGACCTGCGGGTCGACGTTCTCCGGCAGCTGCACCCGGGCCCGGTTGACGGCCTGCTGGACGTCGGCGACGAGCTGCTTGGTGGACTCGTCGCCGTAGTCGAACGTGGCCATGATCACGGCGTTGCCCTCGCTCGCCGTGGAGGTGATGCCCGTGATGCCGTCGACCGCCTTGATGGCCGATTCGAGCGGTTCGACGACCTGCTTCTCGACCACGTCGGGCGACGCGCCCTGGTAGGGCGCGAGGACGGACACCATCGGGAGTTCGATGGAGGGCAGCAGCTGCTGCTTGAGCTGCGGGATGGCGATCGCCCCGAAGACGATCGCCACGATGGACATCAGCCCGATCAGGGCCCGTTGCGCGAGGCTGAATCTGGACAGCCAGGACATGGGGTCTCTCTTCTGTGGCGGATCGGCAGGTCTTCATACGATCAGCCATCAGGAAGGGGGTATCCGTCGCCCCCAGGTCCCGTTTGCTTATTCGCGGCATACACCGAATGGAGTACACGCGGGTGCTCCGTCACTCCACCCTCGGTCGGACCAGTCCGGATTCGTACGCCGTGACGACCAGCTGCGCGCGGTCGCGGGCACCGAGCTTCGCCATGGCCCGGTTGACGTGGGTCTTGACGGTGAGGGGGCTGACCTCCAGGCGGTCGGCGATCTCGTCGTTGGAGTGGCCGCCGCCGACCAGCACCAGGACCTCCCGTTCGCGTACGGTCAGTGCGGCGATCCGGTCGGAGCGCTCCGAGGGGCCGGTGCCGTCCGGGGCCTGGGCGAGGAACCGGCCGATGAGGGCCTTGGTCGCCGCGGGCGAGAGCAGTGCTTCGCCGGCGGCCGCGACACGGATGGCGTCCAGCAGGTCGTCGGGTTCGGCGCCCTTGCCGAGGAAGCCGGAGGCACCGGCGCGCAGGGACTGGACGACGTACTCGTCCACCTCGAAGGTGGTGAGCATGACCACCCGGACCCCGGCGAGGTCGGGGTCCTCGCTGATCATGCGGGTGGCGGCCAGGCCGTCCGTGCCCGGCATCCGGATGTCCATCAGGACGACGTCCGCCCGCTGCGAGCGGGCCAGGGCCACCGCCTCGGCACCGTCCGCCGCCTCGCCGACCACCTCCATGTCGGGCTCCGAGTCCACCAGCACCTTGAACGCGCTGCGCAGCAGCGCCTGGTCGTCGGCGAGCAGCACCCTGATGGTCACGTGGCCTCCCCTGTCGGTGCGGTGAGGGGAAGTATCGCGTGGACGCGGAAGCCGCCGCCGTAGCGGGGGGCCGCGGTGAGGGAGCCGCCGAGGGCGGTGACGCGCTCGCGCATGCCGATCAGCCCGTGGCCCCCGTGTCCGCGGTCGGGGCCGCCGCCGCGGCCTTCGCCGTGACCGTCCCCTCGGCCGCCGCCGCGGTGGGCGCCGCCGTCCGGGGCGGGGGCGGGTGCGCCGTCGTCGAGGACCGTGACCTCGACGGTGCGGCCCACCCGGACCACGCTCACCTCGGCCCTCGCGTCCGGGCCCGCGTGCTTGCGGACGTTCGTCAGCGCCTCCTGGATGATCCGGTACGCGGCGAGGTCGACGGCCGCGGGGAGCGTCGTGCCCCCGTCGGTGCGGGCCAGCTCCACCGGGAGGCCCGCGTGGCGGAAGGTGGCGAGCAGGTCGTCCAGGACGGCCAGTCCGGGGGCGGGTTCCGTGGGCGCCTCCGGGTCGCCGGACTGGCGCAGCAGACCGACGGTGGCCCGGAGCTCGTCGAGGGCGGAGCGGCTCGCTTCCCGGACGTGGGCGAGCGCCTCCTTGGCCTGGTCGGGGCGCTTGTCCATGACGTGGGCGGCGACCCCGGCCTGCACGTTGACCAGGGCGATGTGGTGCGCGACCACGTCGTGCAGGTCGCGCGCGATGCGCAGCCGCTCCTCGGCGACCCGGCGGCGGGCCTCCTCCTCGCGGGTCCGCTCGGCGCGTTCGGCGCGCTCGCGGATGGCGTCGACGAAGGCGCGGCGGCTGCGCACGGCGTCCCCGGCCGCCGCGGCCATGCCGGTCCAGGCGAAGACGCCCAGGTTCTCCTGGCTGTACCAGGGCGCGGCGCCCAGCAGCATGGCGGCGCCGGTGAGGACCGTCATCGTCAGCAGTCCGACCCGCCAGGTGGTGGGCCGGTCGGTGCGCGAGGCCACGGTGTACAGCGCGATCACGGCGCTCATGGCGACGGGCGCGGCCGGGTCGCCCTCGGCGTACTCGACGACCCCCGCCGCGCCGGTGAGCAGCAGGACCGGCAGGGGCCTGCGGCGCCGCCAGACCAGCACGGCGGCGCCGGTGAGCATGAGCAGCACGCTGCGCGCGTCGGGGGTGCGCTCGCCGAAGGAGGGGCCGTGGCGATGCCCGTGCGGATCGACGAACGAGCCGACGACCATGCAGACGAGGACGGCGAGGGCGAGGGCGCCGTCGAACGCGAGCGGGTGCTCGCGCAGCCAGCGCCGCCCCCGCCCCACCCGGTTTCCGAGAGAGGTCACGCCACGCAACGCTACGGGCTCGGCCCGCCCCCGGGGCGCCGACCCCCGAGGGGCGGCCGGCGGCGCCGGACGCCGGTGTCAGCCCGGGAAGAGGCCGTCGTCGGAGAGGAACGAGCGGACCTCTTCGAGGGTCGCGTCGGGGGACGGCAGGATCAGCTCGGACGGTTCGAGGGAGTCGTCGGCCAGCGGCTCGCCGAGTTGGCGGACCGTTTCCAGCAGGGCGTGGAGCGTGCGGCGGAAGCCCTCCCCGTCGCCGTTCTCCATCTCGGCGAGCAGCTCGTCGTCGAGCTTGTTCAGTTCGGCGAAGTGGCTGTCCGCCAGCTCCACCTGGCCCTCCCCCATGATCCTCACGATCATGACGACCCGTCCTTACTGCTTGTCGAACTTCGGGTGGGAGGACTGCTGCTGGGCCTGGTCCTGCGGGGCACCGCCCTCGATGGCCTGCTGGGGGGTGGTGCCCCCGGCCAGCTCCGCCTTCATGCGCTGGAGCTCCAGCTCGACGTCCGTACCGCCCGACAGGCGGTCCAGCTCGGCCTGGATGTCGTCCTTCTGCAGCCCCGATTGGTCGTCGAGGGCGCCGGAGGCGAGCAGCTCGTCGATCGCGCCCGCCCGCGCCTGGAGCTGGGCGGTCTTGTCCTCGGCCCGCTGGATGGCGACGCCGACGTCGCTCATCTCCTCCGAGATGCCGGAGAAGGACTCGGCGATCCGGGTCTGCGCCTGGGCGGCGGTGTAGGTGGCCTTGATGGTCTCCTTCTTCGTCCGGAAGGCGTCCACCTTGGCCTGGAGCCGTTGCGCTGCCAGCGTCAGCTTCTCCTCCTCGCCCTGGAGGGTCTGGTGCTGCGTCTCCAGGTCCGAGACCTGCTGCTGGAGCGCGGCCTTGCGGGACAGCGCCTCCCTGGCCAGGTCCTCGCGGCCGAGGGCGAGCGCCTTGCGGCCCTGGTCCTCCAGCTTGGCCGACTGGCTCTGGAGCTGGTTCAGCTGGAGCTCCAGGCGCTTGCGCGAGGTCGCCACGTCGGCGACGCCGCGGCGCACCTTCTGCAGCAGTTCCAGCTGCTTCTGGTACGAGTAATCGAGGGTCTCGCGCGGATCCTCGGCCCGGTCGAGGGCCTTGTTCGCCTTCGCGCGGAAGATCATCCCCATACGCTTCATGACACCGCTCATGGGCTTCGCGCGCCCCCTTCGTGACGGACTCAACTCCAGCACTCCAACAGAACCCACAGTACGGGCCCTGCATCCATTACCGCACTGTTCGAGCGGTGATGCGCTCATCCCCAAGGACGACTGCGTACGGCCGTGATCCGGCGCAAGGAGTAGGGGCCCGTGTCCCGTGAGGACGCAGGCTGTTGCCGGATCGTTCCCCGCGGGGGTGGGGTCCATGCCGGGTACCCCGTACCCTTGGGCTTTGTGTTCCGTAGCCGTTCGAAGGAAGAGAAGGCCCCCACCGACAAGGTGACGGCGGACCTCTCCAAGCAGCCCCGCGACCCTCAGGCCCCCAAGGGCCGACCTACCCCGAAGCGGAGTGAGGCCCAGACGCAGCGCCGCCGCGCCCAGAGTGTGCCGCTCGACCGCAAGGAGGCCATGCGCCGCCAGCGCGAGGCCCGCCGCGCGGACCTGGCCAAGCAGCGCGAGGCGCTGGCGAGCGGTGACGAGCGCTTCCTGCCCGTCCGTGACAAGGGGCCGGTGCGCCGCTTCGTCCGCGACTTCATCGACTCGCGGTTCTGCATCGCCGAGTTCTTCCTGCCGATGGCCGTGGTCATCCTGGTGCTGTCCATGGTCCGGGTCGCGCAGCTGCAGAACATCGCCCTGCTGCTGTGGCTCGGTGTGATCGCGATGATCGTGGTCGACTCGATCGGCATCTGGATCCGGCTCAAGAAGCAGCTGAACGAGCGCTTCCCGAACGAGCCGAAGCGCGGCGCCGTGGCGTACGGCCTGATGCGCTCGCTGCAGATGCGCCGACTGCGGCTGCCGAAGCCGCAGGTCAAGCGCGGAGAGCGGCCCTGAGCACGCAGGTCTCCGGTTTCGGAGGCGCATCGGGGGTATGGCTCGACGGGCTCGGCGGACTGCGCAACACCGTGCGCCAGGAGCTCGTCGCCCGCCAGCTGGACGAGCAGATAGCCGCCCGCTACCCCGTGGGGCAGCGGCTGCGGGTCCTCGACGTCGGCATGGGCCAGGGCACGCAGGCGCTGCGCCTGGCCAGGGCCGGGCACACCGTGACCGGCCTGGAGTCCGACCCCGAGATGCTGAAGGTGGCGCGGGAGTCGCTGGCGACCGAGCCCGCCGGCATCCGGGAGCGGGTGCGGCTGATCGAGGGTGACGGCCGGGAGACCGGCGTGCACTTCCTGCCGGGCAGCTTCGACGTGGTGCTGTGCCACGGCGTGCTGATGTACGTGGAGGAGCCGGACGCCATGCTGGCGGGGCTCGCCCGCATGCTGGCGCCGGGCGGGCTGCTGTCGCTGCTGGTGCGCAACGCGGACGCGCTGGCGATGCGGCCGGGGCTGGCCGGGGACTGGTCGGGGGCGCTGGCGGCGTTCGAGTCCGACGCGTACGTCAACCGGCTCGGGCTCCAGGTGCGGGCCGACCGGCTGGAGGACCTGACGGCGACGCTGGCGGGGATCGCCGCGCCGTTGCAGGCCTGGTACGGGGTGCGGGTCTTCACCGACCTCGTACCGAACGAGGAGGGGCTGCCCGCGGCCGAGGAGCTGGAGCGGCTCCTGGCGGCGGAGGACCGCGCCGCGCGCACCGAGCCGTACCGGCGGGTGGCGGCGCTGCTGCACCTGTGCGGGGTACGCGGCTGATCCACTCAGGTGGCGGCGGGGGTTGGCGCGTCCTTGCCGACGTGAGCATGGAGCAGAACCCCGGGACGCCCGGGACACGTGCAGGGGCCGGGATCCCCGCGAGCCGTGACCCCGGGCCGCGGAAGCCGGGGACCGAGGATTACGGAACCCGCGGCTCCGGGGCACTGGGCCCGGGGGACACCCCGAAGCTGCCCGCCCGCGAGACCTGGCGGGCCCTGTACCGGCACTTCCGGCCGCACCGCTGGACCGTCGCGCTCGGCGGTCTGCTCGCCCTCGTCGGTGCCGCGACCGGCATCGCCCAGCCGCTGGCGGCCAAGGCCCTGGTGGAGCGGCTCGGGCAGGAGGAGCCGGTCACCGCCGTCCTGCTGGCGCTGACCGCGCTGGTGGTGCTCGGCACGGCGATCGAGGCGGTCGGCGCGTACGTCCTGGAACGCACCGCCGAGTCCGTGGTGCTCGCCGCGCGCCGCACCCTGATCGGGCGGCTGTTGCGGCTGCGGCTGCCGGAGGTGGAGCGAACCCGGCCGGACCGACTCGATCGTCTCGGCGGCGGTGGGCGGCCTCGGGTTCCTCGCCACGATCGTGATGATGGCGGTGATGGACCTCGTGCTGCTCGGCGTCACCGTGGGCGTGATCGTGGTGATCGGCAGTTCCTTCGCCCTGGTCATGCCGAAGATCTCGCAGGCGACGAAGCGCTCCCAGGAGGCGGTCGGCGAGATCTCCGCCCGGCTGGAGCGCGCCTTCGGCGCGTTCCGTACGGTCAAGGCGTCGGGCGCCGAGGAGCGGGAGGCCGCGGTCGTCGACGAGGCCGCGACGGACGCGTGGCGGCACGGGCTGACGTCGGCGAAGTGGCAGTCGGTCGCCTGGTCGTCGGTCGGGCTGGCCGTGCAGGTGTCCTTCCTGGCGGTGCTGGGCGTCGGCGGCGCGCGGGTCGCGTCGGGGGAGATCTCGGTGGCCACGCTCGTGGCCTTCCTGCTGTACCTCTTCCACCTGATCGACCCGGTGACGAAGCTGGTGGAAGCGGCGACCCAGTACCAGGTGGGGGCGGCCGCCATCGCCCGGATCGAGGAGGCGGAACGGCTGGAGACCGAGCCGGTGTCCCCCGCCCCGTCCCCGGCCGCCGCCGGCCCCGCGTCCGTCGTCTTCGAGGACGTGGCCTTCCGGTACCGCGAGGGCCTCCCGTACGTCCACCACGGCGTCTCCTTCGAGGTGCCGGGCGCCGGGATGACGGCGTTCGTCGGGCCGTCCGGCGCGGGCAAGACGACGGTGTTCGGGCTGATCGAGCGGTTCTCCGAAGCGACCGGCGGCCGGATCCTCGTGGACGGCAGGGACGTACGGGACTGGCCCCTGGCGGAGCTGCGGGCGGCCATCGGGTACGTCGAGCAGGACGCGCCGGTCCTGGCGGGCACGCTGCGCGAGAACCTGGTCTTCGCCGCACCGGACGCCACGGAGGAGCAGATCCGCGAGGTGCTGGTGCGGGCGCGGCTGGACGGCCTGGTGGAACGGCTGCCGGACGGCCTGGACACGGTGGTGGGGCACCGCGGCTCCAAGCTGTCGGGCGGTGAGCGCCAGCGCGTCGCGATCGCCCGGGCGCTGCTGCGCGGGCCCCGGCTGCTGCTGCTGGACGAGGCGACCTCCCAGCTCGACGCGGTCAACGAGCTGGCGCTGCGGGACGTGGTGGCGGAGGTGGCGCGCGAGGTGACGGTGCTGGTGGTGGCGCACCGGCTGTCGACGGTGACGCTCGCCGACCGGATCGTGGTGATGGAGGCGGGGCGGGTGCGCGCGGTCGGCACCCACGCCGAGCTGGTGGCCGCGGATCCGCTGTACGGGGAGCTGGCGGCGACGCAGTTCCTCGCGTCCACCCCCTGATCGGATGCGCTGCGCGGGCCGCGGCGGGGCCGGCGGAGGACACTCGCGGCATGAGTGCTGCCGTACGCGTGCTGGTGCCGCTCCCGGTGATCACCGCCGTCGCCCTGGCCGGCGGCTGCACGGCCCGCCCGCCGGCCGCGGCCCCGCCCGCGTCGCCGGCCGTGTCGCCAGCGGCGACCCCTGCCGGGGCGCCGCGGGCGGCGCAGGAGCTGGAGGCGGACTACCGCAGGGTGATCAGGGACGTCCTGCCGTCGGTCGTCCAGATCGAGGCGGGCCCGGCCCTCGGCTCCGGTGTCGTCTGGGACGACCGGGGCCACATCGTGACCAACGCCCATGTCGTCGGCGAACAGCGGTCGTTCCGGGTCACCGTCGCGACGGGCGGGGACGAGCTGGGCGCCCGGCTCGTCTCCAGCTACCCCGAGCAGGACCTCGCCGTCATCAAGCTGGACACCCCGCCGCCGCGGCTGAAGCCGGCGCGGTTCGGCGACTCGTCCGCGGTCGAGGTGGGTCAGATCGTGCTGGCGATGGGCTCGCCGCTCGGGCTGTCCGGCAGCGTCACCCAGGGCATCGTGTCGGCGACCGGCCGCACGGTGAGCGAACCCGGCGCGGACGGCGGGACGGGCGCGACGATCGGCAACATGGTGCAGACGTCGGCGGCCATCAACCCCGGCAACAGCGGGGGAGCACTGGTCGACCTGGACGGCGAGGTCATCGGCATCCCCACGCTGGCCGCGGCCGACCCGGGGATGGGGGGCAGCGCGGCGCCCGGCATCGGTTTCGCGATCCCCGCCTCGATGGTGCGTACGATCGCGGACCAGATCGTCCGCACCGGCCGGGTCACGGACTCGGGCCGGGCGGCCCTCGACATCGCCGGCCGCACCGTCCTGGACGACCGGTACCGGCCGGCGGGCGTGGCGGTCGTCGAGGCCGCGGAGGGCGGGGCGGCGGCGCGGGCGGGGCTGCGGACCGGCGACATCATCACCCGGATCGGTGACACGGACATCTCCACGATCACCTCCTTGCTCGAGGTGCTGGCTGCGGCGAAGCCCGGCGACCGGGTGCCGGTGACGTACGTGCGGGACGGACGGGAGACCACGGTCACGGTCACGCTGGGCGAGATCTGACCGGGGGGCCGGGACTCCGCCGGACCCGCCGCGCCCGGGCGGCCCGGCACCGGCGACCGCGGCCCTCCCCTGTGGGGCCGCGGTCGCCGGAGGTCACGCGAGGGCGTCGATGAGCTCCCGCTCGCGCCGTGCGCCCAGGCCGGCGCGGCGGGGCCGGTCCAGGCCCTGCTCGCGCTCCCAGCGCAGGGTGTCGGCGAGCATCCGCTCCCGGGGCCGGTGCCGCAGGCCCGCGGCGCGCGCCGCGGAGCCGTCCCGCGCCGACCAGCCCAGCAGGTCCGGGTCGGCCACCCACATCGGCAGGGAGTCCTCCCCCATGTACTGGGCCACGCCCTGCGCGAGCAGCCACGCGGGGTCGGCGGTGACCACCGGGCCGGTGTGCCCGCCGACGGCCCGCGACAGCTCCGTCCACTCGCCGAACGGAACGGCCGGGCCCACGGCGTCGTACGTCCCGGTGACCCCCTTCCCGGCGGCGTCGAGCAGCCAGGCCGCCAGGTCCCGCACGTCGATCGCCTGGGTCGGCAGGCCGGGCGTGCCGGGGACCAGCATCGGCCCGTGCGGGTCGCGTGCGGCGCGGGCCACCCAGTAGCCGGAGCGGCCGCTGTGATCGCCGGGGCCGCCGATGAGACCGGCACGGGCGGTCAGGAGGCGGCCGCCCACGACCGCCGCGGACGCCTGCTCGCAGGCCACCTTCGCCTCGCCGTAGAGCGAGCGGTCGGCCTCCGCGCGGCCGGTCGGGGCGAGGAGGGCGGCGGACTCGTCCGCGCCGGGCTCCGCGTGGGAGGCGTAGGCGCTGATGGAGGAGACGTACGTCCAGTGCGCGGCCCGCCCGCCGAGGGCGTCCAGCGCGCCGCGGACGAAACCCGGCTGCCACGACACCTCGACGACCGCGTCCCACTCCCGGTCGAGCAGCGGCGCGTACGCCGCGGGGTCGCGCCGGTCGGCGGCCACCAGTCTCGCCCCGGCCGCGACCGCGCCGCTCTCGCCGCGCGCCAGACACGTCACCCGGTGGCCGCGTGCGACCGCCTGGCGCGACAGCTCGCGGCCCACCCAGGCCGTTCCGCCCAGAATCAGGATCTCCATCCCGCCACCCAAGCACCACAAGCGGCCGGTCCGGGCACGGATTAGCCGACAGCAGACGGATGAGCCACGGCCGGCGACCGCGGCGGACGGTCCGCGTGCCCGGGGGCAGGCGCGAGGCCCCGCCCCGGCGCGACCGGGGCGGGGCCTCGGTGGGCGAAGCGCCGGGCGCTACCCGGCGGCGGCCTCGTGCAGGCTCATGGGGCCGTAGATCTCGGTGCCGTCCTCGTAGAGGCGGACCTGGTCCACGCCCTCCTCCAGGAGGTCCTTCCAGGTCTCACCGATCCAGGACTCGGCGTCGCCCTGCGTGGTGAATTCCTCCGGCGGGGACGCCGGCCGGGCCTCCGTGCCGTCGGACTTCTCGAATCGCCACGTCCATGCCATGTGCGCCTCCCGGGTTCACCAGGTGATCGGTTTCCTGCCCGCAGCGTAGCCGGGCGCGCAGCCCGTGCGGGGACGCGGGAGGATCTCCCCGTGGAACTGACTCTGCTCGGCACCGGTGCCCCCGACGGGCTGCCCCGCCCCGACTGCCCCTGCGCCCGGTGCGCCGCCGCCCGCGGCGGCGCCGTGCGTGCCGCGACCGCTCTGCTCGTGGACGGGGCGCTGCTGCTGGACCTCACGCCGGGGGCCGCGCTGGCCGCCGCGCGGGCGGGGCGGTCCCTCACCGGTGTGCGGCAGGTGCTGCTGACGCACCCGCACGACGGGCCGGCCGTGGAGCTGCCCGCCGGGCTGCCGGCGGCCGGGCGGGTGCCGGACGGGAGGGAACTGACGCTGATCAGCGGGCACCGGGTGCGCGCGGTGGCCATGGACGCGCCGGGCACGGGGTACGAGGTGACCTCCCCGGAGGGCCTGCGCCTGCTCTACCTGCCGCCGGGCGGCGGCCCCGCCGGGGTCACCGAGGCGAGGCGGCCGTACGACATGGTCCTCGGCGACGTGCTCGGACGGCCGGACGCGGTGGCACGGCTGCGGGGCGCCGGCCGCATCGGCGCGGCGACCGACGTCGTCGCCGTGCACCTCGACCACGACGTACCGCCCGGCGCCGAGCTGGACCGGCGGCTGGCCGCCGCCGGGGCGCGGGCGGTGCCGGACGGCACGACCCTCGTGGTCGGCGAGTACCACGACGTCCCCGACGTGCCGCGCCGGACCCTCGTGACCGGCGGGGCCCGGTCCGGCAAGTCCCTGGAGGCCGAGCGGCGCCTGGAGACCTGCCCCGAGGTGGTGTACGTCGCCACCGGCGGCAGCCGGGACGGCGACGCGGAATGGGCGGCCCGGGTGTCCGCCCACCGCGACCGGCGGCCCGGGTCGTGGCGTACCGAGGAGACGTGCGAGCTGGTCCCGCTGCTGCGGCAGGACGGGCCGCCGCTGCTGATCGACTGCCTGTCGCTGTGGCTGACGGACGCCATGGACCGCGTCGGCGCCTGGGACGACGACGTCTGGGCGAAGCGGGGGGAGCGCGAGCTGCGGGACCGGGTGGCCGAGCTGGTGGCCGCGGTCCGCGCCACGCGCCGCACGGTCGTGGCCGTGACGAACGAGGCGGGGTCCGGGGTGGTGCCCGCCACGGCCTCCGGACGGCGGTTCCGCGACGAGCTGGGGCGGCTCAACGCGGCCTTCGCGGACGAGTGCGAGCACGTCCTGCTGGTGGTCGCGGGCCAGGCCCTGGTGCTGCGGGGCTGACCGCCCGTCCGGGGCCGCGGCCGGTCTCCCCGGCGCCCGGCGCCGCCCGGCCGGCGGACGGTACTGTTCGGCGAATGAGCAGGATGGATCTCGACGACTTCTCCGAACTGATCGAGCGCCCCGACAGCGGTACGCGGCGGGACGCCGAGGAACGCCGGGAGCGCCTCGTCGTCCCGCCCGGGGCGCTCGGCCGCCTCGACGAGCTGGGCGAGTGGCTGTCGGCCGCGCAGGGCGCCGTCCCGGTGCGGCCGGTCGAGCAGCCGCGCGTGGTGCTGTTCGCCGGGGACCACGGGGTGGCCTCGCTGGGCGTCTCGGGCCGCCCGGCGGGGGGTGCCCACGCGCTCGTACGGGCCGTGCTGGACGGCACCAGCCCCGTCGCCGTACTGGCCCGCCGGATGGACGTCCCGGTGCGGGTCGTCGACGCCGGCCTGGACTGCGACCCGGAGCTGCTGCCCGCGGAGGTCGTGCGCCACCGGGTGCGGCGCGGCAGCGGCCGCATCGACGTCGAGGACGCCCTGACGCCGGAGGAGGCCGAGCGGGCGGTACGCCTCGGCATCGCCCTCGCCGACGAGGAGGCGGACTCGGGGACCGACCTGGTGGTGCTGGGCGACCTGAGCGTGGGCGGCACGACGCCCGCGAGCACGCTGATCGCCGCGCTGTGCGGCACCGACGCCTCGGTCGTGACCGGCCGCGGCGGCGCCGGGATCGACGACCTCGCGTGGATGCGCAAGTGCGCGGCCGTCCGTGACGCACTGCGCCGCGCCCGCCCCGTGCTCGGCGACCAGCTGGAGCTGCTGGCGGCGGTCGGCGGGGCGGACCTGGCGGCGATGACCGGGTTCCTGCTGCAGAGCGCGGTGCGGCGGATGCCGGTGATCCTGGACGGCGTGGTGTCGGCGGCGTGCGCGCTGGTCGCGCAGCGGGCCGCGTTCCGCGCGCCGGACTGGTGGCTGGCGGGGCAGGTGACCGGCGAGCCCGCGCAGGCGAAGGCGCTGGACCGGATGGCGCTCAACCCCCTGCTCGACCACGGCGTCACGGTCGGGGAGGGAACCGGGGCGCTGCTCGCGCTGCCCCTGGTCCGGGCGGCCGCGGCGCTCGCGGCGGAACTGCCGGAGAGGGAGCCGGAGGCCGGGCCCGAGGGGTCCGGGGAGCGCCGGGAGGAGCCGGAGGCCGGGCCGGGGGCCTGACCGGCCGGCGTGCCCGAGGTGCCCCGGAGGGGGCCGGCAACCGGGCCGCGGGCCCGACCGGGGCCTGACCGGCCGGCGCGCCGCTGCGCGCGGCAGCCGCGGTGCCGGCTCGCTGCCGGCGGGCACCGGCCGGTCGGGGACCGCGCCGCCCCGCAGGGGACCACACGGGGAGACACGGCCACCGGACGGGAGCCGGTGTCCCCGGGCGCACCGGCCACCGGACGGGCCGCCGCCCCGCACCGGGGGAGATCCGGATCACTCCGCCACGGGTCAACTTCACGATGGTCGTCACGGTCTTCGAACGTGCTCGAATGCCGTACCGACCGATCGGGAGCCCGCATGTCCGTCCGCCGCGAGTGGGGGCCGCTTCTCGCGGCGGTACGCACGGGGCTCACCGACCGGGGGTGGCGCGCCGTCGCCATGACCCTCGGTGCCGTCACGCTCACCGCGCTGTTCCAGCTCGTGCAGAACCAGCCCTGGGGCTACCAGCCCGTGCAGGACATCGGGTCGGTGCGCGCGCAGGACCCGCTGTGGCAGGCGCTGCTGCGCACCCCGCTGTCCTTGTTCGTCCCCGCACTCGACCTGCCCGTCTGGGGCGCCCTGGCGCAGATCCTGCTGGTGTTCGGCATCGCCGAGATCTGCCTCGGCCGCCGGCTCACCCTGCTGGTCGCGTACGCCGCGACGCTGGCCGGGACGATGTACGCGCGCCTCGGCATCGCGCTCGGCCCCGGCAGCGCGCTGGGGCTGCCCGCGTCCGACGCACGGGTCGTCGACACCGGCCCGTCGGCGGCGGTGGTCGGGCTGGCGGTCGTCGTCTGCTGGCGTCACCGCGCCTGGCTGACCGGCTCCCTGGTGGTCGTGGCGATGGTGGTCGAGGTGCTGGTGAAGAACAACCTCGCGGGCAAGGAGCACCTGGCGGCGATCGCCGCGGTGCTGGTGGCGTGCGCGGTGGGGGAAGCGCTCAGCGCTTCTCGTCGCGGGAGGAGCGCCGCAGGTGCCGGCCGCGGTCCGGAGCCCCGGCGATCAGGTCCTGGAAGCGGTGCCTGACCCGGTTCCAGCGGCGGTCGTGGTGGTAGGCGCGCAGCCCGGCCCTGGCGCGGGCGCGGGGCCGGCGGCCGTAGAAGCGGCGGGCCCACAGGGAGCCCGGGCGGGCCAGCCGCAGGGCGCCGAAGATCGCGACGGGGAGCAGGAACAGGCCGATGACGGCCATGCGGAACTTGCCCTTGAACAGCGCGACCAGCACGAAGAGGAAGTTCAGCGCGAAATTGGCGAGCAGGCTCGCGCGGCTCTGCCGCTCCGCCGGGCTGACCTCGTCGACGCCGAGCGGTGAGAACCCGAGCAGGACGAGGAGGAGCAGCGCGGTCGTGAGGACCACGACCTCCACGCTCTGGCGGCCCTGCTCGCTCCAGTAGACGTCGTCGAGGTGGAGGATCAGCGCGAACTCGTCCAGGACCAGGCCCGCGCCCATGCCGAGCACCACCGCGCAGACGATGGTCGCCGCGCCGTGCCGTCCGACGGCGACCGCGCCGAAGCCGCCGATCAGGGTGAGGACGACACCCGGCACCACGTGGTGGATGTGCATCCCTCCGGGGGTGACGTTGCGGAAGGGCCCCTTGCCGGCCCGGATCAGCCGGGTGACCGTCCGGGTGATGAGGAACGTCAGGACGAAGGAGGCCAGAGCGACGAGCAGCGGGAGCTTCCCCGGTTCGATGATGTTGCGGTAAAACCAGTGACCCATCCCACTCGCTCCAGGATCGTGCCTTCTAGCGACTACCCTGCGCGCGGTGACCCTTTCCCGCACCCGTACGACCGTCGACGGCATACGGTTCGCCTTCGGCACCCTGACCGTGCTGCCCGCCCGCGTGACCCGCTGGGACCGCGAGGCCGCCCGCGCCGGAATGCTCTGCGCCCCGCTGGCCGGGCTGGTGGTGGGGGTCTGCGCGGCGGCGGCCGGCGGACTGGTGCTGCTGCTGGGCGGCGGGCCGCTGCTCGCCGCCGTCGCCTCGGCGGCCGTCCCGGCCGTGCTGACCCGGGGCCTGCACCTCGACGGGCTCGCGGACACGGCGGACGGCCTGGGCAGCGGCAAGCCCGCCGAGGACGCGCTGCGCATCATGAAGCAGTCGGACATCGGGCCGTTCGGGGTCATCACTCTGCTGTTCGTGCTGCTCGCCCAGGTCGCCGCGGGCCGCGAGCTGTACGCGCAGGGCTGGACCGAGGGCGCGGCCGGCGCGGTCCTCGCGGGGACGGTGGCCCGGCTCGCGCTCACCCTCGCGTCCCGCGCCTCGGTCCCGGCGGCCCGGCCGGAGGGCCTGGGGGCGGTGGTCGCGGGGACGGTCCCGGCACGGGCGGCCCTCGGCGCGGGCGTGCTGGTGGGAGCGGGGTGCGCGGCGGGCGGGCTGCTCGGCGCGGGGCCGTACGGCGCCGTCCTGGGCGTGCTGGCGGCGGTGGCGGCCGCCGGGGCGGCGGAGCTGCTGCTGCGGCGCTGTGTACGGCGCTTCGGCGGGGTGACCGGCGATGTGTTCGGGGCGGTGGCCGAGACGGCCGCGACCGTGGCCCTGGTCGTGCTGACCTTCGGGCGGTGAGGTTGCCGGCCGTCCCCGGCGTGCCGGTGGTGCCGGGTCAGCAGGGGTCGCGCCAGACCCCCAGCTCGTAGCGCTTCCTCATCGAGCTCATCCGCAGCCGCTCGGCCTCGGGGCAGAAGTCGCGCTTGCGCAGCTCGTACTCCACGTGGAAGACCGCCTTGCCGGCCCGGACGAACGGGCTGAGCCGCTCGCACTCGCCGTACTCGGCGCACTGCTCGTTGACGGCGAAGTCGAAGTCGCCGAGGAGTTCGGGGATCTGGTCCAGGTCGTTCTTCAGGCCGACGGCGAGGCCGCGCTCGTGGGCGAGGCGGGCGATCAGCCGGTTCCAGCGGAGCTGGTCGGCGGCGGTGAGGGGGAAGCCGGTGTCGTTGGCGTAGCCGTCCATGTTGTCGGGCTCCACCGCGTCGAAGCCCTTGTCCCGGCACATGTCGAGGCGGGCGGCCATCAGCGGCTCCAGGACGTCGGTGCGGCGGATGTCGAGCCAGCGCTCGCCCTCCCAGCCGTTGCCGCGCCCGAGGACCTCCCTGGGGAACTTCCCGGCGTCGGGGCGCCAGTCCTCGTGGGCGCCGGTGGACAGGTAGCAGATCACCTTGCGGCCGCGCCGGTGCAGGTCGGCAACGGTTCCGGCGCTGTGGTCGAAGCCGTCGATGTCGTACACGGGCACGTCGACGGCCGGGTCGAGGCGGCCGCTGAGCTGCCACTGCCACTCCTGGCCGGGCGCGGGCTGCCAGCGGCCCGTGCGGGGGGCGGGCGCGTCGTCGGACGGGCTCATGCAGCCGGCCAGGAGCAGCAGCAGCGCCGCCGCGACGAGCGGGGCGCGGCGGCTCATGTGCGCTCCAGGGGGTGCGGCAGCGTGCCCCAGGGGTGCGCGCCGCCGCCGGGGACGGCGCAGCGCACGCGGGTGGTGACGCGGGCGTCGGGCGGGGCCGCGTAGACCAGGTGGCAGTAGTGGTCGGCGACGGGCAGGTCGAGGGCGCGGTAGGTGTCCCAGGGCCCCTCGAACGTGACCAGCAGATCGGCCAGCTGGGTGTACGCGGGGTGGGGGTGCGCCCCGTGGTTGAGGACGAGGGTGGCGGCCCCGGCCGCGCGGGCGGCCACGCCCAGCCGGCGGTAGTGCTCGACGAAGTGCGGCTCGGTGGGGACCTGGTCGAGGAACGCGCCGTCGGCGCCGTACCAGTCGCGGTGGCGGACCAGGTCCTTCAGGACGTCGGCGTGCGGGCGCCGGCCGTAGTCGGTGTCGGTGTAGCCGAGGACGCACACCCCGGCCGCGCGCAGCCGGTCGGCGACGGTCACGAAGGCGGGGTCGGGGGCGTCGCCGGCGCCGCTGGCGGGGTTGAGCACCACCCCGTACAGCAGCGGCGCGGCGGCGATGAGCGCGTCCCATTCGGCGGGCCGGAGGGCGGGGTGCTCGTAGTACGGCACCAGGAGGTCCACGGGCGTTCCTTTTCGTGCGGGTCGTGACGCGTGCGGGGGTGCTCAGTGGCGGTGGCTGGTCGCCCGTCCGAGCAGTATCCAGCCCAGTACGGCGAGCACCGCGGCCGCGGCCCCGGCGACGCCCGCGCCGACCAGCCGGGGGTCCCCGGTGCCGGTGGCCAGGGCCACCGACTGGACGCCGGTGGCGGCCGCGCACACCAGGGCCGCGCTGAGCACCGCTCCGAAGGACTGCAGCAGCAGGGCCGCCCACAGCACCACGCCGATCAGCAGCAGGGACACCAGGCGCACCCCGCCGAGGCCGGGCGCCCCGGGCCACAGCGCGGTCCCGGCGGCGGCCAGGACCAGCAGCACCGTCAGGTACGCGGTGAGGCAGAGCGCCAGCGTGGCGGCGGTGCCGCGGCGGAAGTCGCGGGCGCTGGTGCTGGCCCGCAGCCCGGCGAGGCTCTCGCTGCGGAACCGGTGCAGCAGCCACTCGGCGGGCCCCATGGACAGCGTCAGCGCCACCGCCGAGGGCGCGGCCACCGCGGCGCCCGGCCCGTCGGCGAGGACGTCGCCGGCCGCCGCGTACAGCACGAGCCCGCCGGTGCCGAGCCCGAACAGCCCGTACGGCAGGGACGCGGCGAGTCCCGGCGCGGCGCGCCCCGGCATGCCCGGTGCGGCGGCGGGGAGCAGGACGCGCAGGGCGAGGGCGACGGACATGCCGAGGGGGACGACCAGCAGGGCGGTGCGCACCGCGAGGGGCAGGTCGAGCCAGAAGGCGAGCGGGGCGCCCGCCGCGAGCGGCAGCAGCGCGCACAGCAGCGCCTTCTCGCGGTGCAGGACCAGCAGGACGGTCGCGGCCGCCAGGTACAGGGCCTGTCCGGCGGCGAAGGCGGCGGCGCGCCACTCCCCCGGGCCGGCCGCGGCGACGGCGACGGCCGCGCCGGTCAGGGCACCGGCGGGGGCGCCGGTGAGCAGGGCGCGGGCGGCGGCCCGCCGGTCGCCCAGGCCGAGCCAGGAGTAGGCGCGGTGGGACAGGGCCTGGTTCCAGACCCAGCCGGTGACCGCGCCGGCGAGCAGCGGGACGGTGCCGGCCGGCAGGCCGAGCGCGCCGGGCGGCCCCGCCAGGAAGGGCGCGCCCACGACGTACGCGAGGCCGGGCAGGGCGAAGACCAGGCCGCGCAGCAGGCACCCGGCGAGGCCGGTGTGCCAGCGGTCGGTGGGCGGGCCCTCCGGTTCGGGGTAGCGCCGGTCCACGCGCGCGTAGAGGTCCTCGGCGAGGGCGAAGGAGTCCTCCCGGCCGTAGGTGAGCCGTATGTGGTCGTCCGTCATGCCGTCGGACTCGAGGATGGCGGCTATCTCGTCGGGGTGGACGGCGGCCGCTATCACGTCTTCGAGGCGGTGGGTGAGTTCGTCGATCGGGTCGGCGGCGGCCCAGCCGGGGCGCGGGCGGGGAAGGGCTGGCAGGGTGTCGGTGGCGGTGCCGGAGGGGGGCGGGGTGAGCCAGAGGGAGCCGCTCATTCACATCGTCCGATCGAGCTCGCGGAACCTGGGGGTCCCGCCGGCGAAACCGGCGGGGAGGTCGGCGATCCGCAGTTGCAGGGTCCAGTCGTCGCTGTCGAGGGGCTCGGGTTCGGGCAGCCCGGCCAGCTCCAAATAGATGCGGCGGAACCCGTCGACGGAGCGGCGCAGGGTGAACCGGTCCACGACCCGCTGCCGGGCCCGCCGGCCCAGCTCGGCGCGCCGCTCGCCGTCGCGCAGCAGCGCGACGACCGCCTCGGCCATCACGGCGGGTTCCCGCGGCGGCACCACGAGGCCCGTGTCGCCGACCGCTTCCCGTACCCCGCCCACGTCGGTGGAGACGGTGGCCCGGCCGCAGGACATGGCTTCGATGAGGGAGAAGGGGAAGCCTTCGCTGATGGAGGAGAGCATGACGAGCGTGCCCGCCGCGTAGGCGCTCGCCACGTCGGATATCCGGCCCTCGTAGGTGATGCCGTCGGTGACGCCCCGCTCGGCGGCGAGCTTCTCCAGCCGGGTGCGGTAGTCCTCGTTGCCGGCGGGGACGGGACCGAACAGTCGCAGCCGCAGTGCGGGCACTTCGGCGCGGGCGATGGCGTACGCCCGGATCAGCGTCTCCAGGTCCTTGATGGGGTCGATGCGGCCGCACCAGCTGAGGGTGGGCACATCGGGCTCGGGTCCGGCGAGCGGGAAGGCGTGCGGGTCGACGCCGTTGTAGACGGTGCGGATGCGGGCGGAGGGCGCCCCGCCGCGCTCCTCCCACCGCCGGTTGTACTGGTTGCACGGGGTGATGAGGTCGGCCTGGCGGTAGCCGAGGGAGTTGAGCTCGCGGTAGAAGCCGAGCATCAGGGCCTTGACGGGCCAGCGCTGCGCTGCGGAGCGGTAGCCGAGGTAGCGCTCGCGCAGGTAGATGCCGTGCTCGGTGAGGAGGAACGGTACGCCGTCGAAGCGCTGGGCGGCGAGGGCGGGCAGGGTGGCGAGGCCGCTGGAGACGGCGTGGGCGACGCTGTCGGCGGGGATGCGGGCGGCGAGCGGCCGCAGCGCGTGTTCGAGGAGGTCCGTGGCCGTCAGGGCGTCGTGGACGGTGGGGCGGGCCGCGGCGGTCCGGAGGTGGGGCATGGTCCATATCCACATCAGGGACCGCAGCGCCGATTCGGAGCGCAGGGCGGCCGACAGCCGTCCGCGGCGGGCGGTCTCGGCGAGGCCGTAGAGGCTCTCGCCGAAGTCGCAGCCGGCGGACGGGTCGAGTATCGACAGCAGGAAGCGCTCGTAGGTGTCGGTGAAGCGGCGCTTCTCCCGGCCGATCAGCGGCCGCCCGCGCCCGGGCGCCGGGCCCCACAGGGGGAAGGCGGTGTGCCGGCGGACGTTGGGCGGCAGCTCCCAGGTGACCGGTTCGCGGCCGCTGCCGGTGAGGGCGAGGATCTGGAAGTCCACCTGGGGCATGCCCCGCACGAGCTGGTCGCACCAGGTGGAGACGCCGCCGTGGACGTGCGGGTAGGTGCCTTCGGTGAGCATGGTGACATGGCGGCCTGTGGTCGGCATCGGTTCCCCCCGGAAGTGAGCTGGTCAGGCGGTCGGCAGGGTGAGCGTGATCGCCGACTGGAGGAGCTCGGGAGCGGTCCAGGCGGAGCGTGCCCCCGCGTACGGGGTGCCGAAGGCGGTGGAGCCGAGCAGTTGCTGCTTGCGGGTCCCCTCGGGCGCGGTGACCGGGGCGCTCACGCCGGCCGGTGCCTTGACGGTGACGGTGCTGCCGATGCGGTACGCGGTGACCCGGCCGGCCGCGAGGGCCTGGTCCCAGGCGGCACGGCGGGTCAGCTCCGTACCGGTGTCGCGCTGGCGGGGGTTGACGAGCGGGGTGTTGTCGGCGAACAGGGCCCGGTAGTCGGCGAGGACCTTGTCGAGGACGGGGTAGAGGAGCCGGTCCTCCGCGAGGTTGGACTGGTGGACGTAGTGGGGCCGTGGGTCGTTGGCGACGACGTGCCCGAGGGCGATGCGGGCCTCCTGGGGGACGATGTACTCGGCGTAGCCCGTGCGCACGTCCAGGGGCTCGTCGAGGCAGGTGGAGGCGGGGTTGGTGGCGCAGACGCCGCTGCCGCCGTCCTCCGCGGAGGTGTAGATCCAGTTGTACTCGTCGGTCATCTCCTCGGCCGTGCCGACGTTGTAGTACACGTTCATCGGGTGCCGGGGCACGGTCTTCGCGGCGCCCACGGCCCGCTGCTGCGGCTCGCGGGAGTTGTCGCTCGCGAGCCACTTCACGCCGGTGTCGGCGAGGGCTCCGGCGAGGTTGGGGTTGTCGGCGGGCTGCTGCGGCAGGGTCCTGAGGCCGGAGTGCTCGCCGGTGACGAGTTCGGTGCGGTCGACGGCGATGCCCTTGTTCACGGCCCAGGT
This sequence comes from Streptomyces sp. NPDC051310, assembly GCF_044455245.1. Lineage (NCBI taxonomy): Bacteria > Bacillati > Actinomycetota > Actinomycetes > Kitasatosporales > Streptomycetaceae > Streptomyces > Streptomyces sp. NPDC051310. The sequence goes on from NZ_JBITEO010000001.1 coordinate 24,938, forward strand.
GTGGTTGTCGCGGATCTGGGCGGCGATCTCGGCGCGGCTCATCCAGCGGATGTTCCCCGACGCGTCCTTGGCGCAGCTCCACGGGACGGTGGAGGTGTCCTGGACGCAGCCGAGGAACGGGTGCGTATAGGTGTGGTTGATCCAGCGGTACTGGGCGCGGTCGGCGACGAGCTGGGCGGTGAGCGGGTCGCTGCCGCCGTTCTCGCTCTTCCACTCCTCGCCGGAGCCGGCGTTGTAGACCATGTCGAGGGTGAAGCCGCTGGCGCGCTGCCACTGGGCGGCGTACTGCGCGTCCGCGGCGGTCATGCGGATGGGCGCGGTGCCTTCGCCGTCGCCGCCGACGCAGTCGAAGTCGCCGGGGGTGCAGTTGCGTGCGGTGTCCCAGCGGGCGTCGGGCGCGAAGACGTCGTCGACGTGGACGGAGAACCAGTTGCGGCTCTGCCCCAGGTGCACGCCCTGGGTGAGCCACTCCACCATGCCTCTGGCCAGCGCCCGGAACTGCCGCTGGTACTGGTTGTAGGCGAAGGTGACGACCAGTTCGCGGCGTCCGTCGTGGGCGTACTCGCCGATGAGGCTGGCCCGGCCGCCGCCGTCGACGGGCATGTCGAGGTAGCTGGTGTAGCCGGCGCGGGGCCGCCCGGCGTAGCCGTAACTCTCGGAGATGTCGGGGTCGTTGTCCTCGAACACGACCGGCCCGTCGAGGTAGCGGAAGGGGCCCGCCCTGCCGGCGGCGGTGACGGCGGTGCCGACGCCGTCGAGCACCCCGGAGCGCCCGCCGTCACTCGTGTAGTCGAGCCCGACGCCGGGGTGGGCCCAGGTGTAGGCGTCGATCTGCGGGATGGCGTACGTCCGTTCGTACGAGGCGAGGGCGGATCGTTCCGCCTCGGTCAGCGCCGCGGGTGCCTCGTCGGGGAGGACGACGCCCTGGTACTTGGCGCGCGGGCGTCCGGTCGCCTCGTCGCGGGCCTCGGACAGGAACGCGGCGTCGATGACGGGCCGTCCGGGGTCGTCCAGGCGGACCGTGCGGTACGGCGTGCCGGAACCTTTCAGTTCGGAGGTGATGGCCCCGACGGCGCCGCCGCCGTCGTCCACGACGAGGACCGTGAGGTCGATGCGCGGCGCGGGCTCGGCGGCGGCGGCACCGGCCGCCGGGACGGCGCCGGCGACCAGCAGTGCGGCGAGCAGTGCGCCGGTGACTCGTCCGGCCCGGAATGCGGGTACGTGCATGTTCTTTCCCCCCTCGCGGGAACCCCCGGACACGCGTGGGGGCGTCCGGAGGATCTGTGGAGATGATGCAAAGGGCCGGATCGCTGCCCAGCGTGATTCAGCCGAGTGTGACGGAGCTCTCATCCGTTTGGATGGCAAACCCTGCAAGGACGCCACGGATGAGTGAATTGCGGGCGCCCTGAGGGAAACAGGGGCGTGAGCGTAGGCTCGTTCCCGGCGATTCTCCGGCCGAATTACGATGCGACGGGCAGGGTCGGCCCACCCCTCGACCGCAGCCTCGACCGCGCAGGCCGCCTCAGAACTCAAACGGAAGCGAGATTTCACCACCGTGACTGCTCTCACTCTCAGCACCGCCGGCGCGGCGACACTGCGCGCCGACGCTCTCGTCGTCGGCGTCGCCAAGAGCCCGAAGGGCGGCAAGGGGCTCGTCGTCGCGCCGGGCGCCGAGGCCGTCGACAAGGCGTTCGGCGGAAAGCTCGCCACCGTCCTGGAGACCCTGGGCGCCTCCGGCGCCGAGGGAGAGGTGACCAAGGTGCCGGCGCCGTCCGGCCTGAAGGCGCCCGTCGTGCTCGCCGTCGGTCTCGGCCAAGCACCGGAGAAGGACGACGCCTACGCCGCCGAGACGCTGCGGCGCGCCGCGGGGTGCGCCGCCCGCGCGCTGTCCGGCACCCGCAAGGCCGCGTTCGCCCTGCCGGTCGAGGCCGTCGAGGACGCGGAGGCGATCGCGGAGGGCGCACTGCTCGGCGCGTACGCCTTCACCGCGTACCGGTCCGCCGGGAACGGCACGGCGGCCAAGGACGCGAAGGGGCCGCTCGGCGAGGTGGCGCTGCTCGGCGGGAAGCCGCGCGACAAGGCGTACAAGGCGGCGGCGGAGCGTGCGGCCGCGCTGGCCGAGGAGATCAACCGCGCCCGCGACCTGGTCAACACCCCGCCGAACGACCTCTACCCCGAGTCCTTCGCCGCCATCGCCACCGCGGCCGGCAAGGAGCACGGCCTCAAGGTTCAGGTGCTCGACGAGAAGGCGCTCGTCAAGGGCGGGTACGGCGGCATCCTCGGCGTCGGCCAGGGCTCCACGCACGGTCCGCGCCTGGTGAAGCTGGCCTACACGCACCCGAAGGCCGAGAAGACCCTGGCCCTGGTCGGCAAGGGCATCACGTACGACTCGGGCGGCATCTCCCTGAAGCCGGCCGGCCACAACGAGACGATGAAGTGCGACATGGCGGGCGCCGCCGCGGTGTTCGCCGCGGTGATCTCGGCCGCTCGCCTCGGCCTGGAGGTCAACGTCACGGCCTGGCTGGCGCTGGCCGAGAACATGCCGTCCGGCTCGGCCCTCCGCCCGGGTGATGTGCTGCGCATGTACAGCGGCAAGACGGTGGAGGTGCTGAACACCGACGCCGAGGGCCGCCTGGTGCTGGCCGACGCCCTGACCCGCGCGTCGGAGGAGAACCCGGACGCGATCGTCGACGTGGCGACGCTCACCGGCGCGATGGTGCTGGCGCTGGGCAACCGCACCTTCGGGATCATGGCGAACGACGACGCCTTCCGCACCGCGGTCCACGAGATCGCGGAGGAGGTCGGCGAGGCGTCCTGGCCTATGCCGCTCCCGGCGGACCTGCGCAAGGGCATGGACTCGCCCACCGCCGACATCGCCAACATGGGCGAGCGGATGGGCGGCGGCCTGGTGGCCGGCCTGTTCCTGAAGGAGTTCATCGGCGAGGGCATCACCTGGGCGCACCTGGACATCGCGGGCCCGGGCTTCAACGAGAGCGGCCCCTACGGCTACACCCCGAAGGGCGGCACGGGCTCGGCCGTCCGCACCCTGGTCCGGCTCGCGGAGCGCACGGCGGCGGGCGACCTGGGCTAGGGAGTGCTGTACGGATCAGGCCGCGCCGCGAGCCCGGCAGGATCCGGAGGAACCGTGGGACCGGGCCCGGGGGAGGACCCCGCAAGCCCGAGGTGCGGCGGTCCCGGACGGCGAGTCCGGGGCCGCCGCCCTGCCGTCTCACACCACGGGCCCGGCGTCTCCTGTTCCGGCAACAAGTGCGAAGATGGGTTCTCGGCAGGACAGGGCCCCCACCACAGGGCCGAAATAAAAGCGGCCGAACACCAGCCGACCGGCCGGTCGTCCCCCGAGGAAGGGGACCCGGCGACCGGCGCACATGCATGGAGGACGTGACGTGGCGAACGACGCCAGCACCGTTTTCGACCTAGTGATCCTCGGCGGTGGCAGTGGCGGTTACGCCGCGGCCCTGCGGGGTGCGCAGCTGGGCCTGGACGTCGCACTGATCGAGAAGAACAAGCTCGGCGGCACCTGCCTGCACAACGGATGCATCCCCACCAAGGCCCTGCTCCACGCCGGTGAGATCGCCGACCAGGCCCGCGAGGCCGAGCAGTTCGGCGTGCTGACCTCCTTCGAGGGCATCGACATCAAGGCCGTCCACAAGTACAAGGACGACGTGATCGCCGGCCTGTACAAGGGCCTGCAGGGCCTGGTCGCCTCCCGCAAGGTGACCTACATCGAGGGTGAGGGCCGGCTGTCCTCCCCCACCTCGGTCGATGTGAACGGCCGGCGGGTCGAGGGCCGCCACGTCCTCCTCGCCACCGGTTCCGTACCGAAGTCGCTGCCGGGCCTGGAGATCGACGGCAACCGCATCATCTCCTCGGACCACGCGCTGACCCTGGACCGCGTCCCGCAGTCCGCGATCATCCTGGGCGGCGGCGTCATCGGCGTCGAGTTCGCCTCGGCGTGGAAGTCCTTCGGCACCGACGTGACCATCATCGAGGGCCTGAAGCACCTCGTCCCGGTCGAGGACGAGAACAGCTCGAAGCTTCTTGAGCGCGCCTTCCGCAAGCGCGGCATCAAGTTCAACCTCGGCACCTTCTTCCAGAGCGCCGAGTACACCGACAACGGCGTCAAGGTCACCCTCGCGGACGGCAAGACCTTCGAGGCCGAGGTGCTGCTCGTCGCCATCGGCCGCGGCCCGGTCTCGGCCGGCCTCGGGTACGAGGAGCAGGGCGTCGCGATGGACCGGGGCTACGTCCTGGTCGACGAGTACATGCGGACGAACGTGCCGACGATCTCGGCGGTCGGCGACCTCGTCCCGACCCTCCAGCTCGCGCACGTCGGCTTCGCCGAGGGCATCCTGGTGGCGGAGCGTCTGGCCGGTCTCAAGCCCGTCCCGATCGACTACGACGGCGTGCCGCGGGTGACGTACTGCCACCCCGAGGTCGCCTCCGTGGGCATCACCGAGGCCAAGGCCAAGGAGGTCTACGGCGCGGACAAGGTCGTCGCTCTGAAGTACAACCTCGCGGGCAACGGCAAGAGCAAGATCCTCAAGACCGCGGGCGAGATCAAGCTCGTGCAGGTCAAGGACGGTGCCGTGGTCGGCGTCCACATGGTCGGTGACCGTATGGGCGAGCAGGTCGGCGAAGCGCAGCTGATCTACAACTGGGAGGCGCTGCCGGCCGAGGTCGCCCAGCTGATCCACGCCCACCCGACGCAGAACGAGGCGCTCGGCGAGGCGCACCTGGCGCTGGCGGGCAAGCCCCTCCACTCCCACGACTGACGCGCTCCCCGGGGCCGGCCGGCCCCGGGAGGCCCAGTCCGGGCGCGACGACCACTTACCGCAATTCGTTAGGAGCAACTGAAACCATGTCGGTTTCCGTAACCCTGCCGGCGCTCGGCGAGAGCGTCACCGAGGGCACTGTCACCCGCTGGCTGAAGGCCGAGGGCGAGCGCGTCGAGGCCGACGAGCCGCTGCTCGAGGTGTCGACCGACAAGGTCGACACGGAGATCCCGGCCCCGGCTTCCGGTGTGCTGTCCTCCATCAAGGTCGCCGAGGACGAGACCGTAGAGGTCGGTGCCGAGCTGGCCATCATCGACGACGGCAGCGGCGCGCCGGCCGAGGCTCCGGCTCCGGCCGCCGCCGAGGCCCCCGCGCCCGCCGCCGAGGCTCCCGCGGCTCCGGCCCCGGCCGCCGAGGCCCCCGCCCCGGCTCCCGCCGCCGAGGCCCCCGCCCCGGCTCCCGCGGCCGAGGCTCCGGCCGGTGGCGCCGAGGGCACCGACGTCGTCCTGCCCGCGCTGGGCGAATCGGTCACCGAGGGCACCGTGACGCGCTGGCTGAAGCAGGTCGGCGACTCCGTCGAGGCCGACGAGCCGCTGCTGGAGGTCTCCACGGACAAGGTCGACACCGAGATCCCCGCCCCGGCCGCCGGTGTGCTGCTGGAGATCGTCGTGGGCGAGGACGAGACCGCCGAGGTCGGCGCCAAGCTGGCCGTCATCGGCGCCCCGGGCGCGGCTCCGGCCGCCGCTCCGGCCCCCGCTGCTCCGGCTCCCGCCGCGGAGGCCCCGGCCGCCCCGGCCCCTGCCCCGGCCGCCCCGGCTCCGGCTCCCGCCGCCCCGGCTCCTGCCCCGGCCGCCCCGGCCCCTGCCCCGGCCGCTCCGGCTCCTGCCCCGGCCGCCCCGGCCCCGGCTCCCGCCGCCGAGGCCCCGGCCCCGGCCGCTCCGGCCCCTGCCCCGGCCGCCCCGGCCCCGGCTGCCGCTCCCGCCGCCCCCGCACAGCCGGCGGACGAGGGCGCCTACGTGACCCCGCTCGTCCGCAAGCTCGCCGCCGAGAACGGCGTCGACCTGTCGGCCGTCAAGGGCACCGGTGTCGGCGGCCGCATCCGCAAGCAGGACGTCCTGGCCGCCGCCGAGGCCGCCAAGGCCGCGGCCGCCCCGGCTCCGGCCGCCCCGGTCGCCGCCGCCCCGAAGGCGCCGTCGCTGGAGGCGTCCCCGCTGCGCGGCCAGACGGTCAAGATGACCCGCATGCGCAAGGTCATCGGCGACAACATGATGAAGGCGCTGCACTCGCAGGCCCAGCTGACCTCGGTCGTCGAGGTCGACATCACCAAGCTGATGAAGCTGCGCAACCGCGCGAAGGACGCGTTCGCCGCCCGCGAGGGCGTCAAGCTCTCCCCGATGCCGTTCTTCGTGAAGGCGGCCGCCCAGGCGCTGAAGGCCCACCCGGTCATCAACGCCCGGATCAACGAGGACGAGGGCACGATCACGTACTTCGACTCGGAGAACATCGGCATCGCCGTGGACTCCGAGAAGGGCCTGATGACCCCGGTCATCAAGAACGCCGGCGACCTGAACATCGCGGGCATCTCCAAGGCCACCGCCGAGCTCGCGGGCAAGGTCCGCGGCAACAAGATCACCCCGGACGAGCTGTCCGGCGCCACCTTCACGATCAGCAACACCGGCTCGCGCGGTGCGCTGTTCGACACGGTCATCGTGCCGCCGAACCAGGTCGCCATCCTGGGCATCGGCGCCACCGTCAAGCGCCCGGTGGTCGTCGACCACCCGGACCTCGGCGAGACCATCGCGGTGCGCGACATGACCTACCTGTCGCTCTCCTACGACCACCGCCTGGTGGACGGCGCCGACGCGGCCCGCTACCTGACGGCCGTCAAGGCGATCCTGGAGGCCGGCGAGTTCGAGGTCGACCTCGGCCTGTAGTCCTCCCGTATCAGCGGCGCCCCCGGTCCGGAGCTCTCCGGCCGGGGGCGCCGTCGTGGGTGACCCGGAGTGACGGGTGTCTCGCACGCGGGGCAGCCGTACCGGCTGACCGGGCGGAATAATGGCGGACGACCGCCGCAGCAGCGAAGGAGCCCCCATGACCCCGCCCGTCGTCCACTCGCTGCGCGAGCAGATCCGCGAGCACATCGTGGAGGGCATCGTCAGCGGTCGCTGGAAGCCGGGCGAGCGGATCGTGGAGCGGCGCATCGCCACCGAGCTCCAGGTGAGCCAGACACCCGTGCGCGAGGCGCTGCGCGAACTGGAGAGCCTGCGGCTCATCGAGTCGGCGCCGAACAAGGGCGTACGCGTACGCAACCTGACGGCGGCCGACCTGGAGGAGAGCTACCCCGTGCGAGCCGGGCTGGAGCAGATCGCCGCGGAGCTCGCGGCCGACCGGCTCGGCGAGGACTGCTCGGCCCTGGAACCCCATGTCGCGGCGCTCTACGAGGCGGACGCGCGGGCCGACGGGACGGCGCAGGTGCGGCACACGGTGGCCTTCCACCGGGAGCTGGTGCGCGCCGCCCGCAACGGTGTGCTGCTGCACACCTGGGAGGGCCTCGGCATCGAGGTCTTCACCGCCCTGTCCATCCGCTGGCTCGGCACCGTGCAGAAGTCGTACGCCGAGGAGCACGACGAGCTCGTCCAGGCCTTCCGCCGCCGCGACCCCCGGATCGGCGTCCTGGTGAAGCAGCACGTCCTGGGCTGCGCTCCGCGCGCCTGAGACCGCTCATCGGGCGGGGCGAGCGCTCAAAGTGGTGGGTCACCTGCGAAAACAAGGCACCGGGTGCCCGAAAACGTGGCACCGAATGCCGACTTTGGGCTTTGGGTAAAGATTTTTCGCCCAACGCTTTGATCGATCATCGATCACAGTCGTACAGTCGTCCGCGGACTTCAACAGAGGTTCTCTCGCCCTGTCCTGCCAAGACCAAGGGCTCCACACCCCTTCGACTCCGGAAGGCGGCGACTATGACCGACCCCACCCGCATCCAGCCGAGCGAGCTCGACCAGCTGCCGGACCGCGACCCCGAGGAGACCGCCGAGTGGCAGGCGTCCCTCGACGCCGTCGCCCGGGCCGCCGGGCCGCACCGCGCCGCGTACCTGATGCGTCGCACCCTGGAGCGCGCCGAGGGCGCCGGTCTCGCGCTGCCGAAGCTGCTCGAAACCGACTACGTCAACACCATCCCGACCGGCGCCGAGGCCGCGTACGGCTTCGACGGCGACGAGGAGCTGGAAGCCCGCATCACGGCCTGGAACCGCTGGAACGCGGCCGCCATGGTGAGCCGGGGCTCCAAGTACGGCGTGGGCGGCCACATCGCCACCTTCGCCTCCGCCGCCTGGCTCTACGAGACGGGCTTCAACCACTTCTTCCGGGGCAAGGAGCAGGACGGCTCCGGCGACCAGCTCTACATCCAGGGCCACGCGTCGCCCGGCATCTACGCCCGCGCGTTCCTCGACGGCCGGCTCACCGAGCAGCACCTGGACAACTTCCGCCAGGAGGCCGGTGGCAACGGCCTGCCGTCGTACCCGCACCCGCGCCGCCTGCCCTGGCTGTGGGAGTTCCCGACCGTGTCGATGGGCCTCGGTCCGCTCTCCGCGATCTACCAGGCGCGCTTCAACCACTACCTGACCAACCGCGGGATCAAGGACGTCTCCGGCTCGCACGTGTGGGCGTTCCTCGGTGACGGCGAGATGGACGAGCCCGAGTCGACGGCCGCCCTCGCGCTCGCCGCCCGTGAGGGTCTGGACAACCTCACCTTCGTCATCAACTGCAACCTGCAGCGCCTCGACGGCCCGGTGCGCGCCAACTTCAAGATCGTGCAGGAGCTGGAGGCGCAGTTCCGCGGCGCCGGCTGGAACGTCGTGAAGTCGCTGTGGGGCACCGCCTGGGACGAGCTTTTCCAGCTCGACACCACCGGCGCGCTCGTCCGCCGGCTGCGCGAGGTACCGGACGCGCAGATCCAGACCTACCAGACGCGCGACGCGGCCTACATCCGCGAGGACTTCTTCGGCAAGGACCCGGCGCTCGTCGAGATGGCCCGGCTGCTGTCCGACGACAAGATCATCGAGTGCTTCCACCACTCCCGCGGCGGTCACGAGTCGCGCAAGGTGTACGCCGCGTACAAGGCGGCCCTGGCGCACAAGGGCGCGCCGACCGTGATCCTCGCCCAGACCGTCAAGGGCTTCACCCTCGGCAAGGGCTTCGAGTCCAAGAACGCCAACCACCAGATGAAGAAGCTCTCGGTGGAGGAGTTCAAGGACATGCGGGACCTGCTGGGCCTGCCGATCCCGGACTCCGCCTTCGTCGACGGCCAGGTGCCCTACGGCCACCCCGGCGCCGACTCCCCCGAGGTCCGCTACCTCCAGGAGCGCCGCGCGGCCCTCGGCGGCCCCGCCCCGGCCCGGCGCGTCCAGCCCGTGGCGCCGCTGCCGGCCCCGGCCGAGAAGGCGTTCACCGCGTTCGACAAGGGCTCCGGCAGCCAGTCGGTCGCCACGACCATGGCGTTCGTGCGGCTGATGAAGGACCTGATCCGCGACAAGGAGACCGGCAAGCGCTGGGTTCCGATCGTCCCGGACGAGGCCCGTACCTTCGGCATGGAGTCGCTGTTCCCGTCGCTCGGCATCTACTCGCCGAAGGGGCAGACGTACGAGCCGGTCGACCGCGACCAGCTGATGTACTACCGCGAGGCCACGAACGGCCAGATCCTCAACGAGGGCATCACCGAGGCCGGCTCGATGGCCGACTTCATCGCCGCGTCGACCGCGTACTCCACGCACGGCGAGCCGATGATCCCCTTCTACATCTTCTACTCGATGTTCGGCTGGCAGCGGACGGCCGACCAGATGTGGCAGCTCGGCGACCAGCTCGGCCGCGGCTTCCTCATCGGTGCCACGGCCGGCCGCACCACCCTGACCGGTGAGGGCCTCCAGCACGCCGACGGCCACTCCCCCGTCATCGCGGCGACGAACCCCGCGGCGCTGACGTACGACCCGGCGTTCGCGTACGAGGTCGCGGTGATCGTCAAGGAGGGTCTGCGCCGGATGTACGGCGAGACCGCGCCGGGCGAGGACCAGAACGTCTTCTACTACCTGACCGTCTACAACGAGCCGATGCCGCAGCCCGCCAAGCCGGAGGGCGTGGACGAGGGCATCATCAAGGGCCTGTACCGCTTCAAGGAGGGCACGCCCGTCACGGCCGACGCGCCGCGCATCCAGCTGCTGTCGTCGGGTACGGCGATCCACTGGGCCCTGGAGGCCCAGGAGCTGCTGGCCGCCGAGTGGGGCGTCACCGCCGACGTGTGGTCCGCGACGTCGTGGTCGGAGCTGCGGCGCGACGCGCTGGAGGCCGACGCGGCCCTGCTGCGCGGCGAGGAGCGGGTGCCGTACGTCCGCCAGGCGCTGGCCGACGCCCAGGGCCCGGTGCTGGCGGTGAGCGACTACATGCGCCAGGTGCCGGACCAGATCGCGCAGTGGGTCGAGCAGGACTACAGCTCGCTCGGCGCGGACGGCTTCGGCCTGTCGGACACCCGTGAGGCGGCGCGCCGCCACTTCGGTGTGGACGCCCCGTCGATCGTGGTCGCCGCCCTGGCGCAGCTCGCCAAGCGCGGTGAGGTCGCGGCCTCGCTGGTGAAGGACGCCCGCGAGCGCTACGGCCTGTAGGACCGACGACGGGAGTCCCCCCGCGCCCCACCGGGCGCGGGGGGACTCCTGCATGATGTGGGGCATGCGCGCTGCCCGGCTGATCAAGATGGTGCTCCTGCTCCAGTCCCGGCCGTCCATGACCGCCGCCGAGCTGGCGCGGGAACTGGAGGTGTCGGAGCGCACCATCACGCGGGACGCCCTCGCCCTGTCCGAGGCGGGGGTCCCGGTGTACGCGGACCGGGGGCGCGCGGGCGGCTACCGGCTGATCGGCGGTTACCGGACGCGGCTGACGGGCCTCGCCCGCAGCGAGGCGGAGGCGCTGTTTCTGTCGGGGGTACCGGGGGCGCTGCGCGAGATGGGCCTGGACGACGCGGCGTCGGCGGCCCGGCTGAAGGTGTCGGCGGCGCTGGTGCCGTCGCTGCGGGACGCGCCGGTGGCGGCGGCCCAGCGCTTCCACCTGGACGCGCCGGGCTGGTACCAGGAGCCGGAGACCCCGGAGCTGCTGCCCGCCATCGCGGAGGCGGTGTGGGACGACCGGCTGGTCTCCGTCCGCTACCGCCGTGACGACACCGAGGTGGAGCGGGAGCTGGCGCCCTACGGGCTCGTGCTCAAGGCGGGCGTCTGGTACCTGTGCGCCCGCGCCGGGGAGTCGTTCCGGGTGTACCGGGTGGACCGCTTCACCGCCGTGGCGCTGGGGGACGACCGGTACGTCCGGGACGAGGACTTCGACCTGCCGGGGTTCTGGGAGGAGCGGGCGGCCGAGTTCGCCCGCTCGATCCTGCGGGCCGAGGCCGTGGTGCGGCTGACGGAGGCGGGGGCGCGCGGACTGCGGTACGTGACGGACCGGGCCGCCGCCCAGGAGGCCCTGGAGGCGGCCGGTCCGCCGGACGCGGAGGGCCGGGTGACGGTCACCCTGCCGGTGGAGTCCGAGGAGGTGGCGTACGGCCAGCTCCTGCAGCTCGGCCCGGAGGCCGAAGTGCTGGCGCCGGCCTCACTGCGCGCGCTGTTCGCGCGGGCGGCGGACCGGATGTGCCGCCTCTACGGTTCCGGTCAGCGGTAGTCCTCGACCGGTGCGTCCTTGCCGCCGTGGACGACCTCGATGAAGTACGCCCAGCCGTCCGGCCGGGAGCCGTCGGTGTCGGTGAAGCCGTACACCTTGGCGAGCTGGCCGCTGGACAGCGACTGCCCGTTCCACCGCGCCCGGTCGGGGTCGGCGGCGAGCGCGGCGACCGCCCGGCCGACGTACGCGGGTGATTCGGCGACGGCGAAGTGCGGCTCCTTCGCGAGGGCGTCTCGCCAGTTCTCCTCCGTGACGCCGTAGATGTCGAGCATCATCTCGGAGCGGAGGTATCCGGGGCTCAGCGCCACCGCCGTGCCGCCCACCTCCTTGAGGTCCTCGCCGAGGGCGAAGGCCATGCGCAGGGGCGCGTTCTTCGCCAGGTCGAAGTAGAAGTTCTCGCGGAAGCGCCGGTTGTACTCGGTGGTGCCGTCCGTCATCTCGACGACCAGTCCGCCCGGGTTCCGGATGAGGAGAGGCAGGGCGCAGCTGCTGGTGATGACGTGGCTGCGGACGCCGAGCTCCAGCATCCGCAGGCCCTGGTCCAGGTCCGTCTCCCACATCTTCTTGCCCCAGGGGATGAGGTGGTCGCCGCCCCAGAGGCTGTTGACGAGGATGTCGAGCCGACCGTGCTCCTCGTCGATGCGGGCGACCAGGGCCCGGACCTGCTCGGGTACGAGGTGGTCGGCCGGGACGGCGATGCCCCGGCCGCCCGCGGCGGTGACCAGCTCGGCGGTCTCCTCGATGGTCTCGGCCGGCCGGCCGACTTCGCTGACGCGGGTCCGGGTGGTGCGGCCGGTGGCGTACACGGTGGCCCCCGCGGCACCGAGTTCGACGGCGATGGCGCGGCCCGCGCCGCGGGTGGCGCCCGCGACGAGGGCGATCTTCCCGGTGAGCGGCTTGAGGGGCTCGTCATGGTTCTGCTTCGTCATACGACGACGGTGGCACCCAAAGGCGACATCCTCTGTCCCATTTCATTTCGGTTGCTCCGCGTGCGGCGTCCGCCGTGAGCCAGGATGCTGGTCCCGTGATGGACGAAACGGAGTTCTGGGAGATCATCGACACGACCCGCGAGGCCGCCGAGGGCGATCCGGAGGACCACGCCGAGCTGCTCGTGGAGCGGCTGTTGCAGCTCGACCCCGACTCCGTACTGGACTTCGCCCGGCACTTCGAGGCCCGTTACCAGCGTGCCTACACCTGGGACCTGTGGGGCGCGGCCGCCGTGCTGCTGGGCGGCGCGAGCGATGACGCGTTCGACTACTTCCGCTGCTGGCTGATCGGCCAGGGCCGGGAGGTGTTCGAGGGCGCGGTGCACGACCCGGACTCGCTGGCGGAGCTGCTGGGCGACTTCGACGAGGAGATCGACGGCGACGGCGAGGAGCTGGGGTACGCGGCGGACGAGGCGTACGAGCAGCTCACCGGGACGGTCGCGCCGGACCTGGGCATTCCGCCGCAGGCGCCGGAGCCGGAGGGCACGCCGTTCGACTTCGACGACGACGCGGCGCTGGAGGAGAGGTTCCCCCGGCTCTGGGACCGCTTCGGCGTGTGACGGCACCGTGCGGCGCGGCGGCCGCGGTCCGGATGGCGGGCGCCGCGCGGAAGCGGGTGCCATGCAGCGGGGGTGCCGTGCAGCCGGAGCGCCGCGCGGAAGCGGGTGTTGGTCAGAAGTGGGTGCCGCCGTCGATGCGTATCTCGGTGCCGGTGATGAACGCGCCGTCCTCGGAGCCGAGCATGGCGACGACCCCGGCGACGGTCTCGGGTGCGGCGAAGCCCTGGCCGATGGCCGGGATGAGCTTGGTGAAGAGGCTCATGTCGGCGTCCTGCGGCAGGCCGGGACCCTTGCCGGTGGTCATGCCGGAGGCGATGGAGCCGGGGGCCACGCAGACCGCGCGCAGGCCCTGCTTGCTGTACTCGCTCGCGATGGTGTGGGTCAGCGCCCGGATGCCGCCCTTGGACGCCGCGTACGCCGCCATGTAGGGGTGCGCGAAGCTCGCGGAGGTCGAGGAGAAGTTCACGACGACGGGCCGGTCGCCGTCGAGGAGGGCGGGCAGGGCCTCGCGGATCATCAGGAACGTGCCGGTCAGGTTGACCGCGAGGACCCTGTTGAAGAGGTCGAGGCTCGTGCGGTGGGTGTGCTCGGAGCGCAGGATCCCGGCGGCGTTGACCAGGACGTCGAGTCCGCCGAGCGTCTCCACCGCACCGGCCGTACCGGCGGCCGCGGAGGCTTCGTCGGCGACGTCGAGGAGGGTGGCGGTGAGGCGCGCCGCGTCCGCCCCGGCCCGGGCGTGTGTCTCCGCCAGCCCTGCCGCGTCGACATCGGCGGCGACGACCCGGCCGCCCTCGGCGAGGATCCGCAGGGCGGTGGCGCGGCCGATGCCGGAGCCGGCGCCGGTGATCAGGACGCGGCGGTTCTCATAGCGCTGCATGGCGACACGCTACGCCGAGGTGGCACGTTTTGCCACCATGTCAACGACCTGGTGTCCCGGGCGTACGCTGGGCCGCGATGAGCACCGAGCCCGCGCTGACGCTGACCGAGCGCCGCAAGGCGGCGACGCAGCTGGACATCGCCCGTGCCGCGGCGGAGCTCTTCGCCGAGCGCGGCCCGGACGGCACGACGGCCGAGGAGATCGCCCACCGGGCGGGGGTCGCGCTGCGCACCTTCTACCGGTACTTCCGCAACAAGCAGGACGCCGTCGCCCCGCTCCTCGCGGGCGGCGCGGACCGCTGGCGCGCGCGCCTCGCGGCGACCGAGCCCGGCACCGTCCCCCTGGCCGAGGCACTGGAGCGGTCCGTCGCCGAGGCCCTGTCCGTCCCGGACGCGACGGCCGCGGAGGGCCTGCGGTGGACCCGCGGGCTGCTGCGCGCGGCGGACGGCGACCCGGCGCTGCGGGCCGTCTGGTACCGGGCCAACCAGGAGTCCGAGGAGCGGCTGCGGCCGGTGCTCGCGGCGCTCGCGGGTGAGGGCGCCGATCCGCTGGAGGTGCGGCTCGCCGCGGCCGCGGCGACGGACGCGATCCGGGTGGCGCTGGAGGCGTGGGCCCCGACCGAGGCACCGCCCGGCGAGGTCGCCGCGCTCGCGGTGCGGTGCCTGCGCGAGCTGACCGGCGGGGTACGGCTGTTCAGTCGCCGGTGAGCAGGCTGCGCCCCATCAGGACGTCGTCGACGTACCGCCCCTGCAGGAAGAACTCGCCCGGCAGCACGCCCTCGACCACGAACCCCTCGGACGCGTACAGGGCGCGTGCGGGCGCGTTGTGTCCCAGCACCCGCAGCGTCAGGCGGGTGGCGCCCTGGCGGCGCGCCTCGTCGCACGCGGCGCGCAGCAGCGCCCGCCCGACACCGCGGCCGCGCGCCCACTCGGCGACGGCGAGGCCCTGGATCTGCCGCACGTGGGTGTTGCAGGCGAGCCGGGTCGGCGGAACGATCCGCACGTAACCGGCGAGACGGCCGTCCTCCGCCTGCGCCACCAGGAAGTCCGGCGGGCGGTGGGTGGAGTCGAAGAAGGGGTCGAAGGGCGGCTGCGGCCGCGGTGCGACCGCGTGCAGCGGCGACCAGGTGTCCCGGTCGAGCTCGCCGAGCGGCTCCTCGTCGCCCGGCAGCGCGATCCGGATGCTTATGGTGGGGTCGGTCATGAACGCTACTGTGCCATGAGGTGCCACCGGGGCAGGATGGACCCATGCGCCGTACCGACACCGCCCGTATCGCCCTCACCGGTTCCTCCGGTCTCATCGGCTCCGCCCTCACCCGCTCGCTGCGGGCGGACGGGCACGAGGTCGTCCGCCTGGTGCGGCGTCCCGCGCGGGCCGGGGACGAGGTGGAGTGGGACCCCAAGCGGCGGTACGTCGACGTGGCCGGCCTGGTCGGCTGCGACGCCGTCGTCCACCTCGCGGGCGCGGGCGTCGGCGAGCGCCGCTGGAACGAGGCGTACAAGAAGGAGATCCGCGACAGCCGGGTGCTCGGCACGGCGGCGATCGCGGAGGCCGTCGCCTCCCTGGACACCCCGCCGAAGGTGCTGCTGTGCGGGACGGCGCTCGGCTACTACGGGGACACCGGCACGCGCGCGGTGGACGAGACGGCGCCCGCCGGGGAGGGCTTCCTGCCGTCGGTGTGCGTGGAGTGGGAGGACGCCGCGGCCGCCGCCCACGAGGCGGGCATCCGCGTGGCCTACGCCCGCACCGGGCTGGTCGTGGCCCGGGAGGGCGGCGCGTGGGGCCGTCTGTTCCCGCTCTTCCGCGCGGGCCTGGGCGGACGGCTCGGCTCCGGGCGGCAGTACTGGAGCTACATCTCCCTGCACGACGAGATCGCCGCCCTGCGCCACATCCTCGACACGCCGTCGCTCTCCGGACCGGTGAACCTGACCGCGCCCGAGCCGGTCACCAACCGCGAGGTCACCGCCGCGATGGCGCGCGTCCTGCGCCGCCCGGCGTTCCTGCACGTCCCCTCCCCCGCCCTGCGGATCGTTCTCGGCGACTTCGCCGAGGACGTCCTGGGCAGTCAGCGGGTCCTGCCGGCCCGCCTGCTGGAGTCCGGGTTCCGGTTCGCCTTCCCGACGATCGACCGGGCGATCGCGGCGGCGTGACCCGGGGGCCGGGGCCCGCGCGGCGGGATCCGGTCGCCTCCCTCGCCGAGCGCGCGCGGAGGGTTCCGGCCCGTCGGGAGGCCACCGGCCGCCCGTACGCCCCGGGGCGGGGCGACCACCGGGAGCCGGTGGCCGTGGCGTGAACCGTCGGGTGCGCAAGAGGTCGCACGCCCGTGCGACCCCTCCATGCACCGGTGACCCCCCGCACGCGCGACTGACCGGTACGACGGGGCGCTCCTACGCTCGGGCTCGAACGCGGCATTCCGTCGCCCACCAGAGGGCATGAGCCCCCCACGCACCGAACCGCCACCCCGGGGAGGGACACGTGCTCAGTACCGCACAGCACGCGGACGTCGTCATCGTAGGAGCAGGGCTCGCGGGACTGTCCGCGGCCCACCAGCTGGCCAGTGCCGGGCTGACGGTCAGCGTCCTGGAGGCCGCCCCGCGGGTCGGCGGCAGAATGGGCACCGAGCACCTCGACGGGTTCCGGCTGGACCGGATCGGTCAGCTGCTCAGCACCGCGTACCCCGAACTGCGCCGCGCGCCGGGCCTCGACGCCGCCGCGCTGCGGACGTTCCGGCCCGGGGTCATGGTGCACAGCGAAGGCCGGCTGCACCGGATGGCGTCGGTCCGCCCGGCCGAGGCGGGCGACGCGGCCCGCGCCCCGTACGCGGCGCTCAGCCGGGCGCGCGCCCTCGCCCACGCGCCCCGGACGCTGGACCAGGCCCGCCTGGGCGCCGCGCTGGGGCGGCTGGCGAGCACCCCGGCCACGCGGCTGCTGGCCCGTCCGGAGCGGTCCGCCGCGGAGGCACCGGGCGCGGGGGCGGCGGGGCGCGGTCTGCCGCCCCGTACGGTCAACCGGTTCCTCCGGCCCCTGCTTTCGGCGCTGCTGGGCGATCCGGACCTGACGGCCACCTCCAGCCGGGCGGCCGACCTCGCGCTGCGCGGTTTCGCGCGGGGCCGGCTGTGCGTGCCGGCGGGCGGCGCGTCGGCGCTCCCGGAGCGGCTGGCGGCCGCGCTTCCGCCCGGCACGGTGAAGACCGGCGTCCACGTCAAGGACGTGTCGATCAACCGGGTCGTCACGGCCGAGCACGGCGAACTGGCCTGCCGCGCCCTGGTCGTGGCCACCGGCGCGCGGGCCGCCGCGGAACTCCTGCCCGGACTGCGCGTACCGGACTTCCACCCGGTGACGGTGTTGCACCACACGGCGCCCGCGCCGCCGCCGGCCGATGCCGCGCTGCTGCTCGACGCCGACCGCACCGGCCCCGTCGCGTACACCGCCGTGATGAGCGCGGTGGACCCGGCCCGGGCGCCGGAGGGCCGCGTCCTGGTCACCTCCACGGTGCTCGGGACGCCGCCGGAGGGCCTGGAGCCGCTGGTGCGGCGGCAGTTGGCGGGCCTGTACGGCACGGGCACGGCGGACTGGGAGCTGCTGGCCGTCCACCACGACCCGGAGGCCGTCCCGGCGATGCCCCCGCCGCACGACCTGCGCCGGCCGGTGCGGCTGCTGGCCGGGCTGTACGTCTGCGGCGACCACCGGGACACCAGCACCGCGCAGGGCGCCCTGTACTCGGGGCGCCGGGCCGCCCGCGCGGTGCTGCGGGACCTGGGGGTCCCGGACCGGCGACCCGGGGACGACCGGATGCCGACCGCGGAGGGACCCGAGGGGCGCCGCGCGGCCGCGTAGCGTGGGCCCGGGGGCCGCGTCGAGCGGTTGTCCACAGGGCTTGTGACGCAGGTCACCCGGCCACGATCATGGATGTATGTCCCTCGGAGCACAGCCCTTTGACGTGGCGTCGGTTCTGCGGGAGGTGAAGATGGTCCGCCTGGAAGGCGTGGTGCGGATCCGCGATCTCGACCTCCCGCTGCTGCGGCGGGCCGCCGTGGCGGTCCCCGGCGCCGTGACCGACGCATGGCCGGTCGAGGTGGAGAACCTGCTGCGCGCGGCGGTGTCCCGGCTGGGCGGGGGCGATCTCCAGGAAGCCGCGGAGCGCACGCTGGGCCTGGCCCCGGGGATGCGCGACCGGGCGGCGGCCGACCGGCGCAGGCTCGCGGCCGAGGTGTACCGGCTGAGTGTGGAGCGCTTCCGCAAGAGCCAGGAGGAGATGGTCCTGGGCCAGATCGCCGAGCAGGTGTGCTGGCTCGCGGGCACCGCCCCCGGGACCCGGACCGCCGCGGCCCCCGGGGTCGCGCTGTTGCCGCCGCACCTGCAGCACCGGGCGCTGCGGGTGCCGCGGGCCGGGCGGCCCCGGACGGTCGTCCTGCACGTCCACCCGGTGGAGCTGGTCCGGGACGTGGACGTGGTCGTCTCGCCGACCAATACGCATCTGGCGTTACCCGAGCCGTACAAGGCGTCCGTGTCGGCGGCGCTGCGGCGGGCGGGGGCCGTGCGGGACGCGGCGGGCGACGTGATCGCGGACCCGGTGCACGACGCGCTGGCCCAGTGGCGCGCGGAGCACGGCGTGGCGCGCCGCCCGGCCCTGCCGGGGACGGTGGCGCCGACCGCGCCGGGCGCCCTGGCCGAGCAGGGGGTGCGGCGCATCTACCACGCCGCGGTGACGGTCCCCCGCCCCGGGACGAACGACTACGACGTCACCCCTCAGGACGTGGCCCGCACGGCGGCGCGCGCACTGGCGCTGATGTCGCTGGAGCGGGACGGCTTCACCCCTCCCCTGCGATCGGTCTGCTTCCCGCTGCTGGGCGCCGGCCGCGGCGGGCTGGCGCCGGGGACGAGCGTGAGCGCCCTGTGGTCGGCACTGGCCGCGGACGCCGACCCGGAGCGGGAGCTGCATCTGATCGTACGAAGACCGCTGGTCGCGGATCTGGTGGTCGAGGTGCTCGGGGCCGAGCCGCTCCCCGGGGACGCCGAGGGTGCGGCGGAAGGGCGTGGGTGCGGGTGCGGGTGAACGGGAACCCCTTCGTGATGCTGGCCGCCTTCGCGGCCGACTGGCCCCGGCTGTCCCGGCTGCTCGACCCGGGGGCGCGGCGCGCGCTGGGCGGTCTGCTCGCCGGATTGCGCGCGGCCGGGCCCGGCGACGCCGACCGTGCCGACCGGGCCGTACGCACGGTCCTGGAGGCGCTGCCGGAGGACGTGGCGGCCCGGCTGCGCCGCCACGGGGACGGCGGGCGGTTCACGGGCACCGCGTCGCCCGCCACGCTGTACCAGGGCTGGAGCGCGGCCGACCTGTGTCTGCTCGTGGTGGACGGCAACCCCATGGTGGGGCCGGTGCTGGGGCCCGTCCGGGACCGGTTGCTGAGCGCCCCGTCCGTGCCGTGGACCGGTGCCGGGGCGGCCGATCCGCACCTGATCGTGCTGTCGGCCCCGGACGGCGACCGGCGGATGCCGGCCTTCCAGTTCGAGGCCGGGACCATGCCGTGGGCGGTGGTGCTGGAGGTCAACACGGTCCTGCGGGCCGGCGCGGACCCGTGGGGCGCGGCCGACTGGTGGCTGTCCGGCCACACGTGGTGGCACGGCACGCCGCCGGCGGGGCTGCTGGGGCGGGACCGGGACGGCGAACTGCTGGCCGCGGCCCGGGCGCTGGCCGGCGCCGACGGCCCGGACGGTACGGATGACCCCGACGGCCCCGACGGTCCCTACGGCCCGGACGGGGGGTGGTAGGGCATGCCCAAGTACCCGCCTCCGGACGCCCTGCCCGGGACGCCGACGAGGGTCACGCTGCCGGCGGGCACGGCCGTGTACCGCGTGCACGCCACGCACCGGGCCGCGGCGGCCTTCAACCCGCACCCCGCGCGCGCGTTCTACGACGGCGGCCGGTTCGACAGCACGCCCGGCGATCGCTACGGCTTCCTGTACGTGGGCTTCGGCGTGGGCGCGGCGCTCGGCGAGGTGCTGCTGCGCTCGGTGCCGTTCGGCGGGGACGGCGGGGTCCGCCTGCTGCCCCGGGTCGCCTTCGAGCGGCGCAGTCTGTCCTTCCTGCGGCTGGCCGTCGACGTGGAGGTGGTGTCGCTGATGTCGGGCGCGGACCTGGCGGCGGTCGGGCAGGACACCTGGCTGGTGCACGCGGAGAGCGCGGACTACCCGCAGACACGGGACTGGGGCCACTTCATCCGGCAGTGGACGAAACCCTGGGCGCAGGGGTTCGTGTGGCCGTCCAAGCGGGAGCCCGCGGACCGGGTGGCGGTTCTCTTCGAGGACCGGTGCCACGTACCGCCGCTGGAGCCCACGGGAGCGCCGCCGGTCGACTTCGGCACGCCGGAGGGCGAGTGCTGGCTGAACGGGGCACTGGCGCCCTACCTGGCACAGGCCGCGCCGCGAGCGGCCGGGGCGGGGGTCTGACGTGGCGGTGAGGCCCTACGACCTGGACGCGCTGCTGTCCGAACTGCAGAAGATCGGCCCCCTGACGAGCGGCGAGGAGCTCGCGCGGGTGAACGCGCTGGTCTGCGACCGGCTGGGCCGTACCACCTCGGCCGAGGCGTTCGAGCGCCTGTACACCGACTGGCGGGCGCTGCCGCGCGGATCGGTGGAGTCGGGCCTGCGCGCGGGCCAGATCCTCATGCTCCTGACGGTCCTGCAGTTCGGCCTGCCGTCCGCCACGACGCGGCGGCGGGACGAGCTGCTCGCGGAGGCGCGCGCCCACGGGCCGCGGGACGAGCGCTGGCAGGCCGCCGTCGCGGGCCTCGCCGGCCAGACCGTCCTCAACCAGGCCACCGCCGGCGCCGCCGATCTCGAACAGGCCCTGGCCCGGGTGGAGGAGGCGCGCGCCCAGCTGCCCCCGGGCAGTCCGGAACGCGACGTGTACGACCTGACCCACGCCCATCTGCGGGTGCTGCTCGCCCAGTACGGCGGCGGCGAGGACGAGTTCGACTCGGCCCTGGACGACCTGGGCCGGCTGGTCGACACGCCGGCACTCGACGGCATGCGGCGCCTGGAGATGGCAGGCCAGCTCGCCGCGTTCCGGACGCGCCAGGCCGTGCGCCGCGACGACGAGGCCGGTCTCGCGGCGCTGATCCCCGAGCTGGAGTCCGTGCTCGCCCGGCTGCCGTCCGACCACATGGACCGGGTCACGTTCGAGACGTACCTCGACGCGGCTCGGGGCAGCCTGGCGGTGCTGCGGGGCCGGCGTACCGGGGTCGTCGACGACAGCGGCCTGACGGACGCGCCGCCGCTGGAGGAGGTGCGCCGGCGGCTCGCGCTCCTGCCGCCCGGCGCCCGGGCCGACAAGCTCGGGGAGGCGGCGATCGGCCGGGCCGTCCGGGGGCTGCTCACCCGCTCCCCCGACCGGGCCCGGGAGGCCGTGGAACTGCTGGCGGAGGCGCTGGACCTGATCGAGCCGGACGACGAGCGGTGGATCCGCTACGCGTGCGTCCTCGGCAATTGCCACTGCGCCGTGGCGGGGCTGACGGGCACGCCGCAGCAGCGCCGCGACCACCTGGACCAGGGCGTCTCCTGGCTGGTGCACGCGCGGCGGCTCGCCGGGGGCCCCGAGTACGCGCTGTGGGGCGCCCTGGGGATGTCGCTGGCGACGGCGTACCGCATCCGGGGCGACGTGCAGCCGCCGGGCACGCGGGCGGCGCGGCTCAACCACGACCGGTCGCGGAGCGTCGGGCTGGACGCGCTGCGCGCCGCCGCCTGGAGCGTCCTGCTCCAGTCGGGTACGGCGCACGCCGCGGAGACGGGGCGGCGCGCCGGGGAGTACGCCCTGGACGTGGCCCGCTGGTGCCTGGCCGACGGTGCGGTCGACGACGCCGTGCGGGCCCTGGACGCCGGGCGCGGACTCGTGCTGCACGCGGCCACGGTCGCGACCACCGTGCCCGGCATGCTCACCGCACTCGGCCGGTCCGACCTCGCCGACGAGTGGCGCGCGGCCGGCTCGCCCGCCCCCGAGCTGGGCGAGGACGCGGCGCTGACCGGCGGTCCCGTGCTGTCGGGGCCGTCCAGCCGGCTGCGGCGGCGTGTGCTGGAGGCGCTCGCGGCCTCCCCGCAGCGGCGGCGGCTGTTGGAGGTGCCGACCCCCGCGGAGATCGGCACGGCGCTGCGGGCCGTGTCCGCGACGGCGCTGGTCTATCTGCTGCCCGGCGGTGAGGACCCGCTCCACGACCGGCGGCTGCCCGGCACCGCCCTCATGGTGCGCACCGACGGATCGGTCCGTGCGCTGCCGCTGCCCGGACTGGCCGGGGACGCCGAGCCGTTGACGCGGTACCGGGCCGTGGGGGCGCCCGGTCGTGACGCGGGCGGCCCGCCCGCCGCTCCCCCGGCCCCGGGACCGGGACCGCGGCCGGGCGCCGCCGGTGCGGCCCGTGCCGCGCTGGAGCGGCTGTGCGACTGGGCGGGGCAGGCGGTGATGGAGCCGCTGCTCGGGGAGGTCCCGCGGGGCTTCGGCACGGCCCCGGCCCTCGTCCTGGTGCCCATGGCCGAGCTCGGCATGGTGCCGTGGCACGCGGCACGCGTTCCCGTACGGCACCGCCTGCGGACGCGCCCCGGGTACGCCTGCGAGCAGGCCCGGATCTCGTACGTGCCGTCCGCCCGGCTGCTGTGCGAGGTGGCCGACCGGCCGGAGGCGGGAGCCGGCGCGGGGCGGCAGGCCCTCGTGGTCGGCAACCCGACCCGCGACCTGCACCACGCGGGCGAGGAGGCCGAGGCGATCCACCGCACCTTCCACCCCGGCGGCGAGCTTCTCGGCCCCGGCACCGCCACACCGGCTGCGGTGACCGGCTGGCTGCGCCGCCAGCACGGCGGCCTGCTGCACCTCGCGTGCCACGGGGTGGTCCGCCAGGGCGGGCGGCACAGTGCCTACCTCGCCCTGTCGGGCGGGCAGCTGGCGGCGGAGGAGCTGACGGAGGGCGCGGACCGCTACCGGGACCTGGACCTGGTCGTCCTGGCGGCCTGCCGTACGAACGTGTCGGGTCGCGGCTACGACGAGGCGTACAGCCTGGCGACGGCGTTCCTGGTGGCGGGCGCCCGCTCGGTGGTGGGGTCGTTGTGGCCGGTGCCGGACGAGGCCACGTCCCTGCTGATGTACATGACGCACCACTACATGAGCCGTGACGGCCTGCCACCCGGCCAGGCGCTGCGCAGCGCCCAGCTGTGGATGCTGGACGACCGGCGCCAGGCCCCGCCCGGGATGCCCCCGCGGCTGGCCGAGCGGGTACCGCTGGTCCGGAGCGACGACCTGACCGGATGGGCCGGCTTCACCCACCTGGGCCACTGAGGCGGTGGTTTTTCGGCGGCGGGGCGCCGCCGGTGGGGCCCCATCGGCCCGTGCGGCGGCGCCGGTGCGGGGCCCCGCCGTGCGGCTACGGGACCACCGTGCGCAGGCCGATCATGGCGGTGCCCCACCGGCCCACCGCGTGCGCCGGGCCGCCCGCGTCGCGGCTGCCGCGCGGTGGGGCCAGCCGCAGCAGACCGCCGTTCGCCGCCGCGGTCACGCCGCGCGCCGCCCCCGGTGCGGCCGCGGACCAGGGCGGCAGCCGGAAGGGCGCGGTGTTCAGCTCGTTCTCCGCGACGATCGCCTTCAGCCAGTCGCGGGTGGACGCGCCGCGCACCACGGCCCGCCCCGGCGGCAGGCGCAGCCACACGGGCTCCCCGTGCCGGGCGAGCCCCGCGCGCCCGGGGCCGACGAAGTCCCCCTCGTACAGGCTCGGCGACACTCCGTAACTGTCCGTCAGGTCGAGCAGCACGCACCAGAGTTCCAGCGGCGAGTCGTTGTGGATGCGGACCCGCACCTGGGGTTCCCGGAGGTCGCCGGTGTACGCGCAGACCGTCTCGCCGGTGGCGGTGCGCCCGACCGTGCCGACGAGCGGCTCGGCGGTGACGCGGACGAGCGACGACAGCCACGGGTCGGGGTTGGCGAGGTCCCGGATGTGGTGCCAGCGGGTGATGTGGGTGAGACAGTCGGCGAGGCGGCCGGCGTCGGCGGGCGTCCGCAGGGGCAGCGGTGCGAGGGGGTGCCCGTCGCCGCCGGAAACCCGGGCCCAGCCGTCGCCGCCGGCCTCGACGCGCAGCGGCAGCCCGCCCCCGCCCTCGGCGAGCAGCGGCGCCCCGGCGAGCGCCTCCGACACCATCCGTACGGTGCCGGGCGGGCCGAGCACCGTCACGGCGGCGGGCGGGAAGGCCAGTGCGGACGGGGTCACCGGGTGCACCCGTTCCCGCTCGGCGGGCAGCGGTCGCCAGTCGACGGGCTCCACCAGGGCGGACTCCGGGCGTACGGCGGTGACGGCGACCCGGCGCCCGTCCTCGCCGAGGAGCGTGAACTCGGCGCCGGCGGCCCGCAGTCCGTGGGCGTACCCGCAGTCGACCTCCCAGCCCGACGCGGTGTACCGGAGCAGGAACGGCGAGCCGGGGACTGTGTCGCCGTGCAGGAAGCTCCGGTCGTGCGGACCGCGCAGCCCGGGGTGCTGGAAGGGATGGAGGCCGCGCACCCGCTCCTCGGTGAGGGCGTGGAGCGGGCCGTACGCGGCCGTGGGCCCGAGCCGGTGCAGGGCGTGGAGCAGCGCGTGGCTGAAGTAGCCGCGGACGCGCCCGTCGAGCTCGGCCTCGTGGGCGCGCTCCTGCGGCCGGCAGGCGGCGAGCAGCACGTGCCGCCGCGGCTCGGGCCCGTCCGGCGCGCCGCCGTCCCGCGAGCCGCCGGAACCGCCGGAGCGGTCCGCGCTCGCCGCGGCGCCCTCCGGGTGGCCGCTCGTGCGCCACCACGGGCGCCACTCCAGGCCGCGCGCCGTGACTCCGGCGGGGGTGCCGCGGGTGGCGCCGCCCGCGTGGCAGCAGTCGAGCACGGCGACGACGTGGACGCCGCGCCCGGCGATCGCGTCGAGCAGGGCGCCGAGTTCGGTGTCCTGCAGGAGAGGCCGGCCGCCGGCGTCGAGGCTGTCGTGGCAGACGAGGGCCTGGCACATGCCGGTCGCCTCACGGGGATCGTCGGTCGGGCGCTCGCTGCCATGGCCGCTGAACCACAGCAGCGCGGTGTCGCCGGGGCCGCCCTGCCCGAGGTGCTCCTCGACGCCCCGCACCACCGCGGCCCGGGTCGCCTGCGCGTCGTGCAGCGTCCGCACGTCGGTGGCCGGACCGCCGTGCCGCCGCAGCCAGTCCTCCGCTTCCCGTACGTCGTTGACACAGCCGCGCAACGGCGCGCCCGGGTAGTCGTCGATGCCCACGAACAGGGCGTACACGGTGCGCATACCGCGATCCTGTCAGGCCGTGCGGGGCGGCGGCAGGGCGTTTCCCGGGCGGTTGCCGGGCACCTGCCCGGATCCCCGTGTGCGGGCGGGCGTTTGGCAGTTGACTGTCCTGGACGAGTCATCAGCGCGCGGGTGCGGGAGGGATGTCGGCGTGACGATCGGGGGGCAGGGTCCCTACGGGCCGCCGTGGCCACCACCGGGGAACCCGTACGGGCCGGCCGGCCCCTACCCGCCGCACGGCCCCCCGCCGCACGGCGGCCGTCCGCCCTCCGGCCCCTTCCCGCCGTACGGCCGCGCGCCGCACCACCCCCACCCGTACGGGCCGTACGGGCCGCCTTCGCCGCGCCCGTCGCTGTGGCGGCGGTTCCGCGAGGAAGAGTGGCCGACGCTCAGGGAACTGCTGGGGATCATCCGCCGCATCCCCGGCTGCATCTGGGGGCTGGTGCTGTGCTGCGGCTGGCCCTTCCTGGTCCTGCTGCTCACCTACCCCCTGGCCCGCTCGGCCCGCCGCGCGTCCCTGCGGGTCTTCCCGGTGGACCGGGCCCGCCGCCTGCTCGATCCGGACCTGGTGCTCCTGCAGAAGGTCCGTGCGGGGCTCGCGCTCGCCGCGTCCTTCGCCATCCTGGCGGTGTGGGGCACGTCCGAGGACTGGGCGGACGCGCAGGACCAGTTCACGCTGCGGCTGATGACCACGCCGTGGCTCCTGCTGCTCACCGCGCCCCTGGTGCTGGCGGTGCTCTTCCGCTTCGCGCCGCCGGCCGCGCGGCCGGGCATGTGGTCCCGGCTGCGCCCGGCGCGGCGTGCGGTGCTCTGCTACTTCGGCGC
The DNA here is from genome assembly GCF_044455245.1 of Streptomyces sp. NPDC051310. Lineage (NCBI taxonomy): Bacteria > Bacillati > Actinomycetota > Actinomycetes > Kitasatosporales > Streptomycetaceae > Streptomyces > Streptomyces sp. NPDC051310. Next base: position 50,954 of record NZ_JBITEO010000001.1, read on the forward strand.
CTTCACGGCCGTACCGGCCCTGCTGCTGGCGATGTTCGCCCTCTACCGGGAGTTCCCGGGCAGCGTGCCCGTCGGTCTCCTGGTGGTCGCGCTGCTGGCACCGGTGCTGTGGCTGGTGTTCTTCGTGGTGCTCTCGTCCCCGACGGCGGTGCGCACGGCGTTCCACACGACACAGGTGCACGCCGCGCTGCCGGCCCTGCTCACCGGCGTCCTGGTGTGGGAGTTCGCGGCCCTGAACCTGGCCATCGCCGAGTTGCCGCCGGGGCCGCCGCTGGTTCAGGTCGGCGCCCTGCTCGGCGGCCCCGCGTCGGTGACGGCCCTGGCCTGGTGGGAGATCAGGCGCCTGCGCACCCGGTTCGGCGTGTCCCTGCGCGGCTGAACCGGCCCCCGACGCCGGCCGGGGCCCGGCCGGTGCCGGGACGCCGCCACGTATCGGAGCGCCGGTGGGTGGCCGGCGTCAGAGCCCGATGGCGCCGACCCGGTCGCGGTAGTTCCGCACCGCCGCCGCGTCCTTGTACGGCTCCAGGCGGCGCTCGAAGTCGCGTACGTACTCGACGGCACGGGCCGAGCGGATCTCCGACGCCTGCTGGGCGGCCTCCGCCCCCAGCGCGCAGGCCTGGTCGAGCTCGCCGAGGCCCAGGCGGGCGGAGGCCAGGACGATGCGGCAGAAGAGGCGGCTGCGGGCGAAGGCGGGCGCGCGGAGCTGGAGCGCGCGCTCCGCGTGCTGGACGGCGACCCGGTACTGGTGGAGGTCGCGGTGGCAGTGCGCGGCGTCGTCGGCGAGTTCCGCCTCGTCGAAGAACCGGGCCCAGTAGGGCACGTCGTCGCCCGGCCGGGCCCCGTCCAGCGCCCGCTCCGCCCGGACGAGCGCGGCGGTGCTCGCCCGGACCTCGCCGAGCAGGGCGTGTCCGCGCGCCTCGACGGAGTGGAGCAGGGCCTGGACGACGGGCGGCGCGGCGGAGCCCACGCCCTGCTGGGCGACGCGCGCGAGCTGCACGGCTTCCCGCCCGTGACCGAGGTGGACGGCCTGACGGCTCATGGTGATCAGTACGTACGAGCCGTACGCGCGGTCGCCGGCGGCCTGCGAGAGCCGCAGCGCCTGGACGAAGTACCGCTGGGCGAGTCCGTGCGCGGCGATGTCGTACGACGTCCACCCGGCCAGCCGGGTGAGGTCGGCGGTCGCGGCGAACAGCCGGCGGCCCACGGTCTCGCCGTAGACGCCGCGCAGCATGGGCTCGGCCTCGTGCTCCAGGTAGCGGACGAGGGCCTGGCGGGCGTGGCCGCCGCCGTAGGCGTGGTCGAGGGTGCGGAAGAGCTCTCCGACGGAGCGCAGGGCGGCGATGTCGCCGCCGGTGACGCGCTGGCCGGGGGCGCGGTCGGTGCTCCGGTCGGTGCGCTCGGTGGCGCGCTGGCGGGGGACGGTGCCCCGGCCCTGGGCGGGGACGCGGACCTCCGCGGGCTGCGGGGGCTCGCCGCGCCCCACGCGCTCGTCGGCGCAGCCGATCAGCCAGTCCCGGCTGGGCACGACCAGTCCGGCCGGCGTGAAGGCGATCTTGCGCAGTTCGGCGTGGCTGCCGGAGTCCTTGCGCCACAGGCCGCTGACGATGTCGATCGCTTCCTCGGGGGAGGCCGCGAACTCCAGCCCGGCGTACACGGGCGCGCAGGCGTCGAGGCCGAGGTCCTGGGCGGACAGGCGCCGCCCCAGGCGCCGGGTGAAGACCTCGGCGATCAGGGCGGGTGTGGTGCCGCGCGGCTGCTGCCCGCGCAGCCAGCGGGTGACCGAGGTCTTGTCGTAACGCAGGTCGAGGCCGTGCTCCAGACCGAGCTGGTCGACGCGTCTGGCCAGGCCCGCGTTGGAGAATCCGGCCTCGGCGATGAGGGCGGCGAGCTGGCGGTTGGGGGTGCGCTGCGGGGGGCGATCCGTCATCAGGTGTGCGGTCTCCTGCCTTGCCTTCCGGGTACCTTCCGGATGCTTCCGGGCCGGGGTGCAGACCCCCTTGGAACGGCGCGAATTTAACTGTCGCCGACGCCCGGACCGCCACGTTCGCCCCACATTCATCCGATCGTGTGAGGATTGGGGCCTGCGCTGACGGAGCAGGCCGTTGACGTTCCGCGCACGCCCCGGCACAGCTCGCGGCCGCACCGGGAGCGACGGTTTCCGGACCGCGCCACAGCCTGCCCGGGCCCGACCCCGGGCGGGATCGCGGCCGGATCGGGCCCCGCCCGCCCTGCCCGACCGCCACGGCCCGCGCCGCCGTACAGTGGCCGAGGCGCGATTCGCACACAAGAGGGAGGCGTGCCGTGAGTGAGCTCCGATTCGTCCGTCTGGGATTCGGCGAGGAAGCCGTCGAATACCGGAAGGCGTGGGACAAGCAGCGTGAGATCCACGCCGCTCGCTTCGCGGACGAGATCCCGGACACCTGCCTGCTGCTGGAGCACCCGCCCGTCTACACGGCCGGGCGGCGGACCGCGGAGAGCGAGCGCCCGCTGGACGGGACGCCGGTCGTGGACGTGGACCGGGGCGGCAAGATCACCTGGCACGGCCCGGGCCAGCTCGTCGGCTACCCGATCCTGAAGCTGCCGCGCCCGGTGGACGTGGTGGCGCACGTGCGCCGCCTCGAGGAGGCGCTGATCCGCACCGCGGCGGAGTTCGGCGTGGAGACGACCCGGGTCGAGGGCCGCAGCGGTGTGTGGGTGCTCGGCGACCCGGTGGAGGAGCGCCCCTCGCTGGGCGGCCTGTCGCTGGACTTCGACCCCCGGTTGCAGGACGACGAGTTCGACCCGCGCCTCAACGGCCCGGAGTACGCCCCCTCCAACGCCGGCCAGCGCCGGGAGGACCGCAAGCTGGCGGCGATCGGCATCCGGGTGGCCAAGGGCGTCACGATGCACGGTTTCGCCCTGAACGTGAACCCGGACAACACCTGGTTCGACCGGATCGTCCCGTGCGGCATCCGCGACGCCGGTGTGACCTCGCTGGCACAGGAGCTGGGCCGGGACCTGACGATCGCCGACGTGCTGCCGGTGGCGGAGAAGCACCTGCGGGACGTGCTGGAGAACGCGGAGCCGCAGCCGCGGGTGATCGACGGGGCCGGCGCCCCCGGCGAGGCGGCCGTCGCCTAGCGCGGGGAATGCCACGCTGTGGCCACAGGTTGGCCAAGCGTCACGACAGCCGCCGACAAGGCCGCATTTTTATGGGGCGTACCCTGGTGTTCGCCGAGGAATCGAAGCCGTAGGAGCCAGCCGTGTCCGCAGTCACTCCCGACGGACGCAAGATGCTGCGCCTGGAGGTCCGGAACAGCCAGACCCCCATCGAGCGCAAGCCCGAGTGGATCAAGACCCGGGCGAAGATGGGCCCCGAGTACAACCAGCTCCAGAAGCTGGTGAAGAGCGAGGGACTGCACACGGTCTGCCAGGAGGCGGGCTGTCCGAACATCTTCGAGTGCTGGGAGGACCGCGAGGCCACCTTCCTCATCGGCGGTGACCAGTGCACCCGGCGGTGCGACTTCTGCCAGATCGACACGGGCAAGCCGCAGGCGCTGGACCGGGACGAGCCGCGCCGCGTGGGCGAGTCGGTCGTCGCGATGGACCTGAACTACGCCACCATCACCGGCGTCGCGCGCGACGACCTGGAGGACGGCGGCGCCTGGCTGTACGCGGAGACCGTGCGCCAGATCCACGCGCAGACGGCCGGCCGGCCCGCCGGCCGCACCAAGGTCGAGCTGCTGATCCCCGACTTCAACGCCGAGCCCGACCAGCTGGCCGAGGTCTTCTCCGCCCGCCCCGAGGTGCTGGCGCACAACGTCGAGACCGTGCCCCGGATCTTCAAGCGGATCCGCCCCGGCTTCCGCTACGAGCGCTCGCTGAAGGTGATCACCGAGGCCCGCGCGGCCGGCCTGGTCACCAAGTCGAACCTGATCCTCGGCATGGGTGAGACCCGCGAGGAGGTCAGCGAGGCACTGCAGGACCTGTACGACGCGGGCTGCGAGCTGATCACGATCACCCAGTACCTGCGGCCGTCGGTGCGCCACCACCCCGTGGAGCGGTGGGTGAAGCCGCACGAGTTCGTGGAGCTGAAGGAGGAGGCCGAGGAGATCGGCTTCTCCGGCGTCATGTCCGGCCCGCTGGTCCGTTCGTCGTACCGGGCCGGCCGCCTCTTCCAGCAGGCCATGGACCGCCGGGGCGAGACGGTCGCCTGACGGCCGCGGCGGGGCGACCGCCGTGTGAACCCGAGCACAAGTCATTACCGGCCAGTAACGTCCGGTTGGACGCAGCCCGTACGGTCCCCGCAGGTGGGGGACGGTGCGGGCCGCGCCCGTTCACCGGGCCGTGTCCCCGGCGCCTGCTTGAACGTTTCATCGGTGTTTGACCGCTCGGTCATGCCTTGGTAACACCAATCTGTGATGCTGTTCGTACGCAGTGCACACGCGCTTGCGTTCCGCTCCCGACGAACCCGCTCCGAGGGGGGACCCACCACCATGGCTCACCAGGTACGTGAGGCACACGAGGTACGCGATCTGCGCGAGGTGCGTGCACTGCGCACACCCCGCGAGGTGCATGCCCACGCGTTCCCCTCCGTCACCGACGCCCTGCGCACCCTGGAGGCGCTGCTGCTGGGCGCGGGCCAGCGCACCGCCCGCCGCAACGCCTGGACGTCCGTCCTGGAGGACCGCGCCCGGGCCAGGGACCGGGTCGAGGCCCAGCACGTACTGGAGGCCGTGTCGGGCCGCACTTCCTCGGCCACGTAAACTTCACAGCATGGCGAGGAAGGCAAACTCAGACGGCGCTGACGCCGCTGCGAACCCCGGGCGACTGAAGCAGATCGCCCTGACGTACAAGATGACCCGAAAGGCCGACCCGAAGGTCGGTCTTGTCGTCGCGGGCGTGGGGATCGTCGTCTTCGGCGTCCTCCTCGCGATCGGCTTCCTGATCGGCCACCCGGTATACCTGGGCATCCTCGGTTTCCTGCTGGCCTTCCTCGCGATGGCGATCGTCTTCGGGCGCCGCGCCGAGCGGGCGGCCTTCGGGCAGATGGAGGGCCAGCCGGGCGCGGCCGCCGCCGTCCTGCAGAACGTGGGACGCGGCTGGACGACCACCCCCGCGGTGGCGATGAACCGCAACCAGGACGTGGTGCACCGCGCTGTCGGCAAGGCCGGCATCGTCCTGGTGGCGGAGGGCAACCCGAACCGGGTGAAGTCGCTGCTGGCGGCCGAGAAGAAGCGGATGGCCCGCGTCGTCGACGTACCGGTGCACGACATCGTCGTGGGGACCGGCGAGGGCCAGGTGCCGCTGAAGAAGCTGCGCGTGACCCTGCTGAAGCTGCCCCGCGTCCTCTCGGGCCCGCAGGTGACGCAGGCGAACGACCGGCTGCGTGCGCTGGGCGACCTGATGAGCAACATGCCGCTGCCGAAGGGGCCGATGCCGAAGGGCATGCGGATGCCGCGCGGCGGCCGGATGCGCTAGGGCCCCCCGGAGGTACGCGTCCAGGCACACAGGAAGAGGGGCGCTCCGCGATGGCGGAGCGCCCCTCTTCCTGTGTGCCGTCCCGTGCGTCTTCCGCGTGCCGGCCCGTGCGCGCTCCGGAGGCCGTCCCGTGCGCGGCGGCGCTCCGGCCGGAGGCGCGGGCCCACCCCCGCCGGTCGCCCGAGCGGGGGGTCTCCGTACCCTGGCCCTGCTCCGGTGGTGCCGGGGCGGGGCGGGTATCAGATGCGGACCTGGACGGCCCGGGCGAGGCGGTCGTGCAGCCCGCGGCCGTCGCGGTCCCAGACGAGCGCGGGGATGGCCAGGCACAGCAGCGCGCTGCGGACGACCACCCGGACGATGCCGAGCCGCTCGCCGTCGACCGAGATGACGCGCAGCCCGAAGATCCGCTTGCCGGGAGTGCTGCCGACCGTACCGACGGTGAGTACGCTCAGTACGAGCAGCACGACCACGGCCCAGTTGCCGGCCGCGGTCTGGTCACCTCGCGCGATCAGGCCGTATGCGATCACCACGCAGAGCGTCCAGTCGATGAACAGGGCTCCGAAGCGTCGCCCGAGCGGGGCGATGGAGCCGGGCCCCTCCTGCGGCAGCCCGAGCCGCTCGCCCCGGTAACCGAAGTCGACACCCATGTCCTCGGCGGCCGCGCGCGGTCCGGAGAGCCACGATCCGATTGCTTGCCTGTTGTCCACCCGACCACGGTACTGTGCCCGCTTTCGATCACTTCCGCCCGGGTCCTTGCCGTGTTACCCGTCGGGCTGCTGGTTAACTTCACCGAAACAAATGGGTCATGCCTGAGAAATCCCGGGTACCTAGGGTCGGAACCAGCGTGTGCCACCGCACTGGCCTCACGACCGAGCTGCAACCCCGCCCCTCCCTGGGTGGGAGTAGGAGGAGTTGGATGTTCCAGAACGCCGACGAAGCCAAGAAGTTCATCAAGGACAACGACGTCAAGATGGTCGACGTCCGGTTCTGCGACCTTCCGGGCGTGATGCAGCACTTCACGATCCCGGCGACGGCGTTCGACCCGGCTGAGGAGCTCGCCTTCGACGGCTCGTCGATCCGCGGTTTCCAGGCCATCCACGAGTCGGACATGGCGCTGCGGGCCGACCTGTCCACGGCCCGGGTGGACCCCTTCCGCCGCGACAAGACGCTGAACATCAACTTCTTCATCCACGACCCGATCACGGGCGAGCAGTACAGCCGTGACCCGCGCAACATCGCCAAGAAGGCCGAGGCCTACCTCGCCTCCACCGGCATCGCGGACACCGCGTACTTCGGTCCCGAGGCCGAGTTCTACGTCTTCGACTCGGTCCGCTTCGAGACCTCCGCGAACCAGGGCTTCTACCACATCGACTCCGAGGCCGGCGCCTGGAACACCGGTGCGCTCGAGGACAACCGCGGCTACAAGGTCCGCTACAAGGGCGGCTACTTCCCGGCCCCGCCGGTCGACCACTTCGCCGACCTGCGCGCCGAGATCTCCCTGGAGCTGGAGAAGTCCGGCCTCCAGGTCGAGCGCCAGCACCACGAGGTCGGCACCGCCGGCCAGGCGGAGATCAACTACAAGTTCAACACGCTGCTCGCCGCGGCCGACGACCTGATGCTCTTCAAGTACATCGTGAAGAACGTCGCCTGGCGCAACGGCAAGACCGCGACCTTCATGCCGAAGCCGATCTTCGGTGACAACGGCTCGGGCATGCACGTCCACCAGTCGCTGTGGCAGGGCGGCGACCCGCTCTTCTACGACGAGCAGGGTTACGCGGGCCTCTCCGACACCGCCCGCTACTACATCGGCGGCATCCTGAAGCACGCCCCGTCGCTGCTGGCCTTCACCAACCCGACGGTGAACTCCTACCACCGCCTGGTGCCGGGCTTCGAGGCTCCGGTGAACCTCGTGTACTCGCAGCGCAACCGCTCCGCCGCGATGCGCATCCCGATCACGGGCTCGAACCCGAAGGCCAAGCGCGTCGAGTTCCGCGCCCCGGACCCGTCGTCCAACCCGTACCTGGCCTTCTCGGCGCTGCTGCTGGCCGGCCTCGACGGCATCAAGAACAAGATCGAGCCGGCGGAGCCGATCGACAAGGACCTCTACGAGCTCGCCCCCGAGGAGCACGCGGGCGTCCCGCAGGTCCCGACCGACCTCGCCTCGGTGCTGAAGGCGCTGGAGGAGGACAACGAGTACCTCCAGGCCGGTGGCGTCTTCACGTCCGACCTGATCGAGACGTGGATCGACTACAAGCGCACCAAGGAGATCGAGCCGATCCAGCTGCGGCCGCACCCGCACGAGTTCGAGCTGTACTTCGACATCTAGGAACACCCGGCCCGCTCCCGCGGGCCGTCGCCGAGGACCGTCACCCCGCAGGGGTGGCGGTCCTTCCGCATGACGGCGGGCGCTCACGCGGACAGCGAGCGCTCCAGCGGGGTGCGGAAGCGGGGGGTGACGCGGGTGCCGGCCAGCCGGGCGTGGAGGCGGGACGCTTCCGCCTTGACGGCCTTCACCGCCTCGCTCCCGGGGTCCGTCAGCAGGCGCCAGACCGGCTCGCCGTCCGGGCGCTGGGCCCAGCCGCCGATGATCCGGCCGTTCCACCAGACCGTGGGGCCGATGTTGCCGCTGCGGTCGAAGAGCTCGGCGCGGTGGCCGGGGTCGAGGTACCAGTCGCGCTGCTGCCAGCCCATGGGCGTGGGGTCCAGCGCCGGGAGGAACGCGGCCCACGGCGCCGGCTCCCCGGCCGGGCCGGTGTCGCCGGGCAGTACGTACCCGGTGGCGCCCTCGTCGAGGTCGGTCTCGACGGCCTCGACGGCCGACAGCGCCTTGCGGACGTCCGTGACCTTCCAGCCGCTCCACCAGGCGAGGTCCGCCTCGGTCGCCGGGCCGTAGGAGGCCAGCCACCGCCGGACGAGCGCGGCCTGCGCCTCCGCCGGCGCAAGGGCCGGCAGCGCGGGGGCGATCGCCCAGCGGAACCGGCTGGACGTCCACGAGCCGAGCGGGCGGCCCCGCACCACCTTGCCCTCGGTGCCGAGCAGCCGCAGCAGCCGCGTGGCCACGGTCTGCGGCTGTTCGTAGCGGGTCCCGGGGCCGTACAGGAACTGCTCCCGCAGCCGCGGCTCGTCCTGGGCGAGCTCGGCGGCGGTGGACTCGCCGCGCCGCTCCAGGGCCGCGAGGGCCGACTTCTCGACGTCCGCGAGCCACGCCTCGTCGAGGGAGCTGCCGGCCTTCAGCTGCTTGATGAGCGTGGCCCGCTCCCGGGCGGCGACGGCGTCGGTGGTGGACGACTGGACGACGGGCGCCAGCGCGGTCGGGACGACGAAGAGCGTGTGGCGCATGGCGTGCATCCGCACCAGGGTGCGGTCTTCGTACGGCGCGCGCTCCATGGCCGCCACCGGGTCACCGGCCGCACCCGCCAGCCGCGCCCCCGCGGCCAGGTGCACGGTGGCCGGGTCGGTGCCGTGCAGCGCCGTCAGCGCGCCGGCGACCTGCTCGACCGTGCCCGCCCGGGCTTCGGGGGCCAGGTGGTGGCGTACGGCGATACGGCGCCTGCGCTCTTCGCCGGTCATACGGGGACGCGGAGTCGGCATGGAGGAAACCTCACCGGGCGGACGGAGCAGGCCCGTGTCCGCCGCCCCCGGAGGCGGCGGACACGGGGAAGGGGCGGGCCGCTCAGCGGCCGGAGCGGATCAGGGTGCGCACCATGCGGCAGGTGGCGTCGGACGGCCGGTGCACGCCGACACGGGCCGCCGTGGTGCGTATGGTCTCGTCATCGGCCTTCGAGGGGTGGTAGACGCCCGAGTCGAGCAGGGCGATCGCCAGGCGCATGGCCTTGAGGCGGCGGTTGTGGGAGACGTACCACTCGCGGGGACGGCCCGCCGGCAGTGGCTTCCTGTGCAGAGGCTTCCAGGGTTCGAGGGGCAGTGTCCGGACCGCGGCGACAGCCATCGGCGACCTCCTGGTACGCGGTGTGGGGCCCTCCCCCGGGCCCTCACTGACTACCCCGATTTTACCGGCGACCACTGACAATCGGCCCTGGCCGGACGGGGTGTGAGGGGGCCGGGCGGTACGGTGTCGGCCATGGAGATCTGGATCAATCCCGCCTGTTCGAAGTGTCGCGGAGCCCTGGAACTGCTGGACGGGGAAGGCGCGCAGTACACGGTCCGCCGCTACCTGGAGGACGTGCCGTCCGCCGACGAGATCCGGGGCGTGCTGGAGCGGCTCGGTCTGGAGCCGTGGGACATCACCCGTACCCAGGAGGCCGCCGCCAAGGAGCTCGGCATGAAGGACTGGCCGCGCGAGGCCGGTGCGCGCGAGCGCTGGATCACGGCCCTGTCCGAGCACCCCAAGCTCATCCAGCGCCCGATCATCACGGCGGACGACGGTACGGCGGTGGTCGGCCGGACGGAGGAAGCGGTCCGCGACGCGCTCGGCCGCTCCCGCTGAAACGCCTGTGACGAAAGGGAGTTGAGACGAACCGGCTCGCTACTCGTACGTAGGGGCACACACGGAACCCATCCGGCCGCCGCTCCCCCGTGCGGCCGGGGACAGGAGCCCCCACGTGTCACGCAAGAAGACCCTCGGCGCGAAGAAGAAGATCGCCCTGTTCGCCGGCGCGGCAGCGCTGGTCGGCGGTACGGCGGTGGTGATGACCGGGACCAGCCAGGCGTCGGTCGCCTGCGACGGACTGGCCACCGCGCTGAGCAACAACGAGAAGTTCATCGCCGGGCAGCGGGCCAACCCCGACGCCCAGTCGGAGGCGCGGATCGCCAACCGGCAGGCGGTCATCGAGCAGATCAAGCGCCAGCAGGCCGCGTCGGGCTGTGAAGTGGGCCAGGGCGGCGCGGGCCAGGGCGGCGCCGACCAGGCGGCCGGCGGCAACGGCGGCGCGGGCCAAGCCCCCGGCGGCAACGGCGGCGGACAGGGCGGGGCCGACCAAGCCCCCGGCGGCAACGGCGGCGGACAGGGCGGGGCCGACCAAGCCCCCGGCGGCAACGGCGGCAACGGCGGCGCAGACCAAGCCCCCGGCGGCAACGGCGGCGGACAGGGCGGGGCCGACCAAGCCCCCGGCGGCAACGGCGGGGCCGACCAGGCCGCCGGCGGGAACGGCGGCGGACAGGGCGGGGCCGCAGGTGAGGTCGTCTGCGCCGGGTCCACCGTGACCCTCTCCGGCGAGGGCGGCGCCCCCGCCGCCTCCAGCAACCAGTTCCCGGTCGGCACCCGGCTGAAGGTGACGAACCTCGACAACAACAAGTCCACCACCGTCGAGGTCACCTCCGTCTCCGGCAGCTGCGCCCTGCTGAACAACGCCGCGTTCGAGCAGGTCCGCGAGCCGGGCAAGTTCCTCATCCGCAAGGCCCGCATCGAGCGCGTCGGCTGACGCCGGACGGGCCCCGGCGGACCCCGCCGGCGGGGGCGCGGCTTCGGCCGGTGAGCCGCGCCCCCGCCGAAATCGGTTCGGGCCCGCGCGGCCACCGGTGCTACGTTGCGGGGGCCGGCCGCGGGACTCCGGCGCGACTTCCGGGACTTGCCCTGTAAAGCAACGATTCAGCTGTTCGCGCCCCCATTCCCCGGCCGGCACCTGCTTTTGCGCACACCGGGGGGAAGGCGATGGCGGAGACGTTCTCCGACCTCATAGCGGCCGAGGACGTGCTGCTGTTCGTCAACGCGGCCGTGACGGCGACGGGGCAGCGGGAGTTCCGCTCCGGAGCCGACGAGCAGCGGCTGTCGCTGTCCTTCCTCCACGCGTACGTACGGACCAACTACCGGTCCGTCTACGCGGCCGCGCTCGCCCTCGACATCAACGACCACAACGCCGCCCTCATCATCGAGGAGCTGCTGCGCACGGCGGCCGACGCCGGCGGTCCGGAGCGGAAGCGCGCCGAGGGCCGGCTGATCGCGGCCCGCCTCGCCCTGCTGCCCCCGCAGCGGGTCTACCGCCTCTTCCGCGGGCTGCGGGCCGCGAAGGTGAACAACCGCCGTACGCGCGCGGTGCTGCGCGACTGGCTGGCGGCCCGTCCTGACCTGGCGCACGACGCGGTCAAGTACCGGTCCGGCCTGAAGGGGGCCGTCCGTCACGCGCACCTGGCGCTCCCGCACGACGAGGCGGGCGACTTCCTGTTCGCGCCGAAGCGGCGCGTCCGGTACGACGACGCCTTCCTGGACGCGCACCGCCGCGCCCATTACGAGCAGTCGGCGGTCTACGAGCTGCCGTTCACCGTCGCCGAGGGGTTCGCCGCCCGGCACGGCATCCCCCGCCAGGTGTTCCTGGAGCGGATCGCGCCGCGGATGACCCGCATGGAGCGGCTGCGCACCCGGCGTACCGGACCGGGCGCGACCGACCTGACCGTCATGCCGCTGACCCGGCTCGCGCTGTACGCGCTGTCGCTGGGCGTGGAGGAGCGGGTGGCCCGGCGCGCCGAGCTGACCGCTGCGTTGCGGGCGGCGGCGCGCCGGGCGGCGGGGCCGTACGCCGGTACGTGGGGGCGGGTGGCGGCGGTGCTCGACGACAGCTACTCCTCGTCCGGTTCGGGCGAGAAGCGGCGCCGCCCGCTCGCGGTGGCGCTCGGCTGCCACTTCCTGCTGGAGGCGCTGGCGGGGTCGTACACGCCGCTGTGGACGTCGGGCGGGACCGATGCCCTACTGGTGCGCCCCTGGGGGCCGACGCCGCTCGGTACGCGGATCCTCGACGCGCTGGACACGGCGCCGGAGCGGCTCGTCATCGTCTCCGACGGGTGGGACAACGCGCCGCCCGGCCTGGCGGGCGAGGTGCTGCGCGTGTGGCGGACCCGGCTCGACGCCGGGCGCCGCACCAGCGTGGTGCACGTGAACCCCGTATACGACGCCGATGGCTTCGACGTGCGGCGTCTGGCCCCGAGCGTGCCGACGGCCGGGATCCGCGACGCGGAGGACCTGCCCGCGCTGGTGGAGATCGCGCAGTTCGCGGAGGGGCGCACGGGGCTGGCCGATCTGCAGGCGTACCTGGACCGGCGGGTGGAGCTGTTCCTGCGGAGCACGAAGCGGACGAAGGGCATGAACGAGACGAAGGGGGCGGAGGCGTGACCCGGATCGACCTGGCGGGGCTGACCGCCCGGCCCGCGCAGGTGTGGGGCGGCATCCGCCTGGTGCCGCTGGTGCGGGAGGAGCCGGTGGAGTGGCTGCGGCTGCACCGGGAGGTGTACGGCGGGTACGGGGCGGGAGCGGTCGGCGTCGGCCCGCGCACCGAGTACGTCTCGTACATCCCGCACGGCTTCGTCGCGGACTGGTCCGGCGACACCGGCCGGACGGGCGGGTCGGCGGCGTACGGGACGCAGTTCGGCGACGGCGCGGAGCCGCCCGCTTGCGTCCCGGTCCGGCGCCACCACCGCATGGCCAAGGGCGAGCGGGGTGGGAAGAGGCTCCGCTTCCTGCCGCTCCACCTCGCCCTGGAGGGCTACCTGGCGCTGCACTTCGGCGGTCCGTCCGTGGTGTGGGACGAGTGGTCCCAGCAGGCGGTACGCCAGGGCCTTTCGCCGCGTGCGGAGGCCGCGTACGCCGGGTGGCAGGTGCGCGGGCTCGGCGAGGCGCTGCGCGTGTTCGAGATCCATCCGGGCCAGTGCGGGGTGTTGGTGTACGCGGCGGACGCGCTCGCCGCCGCCTTCCTCGTCCCGCACCCGGACGACTACCGCGCGCTGCACCCGACCCTGATCGAGGACCTGTACGGCGAGACGGTGCACCAGTACGCCCTGTACGGCGCGCCGGTGCCCGAGTTCACGGCTCGCATCCGCGACACGGGCCACCTGCGCGGCCTGGCGGACCTGCGGGCCGCGGCCCGTGCGCAGGAGCGGTCGTGGACGGAGTCGCACGACACGCTGATGGCGCGGGACCTGCTGGGGACGTCGTACGCCTTCGAGCGGGTGCGGCGGGCGGGACCGTACGAGCTGTACCGCTTCCTGCCGCCGTTCGTGCACAACGCGGGGCAGGAACAGCACATCGGCGAGGTGATCACCGACCACAAGGGGCGGGCGGTGTACCTCAAGTCGTTCCGGCTGTCCGACAAGCAGATCCGGCGCGGGTACCTGCTGCGGCGGCTGGCGGACTGCGACTGGCACCTGGGGCGTACGGCGGAGGCGCTCGGCACCGGGTACGAGGAGCTGGTGACCCGGATCCGGGCCGCGGGCTTCGCGTCGTTGCTGAATGCGCACACCGTGTCACAGCGGGTGCGGGAGGGCCGGGGAAGCTGAGTAACACGGGGTTCACAAACGGGCAACGGCCGGGAAATCCCCTCTTGCCAAGCTGCGCGGCATACCGCTGCACCCGCACAGGATGAGGCCCCCGTGAGCATCAAGGCTGAGTACATCTGGATCGACGGCACCGAGCCGACCGCCAAGCTTCGCTCGAAGACGAAGATACTCGCGGCGGGCGCGGCCACCGGTGTCGCCGAGCTCCCGATCTGGGGCTTCGACGGGTCCAGCACCAACCAGGCCGAGGGCCACGCCTCCGACCGCGTCCTCCAGCCGGTCTTCTCCTGCCCGGACCCGATCCGCGGCGGCGACCACATCCTGGTCCTGTGCGAGGTCCTCAACACGGACATGACGCCGCACGTGTCCAACACGCGGGCGGCGCTGGCCGAGGTCGCGGAGCGGTTCGCCGACCAGGAGCCGATCTTCGGCATCGAGCAGGAGTACACCTTCTTCGACGGCACCCGCCCGCTCGGCTTCCCGGTCGGGGGCTTCCCGGCCCCGCAGGGCGGCTACTACTGCGGCGTCGGCGCCGACGAGATCTTCGGCCGTGACGTCGTCGAGGCGCACCTGGACAACTGCCTCAAGGCGGGTCTGGGCATCTCCGGCATCAACGCCGAGGTCATGCCGGGCCAGTGGGAGTTCCAGGTCGGCCCGCTGGCGCCGCTGGAGGTCTCCGACCAGCTGTGGGTCGCGCGCTGGCTGCTCTACCGCACCGCCGAGGACTTCGGCGTCACCGCGACCCTCGACCCGAAGCCGGTCAAGGGCGACTGGAACGGCGCCGGCGCGCACACCAACTTCTCGACGAAGGCCATGCGCGAGGGCTACGACGCCATCATCACCGCGTGCGAGGCGCTCGGTGAGGGCTCCAAGCCGCTGGACCACGTCAAGAACTACGGCGCCGGCATCGACGACCGCCTCACCGGTCTGCACGAGACCGCCCCGTGGGACCAGTACTCCTACGGCGTCTCCGACCGCGGCGCCTCCGTGCGCATCCCCTGGCAGGTCGAGAAGGACGGCAAGGGCTACATCGAGGACCGCCGTCCGAACGCCAACGTCGACCCGTACACGGTCACCCGCCTGCTCGTGGACACCTGCTGCGCTGCCCTGGAGAAGGCCGGCCAGGTCTGATCCGCCGCAGTCGTCGCGTACGTGGGGGCGCTCACCGGTGACCGGTGAGCGCCCCGCCGTACGCCGGTCGCTACACTTCGCCGGGTCGTTCACCCGTACGCGTATGAAGAGGCCACCTGTATGACGCAGCCGCTGACGACGGTGTCCCTCGGCGGTGCGCGGGTGCCGGGGCCCCGCCGGAGCACGGAGGGCGGGACGGAGCCGACGCGCCGGCTCGACTCCCTGACCGGTCTGCGCTGGTGGGCGGCGTTCGCCGTCTTCGCGCACCACATGACCAATCTGGCGCCGCTGCCCGTGCACAAGGTGCTCGCGTTCGGGACGTACGGCGTCACGCTTTTCTTCGTCCTGTCCGGGTTCGTCCTGACCTGGTCCGCCCGGCCGGGCGTCACGGCAGCGACCTTCTACTGGCGGCGCCTGGCGCGTATCCACCCGTCCCACCTGGTGGCGCTGCTGCTCGCCGTGCCAGTCTTCTACAGTTTCAGCCCCGAGCCCGCGGACTGGTGGGTGAAACCGGTCAGCGCCGGGATCCTGCTGCTGTCGGTGGTGCTGCTCCAGGCCTGGTCCCTGGACCCCGTCGTCATGTACTCCGGCAACCCCGCGGCATGGACGCTGACGTGCGAGTACTTCTTCTACGCGCTGCACCCGGCGCTGCACCGGCTCTTCGGCCGGACGCGCGCCCGCGACGCGCTGGTCCTGACGGCCCTCACGTTCGCCGCGGCCCTGCTCTACCGGGCCGCCGTGTGGCACTGGCCCGCATCGTGGCTCGCTCAGGTGCCGCATCCGGTCGTGCGGCTGAGCGAGTTCGTGATCGGCATAGGCATCGCACGCGCCCTGCTCACGGGGTGGCGGGTACCCCTGAGGCCGGTGTGGTGCTATGTGGGCGCGGGTGCGCTGGTCGGCTGGCTCGTGGTGAGCCAGGGCCGCTCGTTCGACAGCCCGGCTCTGGAATTCGCCGCGGACGTCGCGCGCATCGGCAAGGCGGAGTGGATCACCGTCGCCTGCGCCGCGATGATCGCGGCGGTGGCGTGGAGCGACCTCCGGGGACGCCGGTCGCTCCTGCGCGGACGCACCCTGGTACGGCTCGGCGAGTGGTCGTTCGCCTTCTACCTGGTGCACTCCACGTTCATCTACGCGCTGCGGGACGTCTACGGCCTGCAGCCGGTGGCATGGTCCAACCTCCTGTGGTATGTGCCGCTGCTGCTGGTTTCGCTCGCTGCCGCCGCGGCCCTGCACCACGCGGTGGAGCGGCCGGTGGAACGCCGGCTGCGAGCGTGGCGGGACAACAGGGAGAAGTCCAGGGCGGCTTCTGGTTGAATGGGGCCATGGCCAGCCTCCGGAACCCCACGTGCGCCGCGACGGGTCGCGGCGACCTGGAGCCGTTCTGGCCGTCCCGTCAGCACCACGACTTCGACCGGGTGTGTTGCCGCGCGAGGAACGCGTCGGCCCTCTAACGCCTCCGGCGGCACCTGATCCGTCCCCGAGGCCTTCGGCCGTCGCGCCATGACGTACTTCCGTCCCTTCGCGCGAAAGAGCTGAGCCCACCATGGCGAACACCCGTACCCGCTCCGCCTCCGTTCCCTCTCCCGTCCCCGCCCCGGCTTCCGCCCCCGCTTCCGTCCCCGGCCGGCACCGGCTGCGGGCCGTCGGGCGGGACGAGGTCGTCGACGTCACCGAGCTGCTCCCGCCGGGCGCCACCTGGCTGCCCGCACCGGCGCACGCCGTGCCGGCGCTGCCCGGGCAGCCGCCGATGATCGGCTACCTCGTCCTCGTCCCCGCAGAGCAGCATGAGCCGGCGCCGGGGGCGGGCGCCGCCCCGGCCGGAGGCCCCGTGACCGTCGACTCCTCCCGGCGCACCGCGTTCGTGGACGGGCGGCCGCTGGACCTCACGTACCTGGAGTTCGAGCTGCTGGCGCACCTGGTGGCGAATCCCCACCGGGTGCACACCCGCGACCAGCTGGTGACCACCGTGTGGGGCTACGGCCACGTCGGCGACGGGCGTACGGTCGACGTCCACGTGGCCCGGCTGCGGCGGAAGCTGGGCGCCGAGCACCGCCGCACGATCCAGACCGTGCGGCGGGTCGGCTACAAGTACACGCCCTGACCGGCGTGTTCGGGCGGTCCGCCCGACGGGTCCGTCTAGCCGGCGCGGCGGCGGGCCGCCAGGCCCAGCGCCGCGTCGGCCACGAGGAACACCAGCAGGCTGATGCCCAGCATCGGTACGAACCAGCCGACCAGTGCCGTCGCGGCCGCGATCGGCAGCAGCAGGGTGACCGGCACCTTGCGCCAGGCGCCGCGGGGCACGGGCCGGCCGAAGCCCCGCGTGCGCTCCTTGGTGGGCCGGCGCAGCCACCACATCCGGTAGCCCCACAGGATGAGGAGGATCAGGCCCACCATGAGGGCGGCGAGGGCGAGCTGGTTGGCGAGGCCGAGGAAGACGCCCATGTGCGCGTCGATGCCGATGCGGGTCAGCTTGGCGAACAGCGGGTAGTCGGCGAACCGCAGTTCGTCCATGACCGTGCCGTCGGCCGGGTCGATCGCGACCGAGTCGAGGTGGACCGGGAACTGGGTGTCGGTCTCCTTGACGACGTAGCCGTTGCCCTCCGCCGGGAGGGTCACCGCGATTTTTCCGGACACCCCGGCGGCGGCGGCCGACTCGACGGCCTTGTCGATGCCGACGTCCGGGCCGGTGGCGGCCGGGGCCGTGTGGCCTCCGGCGCCGTGGCCCTCGTGGCCGTCCGCGCCGCCGCCCGAGCCACTGCCCGCGGTCGCGCCGCCGAGCGCCGCGGAGACGGTGGGCGTGGGACTGCTGAAGGTCTTCTGCAGCAGGTCGACGTTCTCCCCCGCGTACCGCGACCACGTCAGCCCGGTGACGGAGAGCAGGACGAGCCCGGTGACCGCCCACAGGCCCACGGAGCCGTGCCAGGAGAGGGTGCGGCGACGGGACTTGGGTCCGCGCTCGGGGACGAACAGGGCGCGCTTGGTGCGGCGCCTGCGGCCGATCCAGAGCAGCAGGCCGCCGAGGGCGACGACCCACATCCAGCTCGCGGCCATCTCGCTGTAGTTGCGGCCCAGCTCACCGAGGTGCAGGTCCGCGTGGAACTGCGAGATCCAGGCGCGCAGCGGGAGGGCGCCCGAACTGCCGTAGCTGGGCAGGGCCCCGCGTACCTCCGCGGTGTACGGGTCGACGAAGACGGCGAGGGACATGCCCTCCTCGACCTCCGGGCTGCTCATGAGGACGCGGGTGGTGGCCCCCTCCTCCGCCGACGGCCACACGGCCGTCACCGTCGCCTCGGGGTGGGCGTCGCGGGCGGCGCCGATCTGGGCGGAGAGCGGGAAGACCTGGTCGCCGGCCGGCACCCGCAGCTCGTGGCGGTAGACGACCTTCTCGGCCTGGAAGGAGAGGGCGTAAGCCAGTCCGCTGACGGCGGCGAGGAGGAGGAGCGGGGCCATGAGGAGGCCCGCGTAGAAGTGGAGGCGCAGGACGAGGGGGCGCAGGGCGCTCCAGGTCGTCGGGCGGGCCGCTTCCTCGGGGGCGGTGCGTGAGGGAGTGGACGGTGAAGGGGTGGTCCGGGGTGCTGCGGCGGGTATCGCCTGATCGTCGATGGCCATGACTGTCCTAGGAGTCGGCGTTGTCTGCAGGGGAAGCGGCCCCCGGTCAGACGTGTGCGGCTCCGGGGACCGTGGCGCGGGGTACGGCGGTCGCGGGCGGCCCGCGCCGTGACAGGCTGTGCGCGAGGACGACGCCGTGGTGGCGGCGCGCGGCCCGCGGGCGCCCGGCGCGCGGCGGGCGCGGGGCGTCGGGCAGCAGCACGGCGTCGAGGAGCAGCCGCAGCGGCGTGAAGGCGAGGGCCCCGACGGCGCGGGCGAGGCGGAAGAAGGCGGCCTCGCCGCGGGCGAGCCACAGGGCGCAGACCGCGGCGGCGAGGAGGTGCACGGCCAGCATGCCGGCGGAGGCCCCGCCGAGCCCGACGGCGTCGAGGAGCGACAGCACGAGGCCGGACGCGCCGTCGTGCGCGGCGTCGGCTCCGGCGGCGGTGGCCGGCGGCGCGGTGTGGTGCCCCGCGGGCGGGGCCGCGCCATGGGCCGGGTGCAGCATGCCGGTGGCCGGGTGCGGGCGCCCGTGGGAGTGGCCGTGGCCCTGGTGGGACCGGCCCGCGCCGAAGGTCACGTGGAGGACGGCCTGGAGCGCGAGCAGCCCGGCGGTGATGAAGGGGGCGCCCCGCCGCCGGGCGGCCGCCAGCCAGGCCAGGCCCGCCGTCACCCCGAAGGCGAGGAGCAGGGTGACCTGCGGGAGGGAATGCGCAGACATGGACGAATGCCCCACCGCGGCCAAGGCCACACACACCGCCGCGAAAAGCGCGGCGCGCAGGGCGCGCAGGGGCGATCGGGGATCCGTCATCGTCCGCACATGCTGCCACCCCGGCGGTCCGGAGGGGAGTCCGGGTGTGTCGCCGGGGCGGGGTCCGGGTTTGTCGGCGGGCGGGGTCCGGGGATGTCGCCGAGCGGGGTTTTGAGGCACCGCCGGGCAGGCTCCGGCGCACCGCCGGGCGCCAGCCCCCGCACGGACCGGGCGCCGGTCCGAGGACGTACCGGGCGGCGACAACGGCTGTGTGCCGCGCGCCAGTGCCCATGCGTGCCGGGCGCCGGGTCCGAGGGATCGCCTGAGAGCAGAAACGCTGGTCCGCGCGGGGGCGGCCGGGCACAGTCGCGGCATGAGACTTCTGATCCTGGGTGGTACGGAGTTCGCGGGACGCGCCGTGGCGCAGGCCGCGCTGGCCCGCGGGTGGCAGGTCACGGTGTTCCACCGGGGGCGGCACGAGCCGCCCGCCGGCGTGACCGCCCTGCTGGGTGACCGGACCGCGCCCGGCGGGCTGTCGGCGCTCGCCGGGGGGCGGTGGGACGCGGTCGTCGACACCTGGGCGGCCGCACCCGTCGCCGTGCGGGACGCGGCCCGGCTGCTCGCCCCGCGCGCCGGGCGGTACGTGTACGTCTCCAGCCGCTTCGTGTACGCCTGGCCCATGCCGGCGGGGCTGACCGAGGACGGCCCGCTCGTCGCGGCGTCCCCGGACGCGGCCGGCGACGTGCCGTACGCCGAGGCCAAGCGGGGCGGGGAGCTGGCCGCCCTGGAGGCGTTCGGCGCCGGCCGCACACTGCTCGCGCGCGTGGGACTGCTCCTCGGACCGGGTGAGAACGTGGGCCGCCTGCCGTGGTGGCTGAACCGGATCGCCCGGGGCGGGCCGGTCCTCGCCCCGGGCCCGCGCGACCTGCCGCTGCAGTGCATCGACGCCCGGGACCTGGCCGAGTGGCTCCTGGACGCGGTGCGGGCGGGGCTCCGCGGCCCGTACAACCTGACCGGCCCGAGCGGGCACACGACCATGGGCGGGCTGCTCGACGCCTGCGTCCGCGCCACGGGTTCGGACGCGCGGCTGCGCTGGACCGAGCCGGAGGCGGTCCTCGACGCGGGCATCGAGCCCTGGACGCAAGCGCCGGTCTGGCTGCCGCCGGGCGAGGCGCACGACGCGATGCACCGCGGCGACGTGTCCAAGGCGCTCGCGGCGGGCCTGCGCTGCCGCCCGGTGGCGGAGACGGTCGCCGACACGTGGGCGTGGCTGCGCGACCGTGGCGGCGAGGCGCCGCAACGGCCGGACCGGCCGGCGGTGGGGGTGAGCCCGCAGCAGGAGGCGAAGGCGCTGGGGCTGTAACGGTTCGCCCGCTTTGCGGACGGAGATTTCTACGAAAGCCGCGGCGCGCTGAACGAGCCGTGCGTCCCACCCGTATGCAACGGAGCGGTTCTCCCCTCCCGGGATTGGAGTTCCATGGGACGCACACGAAAACGCTCAACGCTGGCCAACCGGGCGATCGCCGCCTCGGCTGCCCTGATACTGGGCGGGGGTGGGCTGGTAGCGGCCAATTTCTACGCATCCGCGGGCGAGGGCTGGTCCAGCCCACCGCCTCAGCAACAGAACACCCTCAACACCGGTCAGCAGGTCTCGACCATCGACTGCCCCGAAGTCGCCAACGGTCTTCCCCAGGTGCCCGACCAGGCACGCGGGGAAGTGGACCGGGAACTGGCGAACATGGACAGCCAGATCACCGATGCCTATCAGCGGTTCGCCGAAGAGAAGCAGCGGATCCAGCAGGATCCCCGGTTCGCCGAGAATGCCATCCTCACCCCGCTGAAGGACAAGCGGCTGGCCGCCATCGAGCGGATCGTCATCGCGATCGGCCGGAGCGGCGAGCGGCCCGAGAGCCTGTCGAGCCTGGCGCCCTGCAAGCTGCAGGCGGACGACACGACGTTCGGCGGCGACCAGGGTCAGGACAACGGCCAGGATCAGGGCCAGGACAACGGGCAGGACAACGGCCAGGACCAAGGCCAGGACAACGGGCAGGACCAGGGCAACGGCCAGGGTCAGGATCAGGGCCAAGGTCAGGGGCAGGCCGGCAACGGGCCGGTCGCCGGTGACTTCGTCGACATCCAGTCCGTCCAGCCCAACGTCCAGAAGGCCCGCCAGCTCCGCGGCGCCTCGCGCGGCAGCTTCGTCACCGACTGCGGCCGCAACGAGAACGGCAAGTTCAACCCGGACAACGTCATCGTGGCACCCGGTGTGAGCAATGGCGCGCACCACATGCACGATTACGTCGGCAACCAGGCCAACGACGCCTTCGCCAGCGACGACGACCTGGCCCGCGGCCAAACGACCTGCCGCAACCAAGGCGACAAGTCGACCTATTTCTGGCCGGTCCTGCGCGCGCAGAACGGGCAGAACGAGAACGACGCCAATGCCGACGGCGGCGGGAACGACAAGAACGTCGGTGAAATCCTGACGCCTTCGCAGGTCACCATGAATTTCGTCGGCAGTCCGGTCTCGAAGGTGAGCGCCATGCCGCGCTTCCTGCGGATCATCACGGGAGACGCCAAGGCGTTCACCAACGGTGATGCCAACGCCAATGCGTCGTGGAGCTGCACGGGGTTCGAGGACCGCCAGCTGAAGGACAAGTACCCGATCTGCCCGCAGGGCAGCCAGGTGGTGCGCACCTTCAAGTTCCAGAGCTGCTGGGACGGCCAGAACACCGACAGCGCCAACCACCGGACGCATGTCGCCTTCGCGGACGGGAACGGCCGGTGCCCGCAGGGCTTCCGGGCCATTCCGCAGCTGGTCCAGCGGATCGTCTACGACGTTCCGCAGGGGACCGTCTTCGCCGTGGACTCGTTCCCGGAGCAGCTGCACAAGCCGATCACGGACCACGGTGACTTCATCAACGTGTTCAACAGCCGGCTGATGAACCAGATGGTGAACTGCATCAACGGCGGACGCCGGTGTGCCTGACCTTCTGATCCCCCGATCCGGTGATCGGGGGATCAGGGGTGCACCGTCCGGTCCATCCCCCCTTACCTGCGCGGTCAGCTCGCGTGGTGCCCCGAGTGGGACCCCTCGTCTCCCCCACCGCCACTGCTCCCCGAGTGGTGCGACGAGCCGGTCTCCACGTCGCCACCGAGCCGGCCGCGCAGTGCTGCGACCACCTTCTCGTCACCGGAGACCACCCACTTGCGGCCCACGAGGTACGCGCCGCCGTAGTCATTGGCCTCGTTGATCCACTCTCGCTGGCCCCGGTCGGTGGCGAAGGTGGTCAGGACGTACGCGCCGTCCTCGGTCTCGCACTTCGCCTGGCGGAGCTCCTCCGCGTCCGTCGAGATCTCCGGCTCGCAGGCGGCCTTCGCCGCGAGCTGCTCCAGCGTGCCCGTCGCCGTCGGCGGCGCCGCGTCCGTCTTCCCGCCGCCGTCGCCGCCGGCGTCACAGGCCGCGAGGACCGGGAACGCCAGGGATATGAGGGCGGCTACCGCCACCCGTGCCGTACGTGTTCGTCGTTCCGTGCGCATCTGGCCATCGTGCCGGTTCGCACCCCTGCTCCGGGCGGGAACCCGGGGTAACGTGCGTCCCCCATCGCACCTGATGTTCCGTCAGCACCATGGAGGAGCGCTGTGTCCGGAGTGTCGAGACGTACGCTGCTGGGGACCGCCGGAGCAATCGGCGTGGGCGCCGCCCTCGCCGGGAACGGGCCCGCCATGGCGAACGCGACCGGCGCCGGGCCCGCCCGCGCCGCCCTCGAACGGCTCCTGCCCGGCCACGCGGACCAGTTCCGCCTCACCCCCCTCGGGGACGGCCCGGAGCGGTTCCGCGTCACCGGCACGCCGGGCCGCATCAAGGTCGCGGGCACGAGCCCCGCCACCCTCCTCACCGGTGTCCACTGGTACCTCAAGTACGTGTGCGGCGCCCACATCTCCTGGTCCGGCTCGCAGCTGGACCTCCCGCGCCGGCTCCCCGCGCCCGGCACCCCGCTCGCGCACGAGGCGACCGTCCCGCACCGGTTCGCGTTCAACGACACGCACGACGGCTACACCGCCCCGTACGCCGACTGGCCGCGCTGGGAGCGGCTGATCGACGTGCTCGCCCTGCACGGCTGCAACGAGGTCCTCGTCACCGTCGGCCAGGAGGCCGTCCACCACCGGCTCCTCCAGGACTTCGGCTACTCCGACGCCGAGGCCCGCGCCTGGCTCCCGGCCCCCTCGCACCAGCCCTGGTGGCTGCTGCAGAACATGAGCGGCTACGGCGGCCCGCTCGACCCCGGGCTGATCGCCCGCCGCGCGGCACTGGGCCGCCGCATCACCGACCGGATCCGCGAGCTCGGCATGCACCCGGTCCTCCCCGGCTGCTTCGGCACCGTCCCCGACGGCTTCGCCGCCCGCAACCCCGGCGCCCGCACCGTGCCGCAGGGCCTCTGGGCGGGCCTGCGGCGGCCGGACTGGCTCGACCCGCGCACGGCGGTCTTCACCGCGTTCGCCGCCGCCTTCTACCGCCACCAGGCCGACCTGTTCGGCGACGTGCGGCACTTCAAGATGGACCTGCTGCACGAGGGCGGCTCCCCCGGCGACGTGCCCGTCCCGGAGGCCGCCCGCGCCGTCGAGGCCGCCCTGCACCGCGCCCGCCCCGGCGCCCTGTGGATCGTCCTCGGCTGGCAGGCCAATCCGCGCCGCGACCTGCTCGACGCCCTCGACCGGCGCACGGTGCTCGTCGTGGACGGGCTGTCCGACCTGGAGACCGTCACCGACCGCGAGCGGGACTGGGGCGGTGTCCCGTACGCCTTCGGCACCATCCCCAACTTCGGCGGCCGCACCACCCTCGGCGCCCGGACCCACGTGTGGACCGAGCGCTTCCCGGCCTGGCGCGACAAGCCCGGGTCGGCGCTCGCCGGGACGGCGTACATGCCGGAGGCCGCCGAGCGGGACCCGGCCGCCCTGGAGCTGTTCTCGGAGCTCGCCTGGCGGCGGGAGCCCGTGGACCGCGCCCGCTGGTTCGAGGCGTACGCCGACCTGCGCTACGGCGGCCACGACCCCCGGGCGCGCGAGGCGTTCGCGGTGCTGCGGGACACCGCGTACCGCATCACCAGCCGCGACGGGCGCCCCCACGACTCGGTCTTCGCGGCCCGGCCCAGCCTGGCCGCCCGCTCCGGCGCCCACTACGCCACCCACTCCCCCGCCTTCGACCCCGCCCGCTTCGACCGGGCGTTCGCCGCGCTGCTCGGGGTGCGGGAGCCGCTGCGCCGCTCCGACGCGTACCGCTACGACCTCACCGACCTGGGCCGCCAGGCCGTCGCCAACCGCTCCTGGCAGCTGATCGGCCTGCTGCGGGCCGCGTACGCCCAGCAGGACCTCGACACCTTCCGCGCGCTGTCCCGGCTGTGGCTGGAGCTGATGCGGCTGGGCGACGAGATGTCCGGCTCGCACCGCGCCTTCCTCCTCGGGCCGTGGCTCGCGGACGCGCGCCGCGAGGGCCTGGAGCGCACCGCCCGCGTGCTGATCACCACCTGGGCGGACCGGCCCACGGCCGACGGCGGACGCCTGGCCAACTACGCCAACCGCGATTGGTCCGGTCTCATCGCCGACGTCCACCTGCCGCAGTGGCGGGCCTATCTGGACGAGCTGGCGGACGCCCTCGCCGAGGGCCGGCCCCCGAAGGACTTCGACTGGTACGCGCGGGAGGAGCGCTGGACTCGCGGCACGCGGACCTACCCCGTGCGGCCCCCGCACGACCCGTACCGCACGGCCCGGAAGGTCCACGACGTCCTCGCCGCGGCGCCCTTCCAGGGCGAGGTCACGGTCTCCTGCGACCCGGCCGGGCTCCCTCCCGGCGCCGAGGGACTGGTCACCGCCACCCTGCGGAACGTCAACGGTCTGCGCGCCACCGGCCGCGCCGGCTTCGTCCTCACGGGCTTCGGCGATCAGCCGCCCCTGGAGCTGGCTGCCGTCCCGGCGGCCGGCAGCGGGCAGGTCTCCTGGGGGATCACCGCCCCCGACCGCCCGCTCGCCCACCCCGTCGAGCCGCTCCCCTACGAGCTGCGCACCACGTACGGCCCCGCGGGCGAGGAGCCGGTCACCACCGTGCACCGGGGCAGCCTGTACGCCGCCGGCCCCCTGGACGCGTCCTGGCGCACGTACACCACCAACGGCGCGGTCTTCGGGCAGCTCGGCGACCGGTACGCGGTCAACGGCGGCGGCCAGGACCTCTGGAAGGGCGTCGCCGAGTTCGGGGCCCTCTACCGGGAGGGCGCCCTGGAGGACGGCGGAACCCTGACGGTCCGGGTGGACGCGCAGGACCCGACCGGCGGCTGGGCGCGCGCCGGGATCGTCGTCCGGAACGCGCTCCCGATGCCCTCGGCGCCCGGGTTCCTCAACCTGGCGGTCACGCCCGCGAGCGGGGTGGCCCTGACGTACGACGCGGACGGCGACGGCGCCCTCGACACCTACCGGCGGATCACCGGCCCCGGCTGCCGGGCGCCGCTCCTCCTGCGGCTGTCGCGCGCGGGCGACGCCTTCACCGGCGCCTGCTCGGCGGACGGCGGCACGACGTGGCGGACGGTCGCCACCGTCCGGCTGCCGGGCGCGGCCGCCGCGCAGGACGCGGGCCTGTTCATGACGGCGGCGAACGGCGGCGGCGGGGAGCGCGGCACCGCGGTGTTCAGCGGGCCGGCCGGCTGGAGCCCGGGCGGCAGGTGACCATCGCAGGATTCGCTCGTTCTGCTGAACGTGAGCACCCAGGAACTGGCTACCCCCGCCCCCCTCGACGTCGAACAGGCCGAGGCGGCGCTCGTCGAGCACTATCCCCGGCTCGTCCGCATCGCCTATCTGGTGCTGCCGCCGTCCCTCGGCCGCAACCGCCGCGTCCTGACCGCGCACGCGCTCGTCCAGCGCTCGCTGCCGCGGCGCCGCGGCCCGGTCGACCCCGCCATGCCGGGCCAGCGGCGGGCGGGCGACGACGCGGTCGATCCCGGGTACGCGTACGTGCGCGGGCAGGTGCTGCGCCAGGCGCTGGAGGCGGGCCTGCCGCTGCGGCGCCGCGCCTGGCCCAAGCGGGCGCAGCTGCCGCCGCTGCTGCCCCAGGTGTGGGGCCTGCGGCTGTTCCCCCGCTCCGGCGGCGCCGACGAACTGGCCCTGGACCAGCGGCTGTCGACGCTGTCGGGCGCGGGGCGGGCGGCGTACGTGCTGCGCGGCCTGGAGCGGCAGGGGGACGCGGAGGTGCGCCGGGTGCTGGCGGCCGCCGGTGTCGAGGACCCGGGTGCGGCGCTGGCCGAGGCCGGCGGTGTGGACGCGGCCCGGGGCACGAGCGGCGCCGGGCTGCTGGAGTCCGCGGAGTTCGACCCGTGCTCCCTGCAGGCGCGCCCGACCGATCTGATGCGGCGCCGCCAGCACACCAGGGCGGCGCTGGCGGCGCTGGCCGCCGCGGTGGTGTGCGGGACGCTGCTGGGCCTGCCCGGCGACGGCTGGGGTCCCGACGGGGCGGCCGCTCCGCCGTACGCCCGCAACCCGGTGTCGGAGGCGGCGCTGGACCCGGCTCATGTGCGGCGCGTCGCCCCGGCCCTGTGGCAGCGCTCGGCGCGCACCGACTTCTCGGTGTGGCCCGCGCGGGGCGGTCTCACCGGCGACACGGCGCTGCTGCGCCGGGCGCTGGCGGTGTGGGCGCGGCCGGGACCGACGGTGCAGGCCTCGGCGGCGCCGGGGACGCCGCCCGGACCGCCGATGGGGCCTCCGCAGCTGCTGTTCGCGGGTGAGGTGGACCAGGCGCGGGTGGTGCTGTTCCACGACGGTCTGCGGGTGGTGCGGTACGCGGAGCCGAAGGACGGCACGGCCGGGGCTGCGCTGGACTTCGTCCGGACGGACGGCGCGGACACGGCGTCCGCGGGCGCTCTGGTGGTGGGCCGTACGAACGCCAACGTGCGGTACCTGACGGCTCCGTGGGTGCGGGGCGTGGCCGTGCGGGACCTGCTGCGGCCGTCGGAGGCGGCGCGTCCGCTGGAGCGGGACGCGCATGGTGTCACCGAGCCGATGCTCAGCCCGGTCGCGCCGAGCCAGTGCCGGACGTGGGACGCGCTGGAGGTGCGCGACGGGGTGGCCACCCGGCTGCTGACCGACCTCGGCGAGCTCACCCCGGCCCGGCTCACCTCCGGTCCGCCGTCCGCGCCCGCGGACGTCACGGACGACGCGGCGCGCGCGGAGTGGGCGCGGACGGCCTGTCTGCTGCCGGTGGTGCGCTCGCACGGGGTGCGGTCGGTGAACTCCTGGCGCTTCGCCGAGCAGGACCTTCCGGGAACGGACGCCGCCGCCGGGCCCGCCCGGTGGCTGTGCACGCGCGCGGAGACCTGGCGGGGCACGGGCGGCAAGGTGCTGGCCCATTTCCAGGCCCCGGCGGCGGCGGCGAAGCCGGGCGCGGTGGCGGCGGGCTCGGTGGTGGCGCAGGCGGACGACTCCCCGGCGTGCGGGGCGCGTGAGCCGCACGTGCTGGCGGGCGCGCTGTGGAAGTCGCCGGCCGGGCAGTGGTACATGGTGGCGGCCGGCAGTCCGCAGGTGGCGTCGGTCGAGGTGACGGGCGCCGTGCGGGGCCACGAGGAGGGCCGGCGGATCGCGGTGCCGGTGGAGGGCAAGCCGGCCGGCCAGGTCGAGCTCGGCGGGCGGCTGGAGGACGGGTCGGAGATCGGCGTGCTGCGCTGACCGGCCGGTGAACCACCGGCTGCACGGCCCTGTTCCCGGCGCGTACCCATCAGTACATTGACGCCATGTCTCATACGCCGGTGGCGATACAGGCCGAGCGGACCGAGCTGAAGGCCCGGAAGGTCTCCTTCGACTGGGAGGAGACCCCGCTCCACTGGGTTCCGGGCGACCCGTTCACCACCCACACCATCAACGTGCTGCACCTGCTGCTCCCGGCGGGGGAGCGCTGGTTCGTCCACGTCTACCGGCAGGTCCTGCCGCCCCGCGGGGTAGCCCCGGCGTCTCCGGTGGCTACGTCGGCTGGACGACGTCGTCTCCGCACGCGCGGGGTAGTCCGACCTCCTGCTCCGCGTGCCGCTCGGTGCAGGTGCCGTCCCCGCACGCGCGGGGGTGGCTTCGTACACCAACTCTGGCAGCGTTTGTTCACGACTTTGGGAGGCGTCCGGGGGACGGTGGAGTCCGAGTTGTTCACGAGTTCGGCAGTACCGGATACGGCGGAGTGCCTCGGACGGCCTAACACCACAGCACGGTGGTGGAGTATTCCTCAGATTCTTCTGGCGTCCCCTGAGTCGATGTGGGTGAGCACCGCGGCGGCGCCGTCTTCTGCTGCGATGCGGTGGCCGAGTTCGGTCGCGCGGCGTCGGTGGGCCGGCTCGGACAGGCAGACCGTGATCGCGTCCCCGAGGGCTTCGGCGGTCAGGTCCTGGAACGGCACAGGTCGGGGGGTGACCCCCAGCTCGTACAACCGAGACGCCCAGAACGGCTGGTCGGCCATGACGGGAACGGCCACAGCGGGCACTCCGGCCCGCAGTCCGGCTCCGGTCGTACCCGCCCCGGCGTGATGGACGACGGCGGTGGTACGAGGGAACAGCCAGTCGTGCGGGACGTCGCCGATGGCCAGAACGTCGTCACCCCAGCCACTCAGTTCGGCCCACCCCGCCTGCACCACCGCACGCACCCCCGCCTGCCGTACAGCCGCAGTCACCAGCTCACTGAGCCGTTCCCCCTGTCCTGGCGCCATGCTGCCGAACCCGATGAACACCGGCGGCGGACCGGCCGCGAGGAAGTCGACCAGCTCGGCCGGGGGTTGCCACCCGTCCGGCCGCGCTGGCCACCAGTAGCCCGATACTTCCGCCCGCGACGGCCAGTCCCCGGGGCGCGGCACCACCAGCGGGCTGAAGCCGTGGAAGACCGGCCGGATGTCCCCCGATGACGATGCCGCGCCGGCGCCGGGCAGCCCGAAATGGGCGCGCAGCCGGGTCGCGGCGCCCGCGAAGGCCTCTTCCGCGCGTCTCACTACGTCCCGACCTGCGGCGAGGTTGCCCTCCGGCCCCGGGCCGCCGACGGTGCTGCGTGCGTTGGGCAGCGCGAATGCTCTGGTGGCGAAGGCCGGTACGAGGTACGTGCCGATGACAGGGATGCCAAGCGCTTCGCCGGCCGCCCGGCCGAGCGGCGCCGGGCCGGAGGCCGTGAGCAGCAGGTCGGCCCCGCCCGCCACGGCTTCCGCCACCCCGTCGGCGAGCCCGTCCGCGTACGCCCTCGTCAGCGCCTGGGCCTCCTCCCGCGACGCCGCCTGGGACCAGTCCCGGATCAGCCCCTGCGGGTCTCCCGGCACAGGCCGGTAATCGAGACCACACCCCTGGATGAGTGCGGCGAAGGACGCGTGAGCGGCCACGGCGACCTGATGGCCGGCGTCCAGCAAGCGCCGCCCCAGGCCGGTGAAGGGCGCGACATCCCCACGTGAACCGGCAGTGATGATCAGAATCCGCATGCAGCGATTCTCCTTGACGGATGGCGCCCGGCCGCCTCGCCGGCCAAGGGGCTCCCAGCGCGCCTCCAGCCCCGGCCGTGCTGTCGGTACTCGTGAACATCGAACACCGCCAGGTCGGCGTGCTGCTCAAAACCGCGGACATCCGCTGTCGAAACTCGTGAACGAAGCCACGGGGGTAGTCCGGCTGTGCACAACGTCGTACACCGGTACTCAATATCGTCCCCGCGCCCGCACGGGTAGTCCTGGGAGGGTCACGGCGCGCGGTGAAGAGCAGCCGTCGGCCCCGCACACGCGGGGAGTCCGCTGCCGAGCGGCTCGAGGTCAACGGGGTAGTCGTCCCCGCGC
The DNA here is from genome assembly GCF_044455245.1 of Streptomyces sp. NPDC051310. Taxonomy (NCBI): domain Bacteria; kingdom Bacillati; phylum Actinomycetota; class Actinomycetes; order Kitasatosporales; family Streptomycetaceae; genus Streptomyces; species Streptomyces sp. NPDC051310. The sequence goes on from NZ_JBITEO010000001.1 coordinate 80,923, forward strand.
GCGGGGGTTGCCCGTGTGAAGCTCGCGAACTCCCGCTCGTCAGGGATCTTCGCCGCCCGGCACCGTTCCCGGTCACCGGTCCAGGCCTTGGGAAGGTACAACTCCCGGTCCACCAGGGCCCGTCCGCGGCTGGTGGCGTAGGCCGCGAACACCCCGATCTGGCAATTGTCGATCTTCCCGGACGTGTGTACTGCCGGCCCACCCCCGCCGAGGTGCTGCCCTTCTTGATGAACCCGTGTCGTCGACGATCAGCACACCACCAGGACCGAGCTTGCCGGCGACGTACTCGCGGACATCGTCACGGAGGACGTCCGCGTCCCGGACACTCGAATTGAGCAGTCTCTGGAATCCATCCCGGGTGCGGTGACCCGCGTACTGGCCAGTTGCCAGCCGTTCTTCCGGGCCACCGGCGCCAACAGCCCGCGCAGGTAGTGCCGCATCCGCCACCGCAGATTCGCCCGCCCGAACCGGCCCGCCACCCGCGCGAACACTGACTCCAACTCCAGAGCCCACACCTGGGCCCCAACCATCCCCACCATGTCCTGACACCGACAACCACCAGCTCAGGACACGATCCGCTGCTGGAGTACTACGGCAGGAGCAGCCAGTCGGCGGCCAGGGCGGCGAGCAGGCCGGTGCCGAGCAGCCAGGTGCCCAGCCGGGTACGGCCGTTGCGGCTCAGTTCGATGACCACCCCGCACAGGATCATGGCCAGCCCGTACACGCCGACCACCAGGACGGAGGTGCGGCTGGCCAGCCGCAGGACCAGGACCACCGCCATCGCCACCAGCAGGACGGACGCGGCGGCGATCCGCAGGCGCCGCGCCTGGCGCGGGGAGAGTCCGGTGCGGGGCGTTTCCTGGTCGGAGAGGCTCATGTCCGGGGAGCCTAACGGAAGGTGTAGCGGGCACCGTTCGAAGGGACCGTTAGGCTGTGCGCCATGACGACCGGGGTGCGCCGCAGAATGGGTGTCGAGGAGCGCAGACGTCAGCTGATCGGCGTGGCGCTGGAGCTGTTCAGCCACCGTGCCCCCGAGGACGTGTCGATCGACGAGATCGCGGCCGCCGCGGGCATCTCCCGGCCGCTGGTGTACCACTACTTCCCGGGCAAGCAGAGCCTGTACGAGGCGGCGCTGCGCCGTGCGGCGGACGAGCTGGCGGCCCGGTTCGAGGAGCCGCACGAGGGGCCGCTGGGGGCCCGGCTGCTGCGGGTGATGGAACGGTTCTTCACCTTCGTGGACGAGCACGGGCCGGGCTTCTCGGCGCTGATGCGCGGCGGCCCGGCGGTGCCCGCGGGGGCGGACTGCCCCCGCGCGGTGTCACCGACGAACGCGATCATCGACGAGGTGCGGCAGGCCGCGTACGAGCAGATCCTCGCCCACCTCGGTGTCACGGACCCGCCCGCGCGCCTGGAGCTGGTCGTGCGGTCGTGGGTGTCGCTCGCCGAGTCGACGGCGCTGCTGTGGCTGGACGGGCGCCGCATCCCGCGCGCCGAGCTGGAGCGCCAGCTGGTGCACGACTTCGCCGCGCTGACGGCGGTGAGCGCCGCGTACGACGAGGAGATGGCCGGGATCGTGCTGCGGATGCTGGCGGACGAGCCGGCCGACGGGCCGCTGGGCGACCTCGCCGGCCGGCTGGGCATGCTGGTGCCGAAGGTCCCCGCTCAGCGCCGGCGGTAGGACGGTGCGAAGTCGTGCACCTCGGCGGAGATGTGCACGGTGAGCCCGTCGACCGGCTTCAGGTGCTGGGGTACGAGCGCGAGGACCGCCTCCGTGAGCCGTGCCTTGGCCTCCTCGCGGCGGCCGGGTGCCAGCCCCACCGCGACGTGGACGACCGCCTGCTCGGTCGTGCCGTCGGCGACGACCGTCTCCTCGGCCCGCCGGAACCGCGTCTTGCACACCGCGGGGTTGGCGCCGACGGTGGCGCCGAGCACCGGGTGCAGGGCGAGGGCGAACCCCCGCCGGTCGAACGCCTCGTCGAGGGAGGCGGAGTAGTCGACTGCTATCTGAGGCATGGGCGGTCACTCCCGCGCTCGTACGGATCGTGCGGTCCCCACCACGATAGGCGGCGCCCTGATCATGGATCAGGGCGCCGCTGAATCTCATCGTGTGGCGGGGCTCACGTCCCGGTCCGCGCGGGGCTCACGTGCGCCGCGCAACCGGCCTCACCGCTGGGTGAAGACCGCGACGGTGCGGGCGGGGACCGTGAAGGTGCCCGTCGCCGGGTCGTACGCGGACGACCTGACGGTGGCGTCGGCTCCGCGTGCCTGGACCGGGTGCAGGGCGTACCCCTTCCCGGTCAGGGCCGCGACCGTCTGGGTCTGCCGCTCGGGGGTGGCGTTGAAGACCACGACCAGGTCGCCCAGGCGCATGGTGATCACGCCCGGGGTCTCGTCCTCGCCGGAGAGCGGGAAGGAGAGCGCGGACTGCACCTCGTCGGCCGTGGAGAGGCTGAAGGCCTTCTCCGTGGTGCGGATCTTCAGCAGGTCCCGGTAGGCGGCGGAGGCGCCCGTGATCTCCGGGCAGCCGACCTTCAGGGACGGCGAGGACAGCAGCGGCCGGCCGAAGGACCACTTGTCCTTGTTGTCTGCCGCGGGCGGCAGGCCGCGGCCGAAGCCGTTGCCGGCCCGGCAGTCCCAGTTGAGGACGTTGAACCAGTCGCCGCTGTCGTACGAGTTGCGGTCCAGGGACTTGGAGCGCAGCAGGTCGCTGCCGGCCTGGGAGAGCGCCGGGCCCTGGGAGAGGGTGGCGGTCGCCATGGCGAGGACCTGCATGCGGGCGCGGTCGGCCGGCGAGGTGGTCGCCGGCAGCTTGAAGGCGAGCGCGTCGTACAGGGTCTCGTTGTCGTGCGCGTCCGCGTAGGCGAGGGCGTCGCCGGGGGCGGCGGCGTAGCCGGCCGGGGCGCCGTTGTAGTCGACCTGGGAGCCCTTGACCTCCTTGCCCCGGGTGTCCGTGAAGGTGAAGCCGGCGAGGTTGCCGGACAGGCCGACCTTGATCAGGTCCTGGTAGTGCAGGAGGCGGGCCTTCTGCTCGGCCGGGGTGCCGTTGGCCGGGGACGCGTTGGGGTCGGTGAACAGGCCGGAGGCGAAGCCCTGGACGCCGGGGTCGGCGTCGAAGGGGCCGCCGCCGCGGACGGCGTCACGGGCCCGGTCGGAGAAGGTCGCGATGCCGGTGCCGGCCATGTTCTTCTGGGTGGCCTGGACGAAGCGGGCGTCGTCGGCGACCTCGCCGAAGTTCCAGCCCTCCCCGTACAGGACGATGCTCCTGCCGTCGACGCCGTCCTTCTCGACGGTCAGCGCGTCCAGGGCCGCGCGGACCGCGAGCATGTTCGCCTTGGGGTGGTGGCCCATGAGGTCGAAGCGGAAGCCGTCGACCTTGTACTCCTTGGCCCAGGTGACGACCGAGTCGACGACGAGCTTGCCCATCATCGTGTTCTCGGGCGCGGTGTTGGCGCAGCAGGTGGAGGTGGCGACGGAGCCGTCCGCGAGCAGCCGCTGGTAGTAGCCGGGGACGATGCGGTCCAGGACGGACTTCTCCGCCTGGCCGCTCGCGACGGTGTGGTTGTAGACCACGTCCATCACGGTGCGCAGCCCGGCCTTGTTGAGGGACTGGACCATCTGCCGGAACTCGACGGTGCGGCGCGTGCCCTCGGGGTCGGAGGCGTAGGAGCCCTCGGGGACGGTGTAGTGCAGCGGGTCGTAGCCCCAGTTGAACCCGTCCCCGGCGGCGGCCTTCGCGACGCAGGCCTGCTGCTCGTCGGAGTCGGGCGCGTACGCCTTCAGGTCGCAGGCGGGGGCCGTCTGGTCCGGCTTCCTCTCGGGGATGGTGCCGATGTCGAAGGCGGGCAGGAGGTGGACGTACGAGGTGCCGTCGGCGGCCAGCTTCCTGAGGTGCTTCATGCCGTCCGACGTGGTGTCGGTGAAGGCGAGGTAGCCGCCGGGGTGCTTCGACGTGGGGTCGCCGATCGAGAAGTCGCGGATGTGCAGCTCCTGGATCTGGGCGTCGCGCAGCGGGGTCGGGGCCGGCTTCCGCAGCGTGGACCAGCCCTTGGGGGCGAGCTCCGGGGCGGTGAGGTCGGTGACCAGGCTGTGCACCGAGTCGGTGGTGAGCGCGGTGGAGTAGGGGTCGGTGACCTTGTTGGTGACGACCTTCCCGGCGCCGGGCGCCCAGACGGTGACCAGGTAGCGGTACGGCTTGTTCCGCCAGCTCGCGGGGCCGGTGACCGACCAGACGCCGGTGGTGGCGTCGCGCTTCATCGGCACGCGCCGGCCGCCGAGTTCGAGCGCGACCTGCTGGGCGGTGGGCGCCCACACCGAGAGCGTGGGCCTGCCGTGGCGGAACACCGGGCCGAGGGCCTTCTGCCGGGCCTTGGCCGCGTACACGGCGTCGAGGACGCCGGCGGTCTGCACGCCGGTCGCGGACAGCAGTGCGCCGGTGGCGGCGTACTGGGTGGCGACGAGCTGTCCGCGCAGGGCCTCGCGGATCCGGTCGCGGTCGCGCGGGTCGACGGTGTACGCGGTGTACTTCGCCAGGTGGGGGAACTTCTCCCGCTGCGCCTCGGTGAGCGTGGTGGGGTGCAGCCGGAGCATGCGCGCGTCGTCGGACGTGAGCACGCCGTCCCGGACGGCGAGGGAGCCGGTGCGCGAATACTGCAGCTGGGTGGAGGCGGCGGCGGGGTTGCCGTTCCAGGCGACGGTCGTGCCGTCGATCCAGACCGCCGTGGCCTTGGTGAGGTCGAGGGCGGCGCCGCCGCCCTGGGGCTGCGGCAGCAGGTGCTTGTCGCGTCCGCCCAGCAGCCACACCTCGTGGCCGCTCGCCTTGAGGTCGAGCGCCTGGTCGCCGGGCAGGTCCTTCTCGTCGCCCTTGTGGAGGATGTAGCTGAGCGAGGTGGCCCCCGCCGCGAGCGGCACCTCGAAGACGGCGCCGTACGCGTCGGTGCGGACGGGCAGGAGCGGCTTGGCCCAGTCGGTGGGCTGTGCGGCCCCGGTCCACACGTGCAGGCCCCAGCCGTCGTACGCTCCGTCGGCGCGGCGGTAGTGCAGGAGCGCCTTGGTGGTGTCCTGCGGCGGGTAGGCGCCGGCCGGCGGCTGTGTCGCCGCGGCTTCCTTGCCCTGCTCGATCCACACCTCGCCGGACTTCGACAGGTCGATGGTGCGGTCGGCGGAGACGTCCTTGTTGCCGTCCTTGTCGATGACGAGGTAGCCGACGCCGGAGGCGCCGGGCTTCAGCTTGACCCAGGCGAAGGCGCCGTAGGCGTCGCGGCCGGTGAAGGCGTGGCCCTCGGGCCAGGTCGTGGCCTCACCGTCGGCGATGTCGCCCCAGGCGTAGAGCCGCCAGTCGGTGTAGTCGCCGTCGGCGCGGCGGTAGTGGACGACGGCGTAGTCCCGCTGGGTGGCGGTCGGTGCCGGTTCGGCGGGGGCGCGGCCCGCGACGGTCGTGGCGAGGTCGCTCGCGGTGCGGCCCGCGCTGTCGACGACCACGGCCTTGTAGCGCAGGGGGGTGCCCTCGCCGGCGGTGACGGTGTGGTTCACCTTGTAGGGGGCGTGGTCGGCGGAGCCGAGGACCTGCCAGCGGCCGTTGCCCTGCTGGGCGGCGAAGACGACCCGGTTCAGTGCTCCGCCGTCGACGTCGGCGGTGACCTCGACGGTGCCGGAGGCTCCGGCGGCCGGGGCCTTCAGGGCGATCGCGGGCGCGGCGGCCGGCGCCGGCAGCGGCTTGGCGGCCTTGAGCACGACGGAGGACAGGGCGGGCACGGTGACGGTGAGCCTGCCGTCGCCGTCGCTGGTGCGGGTGCCCTCACCGCCGTACAGGGTGTGGAAGCCGGTGTCCGCGGAGCCGGTGGGGACGGTCACCGTCCTGGGCGCGGTGGCGTTGTTGACGGCGACGAGGTACTCGCTCCGCGAGGACGTGTCCGTGCGGGAGAAGGCGTAGACGCCCTGCCCGTCGGCGGCGTACCGCTCGGTGTGGATGCCGTCGGCGAGGGCCGGGTGGGCCTTGCGGAGCGCGGCCAGCCGGGCGATCTGCCGGTAGAGCGGGTGCCCGGTGTCGTACGCGGGGGACGCGTGCGTGCGGTCGGTGCCGAGCTGGTCGTCGTCCAGGTAGTCCGCGATCCGCGAGGCGAACAGGGGCTGGCGGGCGTCCTTGTCGCCGCCCGCGCCGGTGAAGCCCTGCTCGTCGCCGGAGTAGACGACCGGGTTGCCCCGGGAGAGGAACATCAGCTCGTTGGCGAGCCGGTAGCGGCGTACCAGCTCGGCGTCGTCGGCCCGGGCGTTGTCCTGGGCGAGGAAGGTGCCGAAGCGGCCCATGTCGTGGTTGCCCAGGAAGGTCACCGACTCGTAGGCGTTGGCCTTGTCGGTGGTGTAGCGGTAGTCGTCGCCGAAGAGCCGGCCGAGCTGTGCGGCGGAGCCGCCCTGGGAGGCGTAGCCGCGGACGGCCGCCTGGAAGGGGAAGTCGAGGGTGGCGTCGAGGCGGCCCTCACGGACGTACTGGGAGGTGAAGGCGGGGTCGGCGGAGTACACCTCGCCGAACATGAAGAAGTCGTCCCGGCCCCGCTTGGCGGCGTACGCGTCGAGGGCGGTGGCCCACTGCGTCCAGAACTCCTTGTTGACGTGCTTGACGGTGTCGATGCGGAAGCCGTCGATGTCGAAGTCGCGCACCCAGCGCTGGTAGATCTTCTCCATGCCTTCGACGACCTCGGGGCGTTCGGTCCACAGGTCGTCCAGGCCGGCGAAGTCGCCGTGCGTGGAGGATTCCCCGGCGAAGGTCGAATCGCCCCGGTTGTGGTACATCGCGGGGTCGTTGAGCCAGGAGGGGACCTTGACGTCCTTCTGGCCGGCGGGGACGACGGGGGTGCGCGGGAAGGTGCCGAGATCCGTCCTCGGGAAGGGCGCGGTGCCGTCGGCGTGATCGCTGTCGTCGAAGGGGACGCCGTCCCGGGTCAGGTACGGGAAGGCGCCCTTGGAGAGGTAGTCGTAGGACTTCTCCCGGTAGTCGATGACGTCGGCGGTGTGGTTGGTGATGACGTCGAAGAAGACCTTCATGCCCTTGGCGTGGGCCTTGTCGATCAGCTTCTCCAGGTCTTCGTTGGTGCCGAAGTGGGGGTCGACCTGGGTGAAGTCGGTGATCCAGTAGCCGTGGTAGCCGGCCGAGGCGTCCTTCCCCCCGCCCTGCACGGGCCGGTTCTTGAAGATCGGCGCCATCCAGAGGGCGGTGGTGCCCAGGCCCTTGATGTAGTCGAGCTTCTCGGTCAGCCCCTTGAGGTCGCCGCCCTGGTAGAAGCCCTTGTCGGCGGGGTCGTACCCGGTGGCGAGGCGGGAGCCGGTGAGCCCGCCGCGGTCGTTGCGCGCGTCCCCGTTGGCGAACCGGTCGGGCAGCACGAAGTAGAACTGCTCGCGGGTCAGGTCGTGGCGCGCGGGCTGCGCCGCGAGCGCCTTGTCGGAGGGCGGGGCGGGCGGGGCGGTCACGGCCGCCGCCGGCAGGGCGGGGACGAGGCCCGCGCCGAGGGCGGTGACGAGCGCGGTGACGGCGCTTCGCCGCCGCCGTCTGTTGTGGAACAAGGGTTCTCCTTAACGAGTCGGTTCCCACCCCGCCCGGCCCGCGGCCTTCGGCCGGCGGCCGGTGGAGGAAGGGGGCCGGGGCGACGCCCCGGCCCCTGCGACGCGGCAGCTCCGCGCCGCAACCGATGGGGGCGTGCTGTCGCCGGGGGCGAGGGTCCCTCCCCGGCCCGCCGGAGCCGGGGAGGGAGGGCGGGCGCCGCCCGCGGGGGCGGCGCCCGCACCCGGTCACGTGCGGAACGTGTCGCTCAGGGCGACCTTCCCGTCGGACGGGACCGTGGCGGTGCGGTTGGCGCCGCTCTCCCAGGTGACGTTCCCGGCGGCGTCCTTGCGGAGGTACTTGTACTGGAAGGACGTCCCCGCGGGGAGGGCGACGTCGAGCTTCCACACCGGGTACGCGGCCGGGTCGAGCTTCAGGGCGCCGGCGGGGTTCCAGTTGCCGAGGGCGGCCTGGTTGCCGGTGACGTAGATGTTCTCGCCGGGCACGGTGGTGGCGTTGACGGCGAAGGACGCGCCGGTGGCCGTGGGGGGCGGGGTCGTGGATCCGGTCCCGCAGGTGCGCGCCCCGGCGTGGAGCGCGACGGCCGTGCCGGCGCCGAGCGTCGCCGTGAACCGGCCGTCGCCGCCGACGGTCACGGTCCGGTTGTTCTGGACGTCGCAGTAGTCGCCGGCGGGCAGCGACGTCTGGAACGTCCGGGTGAGGGCGGACGTCTCGTGGTTGAGGGCGACGTACGCCTTGTCGCCGCGGCCGAACGCGATCTGGTCACCGCCGTTGTCCCACCAGTTCGTGACGCCCTGACCGCGGGCCACGTTCCGGAAGGCGACCATCGAGGCGATCTCGCGCCAGGCGTGCTGGCACTTCCAGCCGTCGCTGTAGCAGGCGTTCACCTGCCCGCCGCCGGGCGGGCCGGCGTCCTTGTCGGTCCACTCGTAGCCGGAGTGGACGTCCGGGGAGCCGTAGGGCCAGGCCAGCATGAACACGCTGGCGAGCGTGTAGGCGGAGCCGTTCTTGTAGGTGAGGGTGTCGCCCTGGCGCTCGGTGTCGTGGTTGTCGACGAACACGCCGGACCTGCCGGACTCCATGTAGCCCCAGGCCTCGCCGTAGTTCTTGAGGTGGGCGAGGTTCTCGTTCTGGAAGACGCGCTTGAGGTCGCGGGCGTAGCGGAACTCCTGGACGTCGCCGTTGCCGAGGTACTCGCTGGGCGAGACCGCCTCGCCGGCGCCGTGTATCGCCTCCTGCTTCCAGTAGACGGACGGATTGGTGAGCTTGGCCTTGATGGCGGCCAGGTCGTTCGCCGGCATGTGCTTGGCGGCGTCGATGCGGAAGCCGTCGACGCCGAGCGACAGCAGGTCGTTCATGTAGCCCGCGATCTTGGTGCGGACGTACTCCTCGCCCGTGTCGAGATCGGCGAGGCCGACCAGCTCGCAGTGCTGGACGTTGACCCGGTCCTGGTAGTTGGTGATGTGGGCGGTGCAGTCGTCCATGTCGGACGACGAGTACAGGCCCGGGTAGCCGTACTTGGTGTACGCGGAGCCGCCGGTGCCGGTACCGGAGCCGGCCGCCATGTGGTTGATGACGGTGTCGGCGACGACCTTGACGCCCGCGGCGTGGCAGGCGTCCACCATCGAACGGAAGGCGGCGCGGTCGCCGAGACGGCCGGCGATCCGGTAGCTGACCGGCTGGTACGAGGTCCACCACTGCCCGCCCTGGATGTGCTCCTGCGGGGGCGAGACCTGGACGTAGCCGTAACCGGCGGGGCCGAGGGTGTCCGTGCACGCCTTCGCCACGGAGGCGAAGTTCCACTCGAACATCACCGCGGTGACGTCCTTGGTGCCGGGCGGCGCGGCCTGCGCCGGGGTGGGGGGTGCCGTGACGGCCACTGCGGCTCCCGCCACGAGGGCGAGCGCGGCGGCCACGGGCTTTCTGGCCATGTTTCCTCCTGGGGAAGGGAGGTGCGGATGCGTCGGTGCAGCCTCGTGCGGCAACGCGCCATGCCCGCAAGGCCCTGGGGGGTGAAGGCTCTTGCTGCAAAAGAGCAGCAAGAGTTTTCGGTCGAGACCGTACGAGCCCGTCGGCGTACGGTCAACCCTTTGGACACAGTCCGGTTACACCCCGGAAATCCGCGGGATTACCGGCTGCAAGACCTTTCGCAAGGAGTTGCAGCGGTGCTACTTTCAACCAGCGTTCCGGTCCGGTCGGCCGAGGGTCCCCTGCACCCCGGGGCCCCACGCGCCCGGCCGATCGGGCCGGTCCACCGCTCGCCGGCTGTTCCGCGGCCGGTGACGTACCGGGAGGCCCGGGGCCGAAGAAGACCCCGCCGCCCCGAACAGGGCAGGTCCCGGGCCTCCTCACCGCGGCTGCGGCCCCGGCTGCGCCGTGGAACCGCGCACCACCAGCTCCGGCTGGAACACGAACTCGGTGCGCTGCACCGGGTTGCCGTCGATCTCCTCCAGCAGCGCGTCGACCGCCGCGGTCGCCATCGCCTGCACCGGCTGGCGCACGGTGGTGAGCGGCGGATCGGTGAACGCGATCAGCGGCGAGTCGTCGAACCCGACCACCGACACGTCCCGCGGCACGTCGAGGCCGCGCCCCCGCACCGCCCGTATGGCGCCGAGCGCCATCAGGTCGCTGCCGCACACGATCCCCGTGCAGCCCTGGTCGAGGAGGACCCCGGCCGCCGCGTGCCCGCCCTCGACACCGAACAGCGTGGACTGCACGCGCAGTTCCGCAGCGGCCCGGTCGACGCCCAGCAGCTGGTGCAGCGCCGCGACGAACCCCTCGGCCTTGCGCCGCGACGGCACGTACCGGGTGGGGCCGATGGCGAGCCCGATGCGCTCGTGGCCCAGCTCCACCAGGTGCCGCACGGCCATGCGGGCGGCCGAGCGGTCGTCGGGCGAGACGAAGTGCGCGTCGATGTGTTCGTTGAACCCGTTGATCAGGACGAAGGGCACACCGCGCCCGGCGAGCCGGGCGTACCGCGCCGGGTCGGCGGCGGCGTCGGCGTGCAGCCCGGACAGGAACACGATGCCGGTGACGCCCCGCTCCTCCAGCTGCTCGACCAGCTCGTCCTCGGTGGCGCCGCCCGGCATCTGCGTGCACAGCACGGGCGTGTAGCCGTGCCCGGCCAGAACCTGCTCGATGACCTGGGCGAACGCCGGGAAGATGGGGTTGGTGAGCTCGGGGATGACCAGGCCGATGAGTCCGGCGCTGCGCCGCTTCAGCCGTACGGGCCGCTCGTAGCCGAGCACGTCGAGGGCGGCGAGCACCCGCGTCCGGGTGCCGCCCGCGACGCCCGCCTTGCCGTTGAGGACCCGGCTGACGGTGGCCTCGCTGACGCCCGCCTGGGCCGCGATGTCGGCGAGCCGCGGGGCGCCCCCTCCTGCTTCGCCCCGCGGCTCCACCGGTCCGTCGCCGCGTGGCGCGAGGACCGTCACACCGCCCACCAGACGGTGGTGTCGGCGGGCAGCTCGGCCGTGCCGTCCACGCTGGTGCGCACCCGCGCGCTGGCGAGCAGCATCCGCCCCGGCACGTCGATCCGTATCGCCCGGCCGGTGGTGTTGGCCGTGCAGACGAAGCCCTCGCGGCGGAAGGCCAGCACGCCCTCGGGCGCCTTCAGCCACTCCACGCCGTCGCCCGCGCCCAGGCCCGGCTGCTCGCGGCGCACCAGCAGCGCGCTGCGGTACAGCTCCAGCGTCGAGGACGGGTCGCCGGTCTGCGCCTCGACGCTCAGGGCGCCCCACGCCGTGGGCTGCGGCAGCCAGCTGCCCCCGCTGCCGAAGCCGTACGAGGAGCCCTCCCGGGTCCACGGGATGGGCACGCGGCAGCCGTCGCGGAATCCGTCCTGGCCGCTCGCCCGGAAGAACGAGGGGTCCTGGCGGACCTCGTCGGGCAGGTCGGTGACGTCCGGAAGGCCGAGCTCCTCGCCCTGGTACAGGTAGGCGGAACCGGGCAGCGCCAGCATCAGCAGGGTGGCCGCGCGGGCCCGGCGCAGCCCGAGCTCACGGTCGCCGGGGGTGCGCAGCTGGGTGCCGAGGCCGGCCGGGTTGGCGAACCGGGTGGCGTGCCGCGTCACGTCGTGGTTGGACAGCACCCACGTGGTCGGGGCGCCGACGGGCTGCATGGCGGCGAGCGAGGCGTCGATGACGCCACGCAGTTCGGCGGCGTCCCAGTGGGTGCTGAGGTACTGGAAGTTGAACGCCTGGTGCATCTCGTCGGGGCGGACGTAGTGCGCGGTGCGCTCGACGGTCGGGGTCCAGGCCTCGGCGACGAGCACGCGCTCGCCGTCGTACTCCTGGAGGACCTTGCGCCAGCTGCGGTAGATCTCGTGGACGCCGTCCTGGTCGAAGAACGGCATGACATCGTTTCCGAGCAGCTTGAGCTGGTCGTGGGCGCCGATGTCGGGCAGCCCCTCGGCCTTGACGAGCCCGTGGGCGACGTCGACGCGGAAGCCGTCGACGCCCATGTCGAGCCAGAAGCGCAGGATGGAGCGGAACTCGTCGCGGACGGCGGGGTGCTCCCAGTTGAAGTCGGGCTGCTCAGGGGCGAACAGGTGCAGGTACCACTCGCCGTCCGCGACGCGGGTCCACGCCGGTCCGCCGAAGATGGACTCCCAGTCGTTGGGGGGCTCGGCACCGTCCGCGCCGCGGCCCTTGCGGAAGTGGTAGCGCTCGCGCAGCGGCGACCCGGGGCCCTCGCGCAGGGCGCGCTGGAACCACTCGTGCTGGTCGGAGGAGTGGTTGGGGACGAGGTCCACGATGATGCGCAGGCCCAGCTCGTGGGCCTCGCGGATCAGCGCGTCGGCGTCGAGCAGGTTGCCGAACATCGGGTCGATGGCCCGGTAGTCGGCGACGTCGTACCCGGCGTCGGCCTGGGGCGAGGCGTAGAAGGGGCTGAGCCAGACGGCGTCGACGCCCAGATCCTTGAGGTAGGGCAGCCGGCTGCGGATGCCTTCCAGGTCACCCATGCCGTCGCCGTTTCCGTCGGCGAAGCTGCGCGGATAGACCTGGTAGATGACCGCGTCTCTCCACCAGCCCGTGTGCGTGCCGGTGGTGCCGGTGGTCGGGGCGGCGGGGGCAGCGAGGTGCTGGGTCATGTCTTCCCTGGGATCGAAAAAGGAGTGGGTGCGGCGACCGGCCCGGTGACAGGCCGGACCGGTCGCCGCTGACCGGGACGGAGCGGTACGGCGCGGATCGCGTAACGGGGTCACGACTTGGTGGCGCCCGCGGTGAGTCCGGAGACCAGGTGCCGCTGGACGAGGGCGAAGACGATCGTCGCGGGCGCGGCGATGAGCACGGCCGCGGCGGTCAGCGAGCCCCAGTCGGCGGTGTACTGGTTGACGAAGGTCTGCAGGCCGCCCGCGAGGGTGAGGTTCTCCTCACCGGTCATGAAGGCGGAGGCGTAGGCGACCTCGGCCCAGCCGGTGATGAAGGTGTAGAACGCGGTGACGGCGAGGCCCGGCTTGGCGAGCGGCATGATCAGCCGCCAGAAGGTGCCGAAGGGCGTCAGGCCGTCGACCCGGCCCGCCTCGTCGATCTCGGCGGGGATGCCGTCGAAGTACCCCTTCATCATCCAGGCGCAGAAGGGCACGGCGACGGTGAGGTACGTGATGACGAGGCCGATGGGCTGGTTGAGCATGCCCAGCGAGGCCAGCAGGTTGTACAGCGGCACGATGAGCACGGCGACCGGGAACATCTGGGTGATCAGCAGCAGCCACATCAGGGGGCGGAGCCCCGGGAAGCGGAAGCGGCTGACGGCGTAGCCGGTGGTGGCGGAGATGAACACACCGATGACGGTGGTCAGTCCGACGACGACCAGGGAGTTGCCGACCCACGACAGGAACTCGGTGTCGGAGATGACGTGGCTGTAGTTGGCGAAGGTGAAGTTCTTGACGAGCGAGGTGTCGAAGGCGTCGTTCGTCGGCTTGAACGAGGTGATCACCAGCCACAGCGGCGGGAAGACGGCGACGACCGAGGCGAACAGCAGCGTCAGGTGCAGGCCGGCGGAGGCGAGCGGCGAGCGCTCGCCGCGGAGCCGGACCTTGCGCGGGGTGGAGGTCGTGCCGGTCACCACATGTCTCCCTGCTTCTTGAGCGCGCGGCGGTAGACGACCGCGAAGAGCGACAGGAGCAGCAGGATGACCACGCCCCAGGCCGCGGATGCCGCGTAGTCGCGCGGGCTGACGACGAACGAGAGCCGGTAGGCGTACGTCACGAGGATCTCGGTGGCGTCGCCCGGCCCGCCCCGGGTGAGCAGGTAGATCACCGGGAACATGTTGAAGGTCCAGATGCAGCTCAGCAGCGTCACCGTGGCGGAGACGGGCCGCAGACCGGGCAGGGTGATGTGGCGGAAGCGCTGCCAGGGGCTCGCGCCGTCCATCTCGGCGGCCTCGTACAGCTCGCCGGGGATGGACTGCAGGCCGCCCAGCATGGAGAGGATCATGAACGGCACGCCCAGCCAGACGTTGACCGCGATGACGGCCACCTTGGCCCAGGTGGGGTCGTTCAGCCAGGAGATGCCGTCGATGCCCCCGCCCGCCAGCAGCTGGTTGAACAGGCCGTTGCGCTCGTTGTAGAGCAGCTTCCAGGTGAAGACCGAGACGAACGGCGGGACGGCCCAGGGCAGGACCAGGGCCATCCGGTAGAAGGTGCGTCCGCGCAGGTTCCGGTTGAGCATGACGGCGAGCGCGAGGCCGAGCGTCACCGACAGGGCGACACAGGTGACCGTCCACACGAGGGTCCAGCCCAGCCGGTTCCAGAACACCTCGTCGGTGAGGACCGCCGTGTAGTTGTCGAGACCGACGAACTCGTACGTCGCGGGGATGTGGTTGACGCCGATGGTGCGCTCGACGTTGGCCTCGTTGGCGTTCGTCAGCGACAGGTAGAAGCCGCGCACCAGCGGGTAGCCGATGATCACGCCGATCACGATCACCACCGGGGCGACCATGCTCCAGGCGTACCAGTGGGTGGACAGCGCCCTGCGCAGCTTGCCCGGCGGCTCGGCGCCCGGGCGGGTGTCAGTGCGGCGGCCGCGGCCGCGGGCGCTGTGGGCGCCCGCGGCCTTCGCCACCGACTGGCTGGTCTCGACAGCCATGGGTCGGTCAGCCCTTCTCACTGCTTACTTGTAGTCCTTCAGGAGCTTGCGGTAGGCGTCGCCGGTCTCCGCGGCGGCCTTCTCCGGGCTGGTCTTGCCGGTGAGGACGTTGGCCATGTGGAGGCGGATCGGCTCGAAGAGCGAGTTGCCCTGCGGGATCCAGGGGCGCTCGACGGCCTTGTCGACCGCGGGCTTGAAGAACTTCACCATCTCGTTGTCGGCCACGGTCGGCTGCGTGTAGACCGACAGGCGGGTCGGCAGCAGGCTCAGCTTCTCGGTGGTCTGCTGCTGGACCTTGGCGGAGCTCATGTACTTGGCGAACTCGTACGAGGCGTTGAGGTTCTGGGAGCCGGCGTAGACCGAGAGGTTCCAGCCGCCCTGCGGGGAGCCCTGCGCGGCGCTGCCGGCCGGGACGGGGGCGATGCCCAGGTTGGCCGGGTCCTTGAACTGCGCACCGGCGCGGGCGTCGGCGATGGCCCACGGGCCGTTGAGCATCATCGCGACCTTGCCGGACTTGAACGCGTTCTGCATGTTGTTCCAGCCGTCGGAGGCGTCGGTGATCGCCGCCTTCGAGTCGACCAGGTCCTTGATGGTCTTGTACGCCTTGACGCCGGACTCGTCGTCGATGGTGACCGTCTTCGACTTGGCGTCGACCATGTCGCCGCCCTCGCCGTAGAGGAAGGACAGGAACCAGTACGGGTCGTCGCCGCGCAGGTAGAGGCCGGTCTTGCCGGGCGACTTCTCGCTGATCTTCTTCGAGGCGGCCTTGAGCTCGTCGATGTTCTTGGGTACCTCGACGCCGGCGTCCTTGAGCATCTTCTTGTTGTAGAAGAGCGCCATGGTGTCGATGACCTGCGGTACCGCGTAGGTCTTGCCCTCGTACTTGGTGCTCGCGGCGGCCTGCGGCAGCCAGTCCACCTCGTTCTCGATGGCGGGCGTCCCGTCGAGCGGGGCGAGGTAGCCGAGGCTGGCGAAGTCGGCGACCCAGGCGACCTCGGTGCGCATCACGTCGGGCGCGCCCGAATTGCCGCCGGCGGCGTTCTTGAACTTGGCGTTGGCCTCGCCGAACGGGACGCTGACGTACTTGACCTTGACCTTCGGGTGCAGCTTGGTGAAGCCCTCGGCCAGCGCCTTGTAGGTCGGCTTCTCGGCTTCGTTCGAGGTGTCCCAGAAGGTGACGGTGCCGGAGAGCTCGCCCGAGCTGTTCGTGCCGTTGCCCT
The DNA here is from genome assembly GCF_044455245.1 of Streptomyces sp. NPDC051310. Classification (NCBI taxonomy): domain Bacteria; kingdom Bacillati; phylum Actinomycetota; class Actinomycetes; order Kitasatosporales; family Streptomycetaceae; genus Streptomyces; species Streptomyces sp. NPDC051310. The sequence goes on from NZ_JBITEO010000001.1 coordinate 96,783, forward strand.
CGCCGTCACCACCGCAGGCCGCGATCGTCAGGCCGAGGGCCGCGACCAGCGCGGTGGCCGCTATGCCACGCCGCATGTGAACTCCTTCAACTGTTCCCGGAAAGATGAAGGCGTCACTCGCCTCCTGCAGACCGCTCCCTCGCGGCGCGCCGGGCTGGGCAGGAACGTAACAGGGATGAAAACGCGCCGAAAGACCTTGCGGCATTTTTCTGCAAGGGCGCCTGATCGTTACATCCGCGTGTCCCTACGGTTGCCGATGGATCGCTTGACACGCCCGTGGCGATGGGGTTGCGGACCCCCCGGAGCCTCTGCAAGCCTTTTCGCAATGCGTTGCAGGATCCTTGCAGGACCGTTTCATGGCCGCCCCCACCTCGTTGGTTGTACGAAACCCCCGTCCCGGCGCACCCGAGAGGGAACCCGCACATGGTCCATGAGCTCACCTCGCCCGCCCCGGCCCCGGACGATCTGCGTCGTGCAAGCCCTTCCAAGCCCGGCTGGTGGCGGGATGCCGTCATCTACCAGGTGTACGTGCGCTCCTTCGCCGACAGCGACGGCGACGGCATCGGCGACCTGCGGGGCGCCCGGGAGCGGCTGCCTCACCTGGTGGCCCTCGGCGCCGACGCGGTGTGGCTCACGCCGTTCTACGCCTCCCCGCAGGCGGACGGCGGCTACGACGTCTCCGACTACCGCGCGGTCGACCCCGTCTTCGGGGACCTGGCGGACGCGGACGACCTGGTCCGCACGGCGCACCAGCTGGGCCTGCGGGTGATCGTCGACATCGTCCCGAACCACACCTCCGACCAGCACCCCTGGTTCCGGGAGGCCGTCGCCGGCCGGGGCCGCCGGCGCTACCACTTCCGCCCCGGCACCGGCCCGGACGGGTCCCTCCCGCCCAACGACTGGGAGTCCGTCTTCGGCGGCCCGGCGTGGACCCGGGTGGCCGACGGCAGCTGGTACCTGCACCTCTTCGCGCCGGAGCAGCCCGACCTGAACTGGGACGACGAGGAGGTGCGCGACGAGTTCGAGTCGGTGCTGCGCTTCTGGCTGGACCTCGGCGTCGACGGATTCCGTATCGACGTCGCGCACGGCATGGTCAAGGCCCCGGGCCTGCCCGACATCGGGCACCGCGAGCAGGTCCGGCTCATCGGCTCGCAGCAGCTCCCGTTCTTCGACCAGGACGGCGTCCACGAGATCCACCGGGCGTGGCGCCGGCTGCTCGACAGCTACGGCGACGAGCGCATCGGGGTCGCCGAGGCGTGGGCCCCGTCGGCGGAGCGGCTCGCCCTGTACGTCCGGCCCGACGAGCTGCACCAGGCGTTCAACTTCCAGTACCTCAACTGCCCGTGGGACGCGGACGCGCTGCGGCGGGTCGTCGACGACTCGCTGCGGGCGACCACGTCCGTGGGCGCGACGACCACGTGGGTGCTGTCCAACCACGACGTCGTACGGCACACCACGCGCTACGGCGCCGGCGCGGCCGGCCTGCGCCGGGCCCGCGCGGCGACCCTGCTGATGCTGGCGCTGCCCGGCTCCGCGTACGTCTACCAGGGCGAGGAGCTCGGGCTGCCGGAGGTGACCGACCTGCCGGACGAGGTCCGGCAGGACCCGGCGTTCCAGCGCGGCGAGGGCCAGGACGGATTGCGCGACGGCTGCCGGGTCCCGATCCCGTGGACCTCCGGGGGCCCCTCGTACGGCTTCGGCCCCGGCGGCAGCTGGCTGCCGCAGCCGCCCGAGTGGCGCGATCTGTCCGTCGAGGCCCAGACCGGTGACCCGGCCTCCACGCTGGAGCTCTACCGCAGCGCGCTCGCCCTGCGCCGCGCCCACCCGGCGCTGGGCGCGGGCGACGGCGTCGAGTGGCTGCCGGCGCCCCCGGGCGTCCTCGCCTTCCGCCGCCGCGCCGAGGGGGCCGCGCTCACCTGCACGGTGAACCTCACCCCCGGCCCGGTACGGCTGCCCGCCCCCGGCCGCCCGCTGCTGTCCAGCGCCCCGCCGGCCGGGGCCTGCACCGGCGAAGCGGCCGCCCTCGGCGGAAAAGTGCCTGCTCCCGCGCGGGAGTTGGCCGATGACGACCCCGACGGAGCCGAGGGGAGGACCGTGCTCCTGGCCCCTGATTCCTGCGTCTGGTGGGCAAGCTGACGTGAGGCCGGTACAGTCGCATCCTATGACCGCGCGGCTAGCCGACATCGCAGCCCAGGCGGGGGTCAGCGAAGCCACAGTCAGCCGCGTGCTCAACGGCAAGCCGGGTGTGGCCGCGGCCACCCGCCAGTCCGTGCTGGCCGCCCTCGACGTGCTCGGCTACGAGCGGCCCGTGCGGCTGCGGCAGCGCAGCGCCGGGCTCGTCGGGCTGATAACGCCCGAGCTGGACAACCCGATCTTCCCGGCCCTCGCCCAGGTCATCGGCCAGGCCCTGACCCGCCAGGGCTACACCCCGGTCCTCGCCACCCAGACCCCCGGCGGCTCCACCGAGGACGAGCTCACCGAGATGCTCGTCGAGCGCGGTGTCTCCGGCATCATCTTCGTCTCCGGCCTGCACGCCGACACCACCGCCGACATGACGCGCTACGACCAGCTGCGCGGCAAGGGTGTCCCGTACGTCCTCCTCAACGGCTTCTCGCCGAAGGTGCAGGCCCCCTTCGTCTCCCCGGACGACCGGGCCGCGATGCAGCTCGCCGTCACGCACCTCGCCTCGCTCGGGCACACCCGGATCGGCCTGGCGGTCGGCCCGAAGCGGTTCGTGCCCGTCGTCCGCAAGATCGAGGGCTTCAAGCGCGGCATGAGCGACCGGCTGGGCCTCGGCCCCGACGAGTCCGAGGAGCTGATCCAGCACTCGCTCTACACCCTGGAGGGCGGCCAGGCCGCCGCCACCGCGCTCATCGAGCGGGGCTGCACCGCTCTCGTCTGCGCCAGCGACATGATGGCGCTCGGCGCCATCCGCGCGGCCCGCCAGAAGGGGCTGCACGTGCCCCGCGACATCTCCGTCGTCGGTTTCGACGACTCCCCTCTCATAGCGTTCACGGACCCGCCGCTGACCACCATCCGCCAGCCCGTGCAGGCGATGGGGCAGGCCGCGGTCCGCGCCCTGCTGGAGGAGATCGGCGGTACCCCCGCACCGCACAGCGAGTTCGTCTTCATGCCCGAGCTGGTGGTGCGCGGGTCGACGGCGTCGGGACCTCAGGGTCAGCGGTCATCCGAAAGACGGATCGATGGCGATGAGGACCCGACTGACGGATGATCGACGCAGTGGACACATCTGGCAGACTCTCGGCCCATGGGTGACACGACAGTGAGAACATTGGAAGGCCGCACGGCGGCCCCGCCATCACCCATCGAGGAGCAGCGCCCGCACCCCGCGCCCGCGCCCCCCACCACCTGGGAGCGGCTGCGCGCGCCGCGGCGTCCCCGCATCTGGTTCGAGATCCTGCTGATCGCGGTGAGCTACTGGACGTACTCGCTCATCCGCAACGCCGTACCGGAGCAGAAGGCGGAGGCACTGCGCAACGCCGACTGGATCTGGCGCGCCGAACAGGTCCTCGGCATAGCCGTCGAGAAGACGGTCAACCACGCCGTCGACTCGGTGACCTGGCTGATCGTGGGCATGAACTACTACTACGCCACGCTGCACTTCATCGTCACGATCGGTGTGCTGGTGTGGCTGTACCGGTGGCATCCGGGCCGGTACGCCGCCGTCCGCCTGGTGCTGTTCTCGACCACCGGAATCGCCCTGCTCGGCTACTACCTGTACCCGCTGGCCCCGCCCCGCCTGATGACCAGCGAGAACTTCATCGACACGGTGCTGGTGCACCACACCTGGGGTTCGATGGCCTCCGGCGACCTGAAGCACATGTCGAACCAGTACGCCGCGATGCCGTCGATGCACATCGGCTGGTCCCTCTGGTGCGGCCTGACCATCTACGCGCTGGCGAAGGCGCCCTGGGCGAAGATCCTCGGCTTCCTGTACCCGACGCTCACCCTGGTCGTCATCGTCGCCACCGCCAACCACTTCTGGCTCGACGCGGTGGGCGGCATGCTCTGCCTCGCCTTCGGCTACACCCTGGCGACCGTCTGGTACCGCAGCGTCCCCCACCGGCTGCCGCGCCAGGTGGGGACCCTGCCTCACGCTCCGTAGAACAGCTCGTCCACCACGGCCCGCGCACGGCGCGTCGTACGGCGGTAGTCCTCGACCATCTCGCCGACGTGCCCCGGGCCGTACCCGAGGTAGCGGCCCACCGCGGCCAGCTCCCGCCCGTCGGACGGGAAGGTGTCGCCGGCCCGGCCCCGGACGAGCATCACGCCGTTGCGCACGCGGGTGGCGAGCACCCACGCCTCCTCCAGCGTCCGCGCGTCCCGCGCGTCGATCAGCCCCGCCTCGCGCGCGGCGGCCAGCGCCCGCCGGGTGCGGGTGGTGCGCAGCCCCGGCACCTCGTGCCCGTGCCGCATCTGCAGCAGCTGCACCGTCCACTCCACGTCCGACAGACCGCCCCGCCCCAGCTTGGTGTGCAGGGTGGGATCGGCGCCCCGCGGCATCCGCTCGGTCTCCATCCGCGCCTTGAGCCGGCGGATCTCCCGCACGGCCGCCTCGTCCAGCCCCTTCGCCGGGTAGCGCAGCGGGTCGATCAGCTCGATGAACCGCCGGCCCAGGTCCGGGTCCCCCGCCATGGGCTCGGCACGCAGCAGGGCCTGGCTCTCCCAGCCGAGCGACCACCGGCGGTAGTACGCCTCGTACGACTTCAGGGTCCGCACCAGCGGGCCGCTCTTGCCCTCGGGCCGCAGGTCGGCGTCGATGAGCAGCGGCGGGTCGGCGGTCGGCAGCTGGAGCAGCCGCCGCATCTCCGCGACCACCGTGTTCGCGGCCCGCGCGGCCTCCTGCTCGTCCACGCCCTCGCGGGGCTCGTGCACGAACAGCACGTCCGCGTCGGAGCCGTACCCGAGCTCGTGCCCGCCGAAGCGGCCCATGCCGATCACGGCGAACCGGGTCGGCAGCTCCTCGCCCCACTGCTCGCGCACGACGGCACGCAGGGTGCCGGAGAGGGTGGCGGCGTTCAGGTCGGTCACGGCGTTGCCGACGCGGTCGACCAGGGCCCCGGTATCCACCTCGGCGGGCCGGTCCTCCGTGCCGTACGAGGCGACGATGTCGGTCGCGGCGGTACGGAACAGCTCCCGGCGCCGTACGCCACGGGCCACGGCGACGGCCTGCTCGGCGTTCTCCGCGCGCCCCACGGCCGCGAGGATCTCCGGCTCCAGGTGGTCGCGGCCGCGCGGCTTCAGCCCCTCCGGGGCGCCCAGGATGGCCACCGCCTCGGGGGCCCGCAGCAGCAGGTCGGGGGCGAGCCGCCCCGCCGACAGCACCCGCGCCAGGTTCTCCGCCGCGGCGCCCTCGTCCCGCAGCAGGCGCAGGTACCACGGGGTCTTGCCCAGGGCGTCGGACACCTTCCGGAAGCCGAGGAGTCCCGCGTCCGGGTCCGCCGAGTCCGCGAACCACCCCAGCAGCACGGGCAGCAGCGTCCGCTGGATCGCCGCCTTCCGGGTCACCCCGGACGACAGCGCCTCCAGGTGCCGGAGCGCGGCCACCGGATCCGCGTACCCCAGCGCCTCCAGCCGCTGGCCGGCGGCCTTGGCGCTCAGTCGTGTCTCGCCGGGCGTGAGCTGCGCCACGGCGTCCAGCAGCGGCCGGTAGAACAGCTTCTCGTGCAGCCGCCGCACCACCGCCGCGTGCCGCTTCCACTCCCGGTTCAGCGCGGCCACCGGATCGGTCCGCAGCCCCATCGACCGCCCGAGCCGCCGCAGGTCGTCCTCGCTCTCCGGCACCAGGTGCGTACGCCGCAGCCGGAACAGCTGGATCCGGTGCTCCATGGCCCGCAGGAAGCGGTACGCCTCGTCCATCTGCGACGCGTCCACCCGCCCCACGTAGCCCCCCGCAGCCAGCGCCCTCAGCGCCTCCAGCGTCGACCCGCTGTGCAGGGTGGCGTCACTGCGGCCGTGCACCAGCTGGAGCAGCTGCACGGCGAACTCCACGTCCCGCAGACCGCCCGGCCCCAGCTTCAGTTCCCGGTCCACCTGCGCGACGGGGATGTTGTCCACCACCCGGCGGCGCATCCGCTGCACGTCGGTGACGAAGTTGTCCCGCTCCGCGGCCTGCCAGACGAGCGGTGAGACCGCGTCGATGTACGCGGCGCCCAGGTCGGCGTCCCCCGCGACGGCGCGCGCCTTCAGCAGGGCCTGGAACTCCCACGTCTTGGCCCAGCGCTGGTAGTAGGCCAGATGGCTGGAGAGCGTCCGCACGAGCGGCCCGTTGCGGCCCTCCGGCCGCAGATTCGCGTCGACGGGCCAGATGGCGCCCTCCACGGTCGTCTCCGAGCAGATGCGCATCAGATGCGACGCCAGCCGCGTGGCCGCCTGCAGCGCCTTCGCCTCGTCGCCGCCGTCGCGCGGCTCCCCCACGAAGATGACGTCCACGTCCGACACGTAATTGAGCTCGTTGCCCCCGCACTTGCCCATGGCGATCACCGCGAGCCGGCACACGGCCGCGTCGTCGGGCGCCGCGGCACAGGCCAGCGCCAGCGCCTTGCGCAGGGTCGCCGTGGCGAGGTCGGCGAGCTCGGCGGCGGTCTCCGCCACGTCGATGGTCCCGCACACGTCACGGGCCGCGATGGCCAGCAGGCACCGCCGGTACGCGACCCGCAGCGACACCGGGTCCGCGGCCTTCGCCAGCTCGCGCTCGAAGTCGGCGACCCCCGGATGCAGGTCCGTCGCCTCGTACGTCACCAGAGCCCGCCAGTCCTCCGGGTGGCGCGCCAGATGGTCCCCGAGCGCCTCGGACGCCCCGAGCACCCCGAGGAGCCGGTCCCGCAGCGGCTTGGCACCGATCAGCGTCCCCAGCAGCTGCCCGTCACGCTGCGCCTCGGCCAGCCGCACCAGCCCGCGCAACGCCAGATCCGGGTCGGCCGTGGCCCCCAGCGCGTCCAGCAACACCGGATCCTCGCGCACCGCCGACAGCGCGGGCAGCTCCAGCAGCCGCTCGGCGGCGGAGGGATCGGTGAAACCGTGCCGCAGCAGCCGCGTGAACGTACTGCTCCTGCGCCCCGGCGTCATGGTGCTCCCCCTCTTCTCGGGGCTCGGTTCGCCTCCGGGGCGCCTGCTGCGTGCGTCGACGGTCGATCGTGCTCGATTCGCTCGTACCTCGCGAACCTCCGCGCGTTCTCCCTTTCGACGCCCGCGCGCCCCTTCGGCTCACTCGCCTTCGGGTGTCCTGGCGCCGAGCCTATCGGCCCACGTGATCGGGGGCATGACCGCCCGCCGCGCCTTCCGGCCCCGACGACGCGGACGCGGGTCCCAAGGGAGGGGTGCCAGGCGCCACCGGCAGACGGC
>NZ_JBITEO010000001.1:104246-338816 GCF_044455245.1 Streptomyces sp. NPDC051310
CACCCGGCCCGGGGCGGATCGAAAACCGCACCGCCCAGCACCACCACACCTCGGGCAACAGACAACCACCGGCAGACGGCACCCGGCCCGGGGCGGATCGAAAACCGCACCGCCCAGCACCACCACACCTCGGGCAACAGACAACCACCGGCAGACGGCACCCGGCCCGGGGCGGGGCCGTGGAGGGTCGTCCCCGCAGGGGACCGGGCGGCCGGGAAACCGTGACCGGGCGCGGGAGCCAAGGCCGCCGGCCCCGAGGAGTCGAGCCCGGAGGGGCCCCGCCCCACCACCCGCGACGGCACCCGCCCCGCGAAACCCGGCGCACCCCGCGGCACCCCGCCCCGCGGAACCGAGCACGCCCCGCGAAACCCAGCGCACCCGCGCCCCCACGCCCCGCGCCGCCCCGCGAAACCCAGCGCACCCGCGCCCCCACGCCCCGCGCCGCCCCGCGAAACCCAGCGCACCCGCGCCCCCACGCCCCGCGCAGGCAGGCGCGACCCCGGCGCGCCGGGGCGTGAGGCAACGCACACCAGGGCCAATGAACCCGATCTCGGCAAAGCGCCTCTTCTCCCGCGGTTCGCCTCACACCCACGAAAGCCGCCACCGATGCCCCTCCGCCGCCCCGGCCGCGCGCCCAGCGCACCCGCGCCGCGCGCCAGCGCCCCCGCCCGCGCCCGCTCCAGACGCCGCCTCTTCCTCGTGGCGCCCTTCGCCGTGCTCATGGGCATCACCGGCGGCACCCTCGCGCTCACCACCGGCTCGTCGGACGCGTCCGACCTGCCGAGCCGCGGCGTACCGGAGTCCGTGGCGGTGAAGCCGGTGCGGACCGCCGGGGAGTCGGTGGTCCAGATCGTGGCGCACCCGGACGACGACCTGTTCTTCATGAACCCCGACACCAGCCAGTCGCTGGCGACCGGCCGCGCCCTGACCTCCGTCTACCTCACGGCCGGCGAGTCCGACGGCCGCAACGCCCGCCGCCAGGACCCGCGCCCGCCGGCCGACAAGGCCGCCTACGCCGAGGCGCGCCAGAACGGCATCCGCGCCGCGTACGCCGAGATGGCGACCGGGAACCGCACGAGCCCGTGGGACCGCACCTCCATCACCACCGCGGGCGGCGGCCGCGCCGAGCTGGACACGCTGCGCGCGCGGCCGCAGATCAGCCTGGTGTGGCTGCAGCTGCGCGAGGCGGGCAGCATCACCGGCGACCGCCCGCACAGCCTGCACGGCCTGTGGGACGGCCGGGTGGAGCGCCTGGAGTCGCAGCTGGCCGCCGGTTCGCCGGTGGGCGAGGACTTCTCGTACAGCAAGACGCAGGTCATCGAGACGATCACCGGTGTCCTGCGCCGCTTCGAGCCCACGTTCGTCCGGATGATGGACCCGACGCCGGGCATCAACGAGCGGACCGGCGAGCTGTCCGACCACCAGGACCACATGTACGGCGCCCGGTTCGCGCAGGCGGCGCTCGCGCGGTACGCGGACGAGCCCGGCCGCCCGCACTTCGCCGTGCAGAACTACCTCGGCTACTCGACCGGCAGCCTGCCGCACTCCCTCGACCCGGCGAGCGTCGAGGCGAAGCTGCGCGCGCTGCGGACGTACGCGTGGACGGACCACACGGACTACTGCGAGGACCCGGCCGGCTGCGGCGACCGGAAGGTGGCGGCCCGCCCCGCCGGGCACGGCTGGGCGCACTCGGTCCGCTACACGCGCTCGGACTCGACGTCGTGGGTGCAGCGGGGCGCCCGGCCCGGGGAGCTGTACGCCTTCGCGGTGCTCGACGGCCGCCTCGCGGTCTGGCACAAGGCGGGCAAGCGGGCCTGGACGGGCCCGGTGATGCGGCCGGGCGGCGGCATGGACGGCGGTGTGACGTCCGTGCGGCTGCCGGACGGCCGGATCGCGGTGCTCGGTACGCGGACGGAACTGGACGAGGACGCTCCGGAGGCGTACCGCCGTGAGGTGGTGACGGCCGTGCAGACGGCGCCGGGCGGCGGGTTCGGGCCGTGGCGCTCGCTGGGCACGCCGGAGCGGGACGACGCGACGGGGACGTCCGACATCAGCGCCCCGGCGGCGCTGGTGGACCGGGCGGGCCTGATGACGGTGTACGTGCGCGACGCGGGCCATGGCCTGGCCGTGACGTCGCAGCGGCCGGACGGCACGTGGACGGCCTGGGCGCCGGCGGGCGGCACGGGTCTGCGCGGCAATCCGGTGGCGGCGACGGACGCGGCCGGCCGCGGTCATGTCTTCGCGGCCACGGCGAGGACGGTCCTGGCGTGGACGCAGGCGGCGCCCGGCGGTCCGGTGACCGGCCCGGTGAGGACCGGCCTGCCGCCGACCACGGTGGCGCTGAGCGCGGTGCCGGACGGCACCGACGGCGTCCGGCTGTGGTTCCGCAAGCCCGACTCGGGTGCGGTGCGCACGGCGCGCTTCACGGACGGCTCGGGAGTGGCATCGCCGGTACGGGAGCTGCCGGGCGGCCTCGCGGGGTACGGCGCGGTGGGCGCGGCCGGCGACCGGCTGGCGCTGCGAACGGCGACGGGCGCGGTGGCGACGGGTCCGGCGGGAGCGCTGCGGGCGGGTGGCGGGCGGACGCTGTTCGGCGGCGCCCCGGCGGCCACCCCGTACGGCTTCGCGACGCTGGGTCTGGACGGCGGGCTGCGCTGGGACGAATGGGGCCGGTCCGAGCGATGAGTCCGCGCGGGGCGGGGAGTCGGGCTTTCATGGACGTGCAACCGACGGAGGAGCGCTCATGAACTGGACACTCGAGGTCGTCCTGGTCCCGGTCACCGACCTGGACCGGGCGAAGGAGTTCTACGGCACCCGGTGCGGCTTCACGGTCGACCTCGACACCGAGGTCGCGCCCGGGGTGCGCATCATCCAGCTGACACCGCCCGGCTCGCGCTGTTCGGTGGCGCTGCAGAGCGGCATGCCGATGGCGCCGGGCGAGGCGCCGATGATCCCGGGCTCGCTCCAGGGGGTGCAGCTGTGCGTGACGGACATCGAGGCGGCGCGCGAGGAGCTGGTGTCGCGGGGCGTGGAGGTGAGCCCGGTCCGGCACCTGGGCCCGGAGGGCTGGGCGGAGGGCAAGGGCGGGACCTGGAACTCGTTCATGTTCTTCAAGGACCCGGACGGCAACGGCTGGACGGTGCAGGAGGCGCCGTCGGAACTGTCGGAACGCTAGGGCGTGTCCGCGAAGTCCCGTCTGCCCGGCAACGCCTAGGAGGCGGCTGCGAGCTCCCAGGGCCACGCCGGGTGCCCGCCGGACTCCAGGAGCGGGATCAGCCGGAACGCCGCATCGCTCAGGCCGCCGAAGGTGTGGCGGTGCGGCCCGGCGGCGCTGTGGCCCGTGGAGTAGCCGGCCAGGTTCCACGTGTAGACGGGGATGTGGTCCGGGACGGCGGCGAGCGGGTCGACGAGGGGCGTCCAGTAGGCCTGTTCGTCGGTGACGATGACGACCCGGTCGTGCTCGGCGTAGTGCCGGGTGACGGCCTCCGCGGTGTTGGTGCCGCCGAGGTCGTGGAAGCGGTCCAGTGCCCGCAGGACGGACTCGCCCGGCGCCGGCTCGACCGGCCGGCTGTCGGTGCCGAACTCGACGAGGTCGGCCCGCTCGGCCCGCAGCGCCAGTGCGGTACCGAAGATCGCGGCGGAGTCCGCGCGGTTGAGCTGGGTCCGCGCACTGGGCAGGTCGAACATCGAGCCAGACCGGTCCACGAGGATCAGGGTCCGCCCGGGCAGGGCGGGCACGTTGGCGAGGGAGTGCCCGAGGGCCGTCTCCAGGGCCTGCTCCCAGCGGGGCGAGGGCGCGTTGCGGTGGGCGGCCAGGTAGCGGAAGGGGAACTGGCGGGAACGCAGCACCTCGGCCGGGTCGGAGATCCGGCGCGCCACGTCCTCGGCCACCCGGTCGCCGACGCCCGCGAGGTCGAAGTTGCGCAGGTTGCGGACGAGCGCCATCGCTCCCATCGACGGGATCACGGCCTCCCAGACGGCGGCGTCCAGCGGCCCGTGCAGCCAGCCGGCCAGCGCTTCCCAGGTCATGCCGGCGGCGGCGAGCCGCTCGGCCCCGTCCGGCGCGGTGACCAGCGCGTACCGGTCGCCGGCGGGGACGGACATCAGGGCGTGGTGGGCCACCAGAAGGGGTTCACCGGCCGGGGGTACGGCGCGTTCGGGGTGGTGGCGCCGGTCGAGGGCGTACCGGAACAGGTCGCCCTGCCAGGGCTTGCCCGGCGCCGGGGCGGGGTGGGTCAGCTCCAGGACGTCACCGAAGCGGAACCCGCGTGAGCCGGTGTCGTACTTGAGCAGCGCGCGGCCGGTCCAGAGCCTGCGTACGGCGTCCCCGATGCCCCGCCTGACCGGCTGCGGCAGCCTGCGCCCGTACCGGGAGGTCCAGTACGCGAGGAACTCGCCGGGTTCGTCGGCCCGTTGCAGTACCGCGTCGACGGCCTGCCGGGAGTAGCCGGCGGCCCGGGCGTCCAGCCGGGCGCGCACGAACTCGGCCGCGCCCACCAGGGAGGCCGTCCGCATGTGGGCTTCGGTGCGGAGCCAGCGCAGCAGCCCGAGGGTCCACCGCGGGTCGCTGACCGCGAGCTCCCGCACCAGCCGGGCGTACCGCTCGTCGCGGGAGGGGGCGCTCTCGTAGAAGCTGTGCTGTCCGGACATGTTGGCGACGGCGAGCAGGAAGAGCTCGGACTTCGGCTCCCGGACGTACCCGGCGCCGCCCTCGTGGTTGACGCCGTGCGGCGGCGCGGGGAAGACGGTCCGCCGGAAGGCCCGCGACGGCGGGACGACCCACTGGCCGTACGTGGAGAGCGGGGATGTCGCTCCGCCCGCGGTCAAGCCCGGTATCTCGGCCCGGATTTCGCTCCTGGCTTCGGCCTTGGCTCGCTGACGGTTGAAGCGGGTCATGCAGTGGTCCCCCTGGAGGCCGGGGTCGGAGGGGCACGCCGCGGCTTCGCACACGGCACGGCGGACGCCTCCCGGGATCAGACTGGGCACCGGTGTGTTTTTGTCAGGAAGTAACCGGGGCGCGGCGCATCGGAAGGCGTCGGAGAGGAAGTTACCCGGACCGTCCCGTGCGTGCATCCGATTTATCGGGGGGCCGTGTTCCGCACATGCCCGACGGGGCGCGGGGGCAGATCGCTCCCACGCCGTCCCGTGCCTGCAGCGGCGGCATATTCCTCTGCGCAGCCGGCAGCCCGATGCCCTTCGTGGACCGTCACCGGCTGTCTCCGGACGACCCACCGGCGATCCGCGCCAGGCTTCCGGTATCACCCAGGGGGGACTGGACGGTCGTCGTCGCCCGGCGCGTGCCGGGGTCAGCCACCCGCTGCCGCCGCTGCCTCTACTGCGGCCCTGTCGGTCTCGGTAGGAGCTGTCCGGCCGATCACGTGACCGGCCGGACAGCTGTAGTTCAGCGGTAGTCGTCCTCTTCGAGGTCGACTACCCGCGCCTCGGCTGGCGGCCTGCCTTGCCGCAGGAAAACAGCCGTCGGCTCACCAGCGCTCGAACGCGGTGAAGGCATGGTCGCCGGCCGCCCCGGCGACGATGATCCGCCCGTCGTGCTCGAAGAAGTAGCCGCTGGGCGCTTCCTCACGGAAATGACGCTCGTCGAGTTCCTCACCGTTGCCGGCGTCGTACACGAGCAGCTCGGTGATGGCGCTGGACTGGGTCGACCACTCGCACAGCACGGTGACCCGGTCGCCCCGCACGGCCAGCCCGGCCGCAGGCTCGTCCAGCTTGTTGTTCCACACCTCTCCGCCGGTCTTCAGATCGAAGGCGATCAGCCGGTAGTGCCGTCCCTTGTGATAGGTCCACGCCAGCGCGTACATCCGCTCGCCGACGACCTCCGCCGCGTCGATCTGGCCGTAGTCGCCGCTGAGCTCGATGCCCGGCTGAGGGTGCCCGTCCTGTCCGAAGGAGACGAACGTGCCCGTCGCCTCGCCCGAGTTGATGCTCGAGGACCGCACGACCCTCAGCACCAAGGGGTCGGCCGACTCGATGACCACGCTGGAGTTCGTCGACACGGGGCGACGGGCATCGATGGGAACGTTCCACTTCAGGGCGCCGGTGCCGCGATCGAAGGCCGCCGCCATCAGCTCGACGTCCTCGCCGCTGTTGGAGCCCGGGTCGTCCGCGTCCTCCCCGCCGCAGGCCAGGACGGCGTGGACTTGTTCCTTGCCCACGAACGTGTCCCACACCCCGCACGTGCCGGGAACGGCCGCCGTCCAACGGACCTTGCCTGTGCGGAGGTCGAGGGCGCGCAGGGAACGGTTGCCACCCGGCGTCCGCGCCTCCTGCTCGGTCCGATCGTGTTCGATCAGGGCCAGGCCGCCCCCCGCTTCCAGGAACTCGTCCCCGGGGAAGTGGCCGTCCGAGACGGTCCGCGGAACGCTCCACAGCTCTCGCCCGTCCTTCGTGTCGAAGGCGAGGACGGTCGAGCAGCCCTTGCCCTTGCCCAGTGCGGCGGGCTTGCCGCTCCCGCCGCTGGTGGCGCGGTTCTCCGTACCGTACGCGACGAGGAGGACCCCCTCGTCCGCGCGAGGCGCGCTTCCGCAGATCTGGGCGCGGCCGGGCGGTACGAACTCCCAGAGCTTCTTCCCGTCCTGCCCGTCGGCGATGCCGAAGCCGGTCACCGCATCGAACCGGCCGCGGACGGCGACGTCCCCGACGACCCAACTGCGGTTGGCCTTATCGTCGCTGGGCCGGTCTTTCGGGGTGGCCCAGGTCCGCACCATGGCGTCGCCAGGCAGATAGCCCTCGAACGACAGGAACCAGGCGGTGATGGACCCGATCACCCCCAGCACGAGCCCGATCGCCACTAGCGCCTTCATGAGCCCTGCTCTGCCCGACATCACGCGCTCCCCCTACCGTGCATGGCACACCCCCCTGCCAGCGGCATTCCGGAGACCCGCCCGACACATTGATCTTCGAACGACGGTCAGGCTAGGGGCAGGGCCTCCCAGCGGTCCATGCCGATCCGGCGCGGGTGGAAAACGTGCCGGCCGAGGGCGAGTGCGAACGCCGCCGGTGGCGCGGCAGTCGGCGGGACGGGCCCCTCCGACGTCCGGCGCGGGCAGATTCGGATAACTCCGCGGAGACCTGCGGAGGCGCGCTCGGCGGGCCGTCGACGGCGTACACAGGGCCTCCCGCGACGTCGGACGGCCCACGGACGGGCCGGGGCGACCGGAACGGGGATGGGCCGCCGGCAGTCCGCCGCCGGCCCAAACCCTCGCGTCAGGGTCGTGCTGCTTCTGACCTGCGCTTACAGCACCGGCAGGTTCTTCCGCAGCTCGAAGGCCGTCACCTCCGAGCGGTACTCCTCCCACTCCTGCTTCTTGTTGCGCAGGAAGAAGTCGAAGACGTGCTCGCCCAGCGTCTCCGCCACCAGTTCGCTGCGCTCCATCAGGGAGATCGCCTCGCCGAGGTTCTGCGGCAGCGGCTCGATGCCCATCGCGCGGCGCTCGGCGTCGGAGAGGGCCCACACGTCGTCGTCCGCGCCGGGGCCGAGTTCGTAGTTCTCCTCGATGCCCTTCAGGCCCGCCGCGAGGAGGACCGCGTACGCCAGGTAGGGGTTGGCGCCGGAGTCGACGGAGCGGACCTCGACGCGGGACGAGCCCGTCTTGCCGGGCTTGTACATGGGGACGCGGATGAGGGCGGAGCGGTTGTTGTGGCCCCAGCAGATGTACGAGGGCGCCTCGCCGCCCGAGCCGGCCGTGCGGGCCGAGCCGCCCCAGATGCGCTTGTACGAGTTGACCCACTGGTTCGTGACGGCCGAGATCTCCGCCGCGTGCTTCAGCAGGCCCGCGATGAAGGAACGCCCCACCTTCGACAGCTGGTACTCCGCGCCCGACTCGTAGAAGGCGTTCCGGTCGCCCTCGAAGAGGGACAGGTGGGTGTGCATGCCCGAGCCCGGGTACTCCGAGAACGGCTTCGGCATGAAGGTGGCCTGCACGCCCTGCTCCAGCGCCACCTGCTTCATGACCAGGCGGAACGTCATGACGTTGTCGGCGGTCGACAGCGCGTCGGCGTACCGCAGGTCGATCTCCTGCTGGCCCGGCGCGCCCTCGTGGTGGCTGAACTCCACGGAGATGCCCATCGACTCCAGCATCGTGATCGCCTGGCGGCGGAAGTCCATGCCCACGTTCTGCGGGGTGTGGTCGAAGTAGCCGGAGTTGTCGGCGGGGACCGGCTTGGAGCCGTCCAGCGGCTTGTCCTTCAGCAGGAAGAACTCGATCTCGGGGTGGGTGTAGAAGGTGAACCCGAGATCGGAGGTCTTGGCCAGGATGCGCTTGAGGACGTAGCGCGGGTCCGCGAAGGAGGGGGAGCCGTCGGGCATCAGGATGTCGCAGAACATCCGGGCCGTGCCGGGGGCCTCCGCGCGCCACGGGAGGATCTGGAAGGTTCCCGGGTCAGGCTTGGCGATCATGTCGGACTCGTACACCCGGGCGAAGCCCTCGATCGCCGAGCCGTCGAAGCCGATGCCCTCGTCGAAGGCCTGCTCCAGCTCGGCGGGGGCGACCGCGACCGACTTCAGGAACCCGAGCACATCGGTGAACCACAGGCGCACGAAGCGGATGTCGCGCTCCTCGAGCGTCCGGAGCACGAATTCCTGCTGCTTGTCCATTTCCCACACCCATCCTCGCTGATCAAACCAGCATGCCACCACTCGGTTTCGTGCACGTTGCAGACCCATACTGCCTGCCGGGCTGTGGCGGACGTAACGGTGGCCTCGCAGACTGGGCCTTATGGACCGTGGCGCGCAGGAACTGCCCGGCACCCGGCTGCCGGCCTGGCTGCGCCTGCTCCCGTGGCTGACGATGGTCCTGCTGGTGATCGTCCAGCTCACGACGCCCGAGAGCGTGCAGCTGGGCTTCGCGTTCGCGGTGGTGCCGCCGCTGACGTCGCTGGTGTACGGCAGGCTCGGCACCGCGCTGGTCGCGGGCACGCTCTTCGTCCTGCTGCTGCTGCCCGCGATCCGGGCGGACGACGTCTCGTACGGCGACCTCATCGCCTTCGTGCTGATCGGCGCGGTCAGCGTCCTGCTGGCGTGGCTGCGGGCGCGCCGGGACGCCCAGCTCGTGTCGGTCCGCACGGTCGCGCAGGCCGCTCAGTTCGCGGTGCTGCCGCCGCTGCCGGAGCGGGTCGGTCCGGTGCGGTGCGGGGCGCTGTACCGGGCGGCGGAGAGGGGCACGCTGGTCGGCGGGGACCTGTACGACGTGCGGGACGGGCCGTACGGGGTGCGGGCCGTCGTCGCCGACGTGCAGGGCCACGGGCTCGCGGCGGTCGGCACGGTGGCGGCGCTGCTCGGTACGTTCCGGGAGGCGGTGCTGGACGAGCCGGAGCTGGGCGGGGTGGCGGCCCGCCTGGACCGGCGGCTCGTGGTGGACGCGGCGGCCCGCGGGGGCCTGCACGGCGAGGTGTTCGCGACCGCGGTGCTGATGGAGTTCCCCGCCGGGGACGCGGGTGCTGTGGGTGCTGGTGCCGGGGGCGGGGACGCCTCGGCGGCCGTGCGGGTGCTCAGCTGCGGCCATCCCGCGCCGCTGCTGGTGCGCGGCGACGGGGCGCGCGAGGTGGCGCTGGAGCCCGGTGCGCCCCTGGGGCTGGGGCTCGCGGAGTTCCGGCCGCCCCCGGCGGTGGTGGTGCCTCTGGGGCCGAAGGACGTACTGCTGGCCCACACCGACGGGGTCACGGAGGCCCGGGACGCGACGGGGTCCTTCTACCCGCTGGCCGCGCGCGTGCCGCGGGACGCGGAGGCCCCGGTGGAGCTGGTGCGCTCGGTGTGGCGCGATCTGTCCGCGTACGCGGGCGTCATCGGCGACGACGTGGCGCTGCTGGCCCTCAGCGCGCCGGGCCGGGTGTCCGCGAGGACCTGACGCCCCGCTCCGGGTCTCCCCGAGGACCCGACGCCCCGCTCCCCGTCTCCGCGAGGACCCGACGCCCCGCTCCGCGCGGGAGCCGCGACGGACGGGCACGGCCGATCCGCGACGGAGGGGCATGGTCCGATCCGGCACACGGCCGTTAACATCAGCGGCCATGGGGGGCCTGCGGCTCATACGCATCGTGCGTCCCATGGCGCTGCCGGGCGCCGTGGTGGCGCTCCTCGCCGCGCTCTTCGTCTGTCTCGGCGGCGCCGACCGCGCCGAGGCCCACCGGGGCCACGCCGACGTCCGTATGACGCTCGCCGCCGGACACGTCACCGAGTACAGCTGCCCGTACGACCGCGACGGCTGCACCCTCTTCCCGTACCTCACCCCCGCCGTCCTCACCGCCCCGCCGCTCGACCCGCCCCAGCAGGCCGACGCGCTCACCCGGCTGGGCGAGGCTCACGCGCCGGATCCGGCGGAGCGCACCGGGGCCCGGCCGCGCGCGCCGGACCTGCACGTCCTCCAGGTGCTGCGGACGTAGGACCTGTGTTCCGGACCGGACCGCGCCAGCCCGGCACGATCCGGAGGACAGGCGCCGGGGCCCGCCGCGCCCCGCATCCCACCCCCGTACCTCCTGACGAAGGACATCGAGATCATGGCTGCCCACCGCAACGCCTCCACCGCCGACCGCCGCGCCCGAATAGAGGAGATGCGCCGCGCGGAGAAGGCCCGCGAGCGCCGCAACCGCATCATCACCATCACCCTGAGCACGGCCGTCGTCGCCGGCCTGGTCGGCTTCGGCGCGTACGTGCTCGACAAGAAGGGTGACGAGAAGGCGCAGGAGGTGGCGTCGGCCAAGGCGCCCATCGAGGACGAGAAGTCCTGGGACCCGAAGAAGCTCGGCCGCAACCACCCCACCACGCCGGTCTCCTACCCGATGAAGCCTCCGGTCGGCGGCGACCACCACCCGGTGTGGATGAACTGCGACGGTGACGTCTACAAGAAGCCCATCCGCAACGAGAACGCCGTCCACTCGCTGGAGCACGGCGCGGTGTGGGTGACGTACACCAGCAAGGCGCCGGCCGCCGAGGTGAAGAAGCTGGAGGAGAAGGTCGGCAAGACGCCGTACACCCTGATGAGCCCGTTCGAGGACCAGGCCGGCGCGATCATGCTGAGCGCGTGGGGCAAGCAGGTCACCGTGGACGGGGCGGACGACCCCCGGGTGAACCGGTTCTTCACGAAGTACGTGCAGGGCCCGCAGACGCCCGAGCCGGGCGCGGCGTGCACGGGCGGGACGGGTCAGTGACGTTCACGCTCACCCGTACGCACTGGGCGGCCCTCACGGCGGTGGTGCTCGCGCTGCTCTTCGCCGGGGCGGCGGCGGTGGCCTCCGCCGGGGAGGGCGGCGAGGCGCGGCCGCCGCGCACGCCGGCAGCGGACTCGGCGGAGGCCGGGTTCGCCCGGGACATGTCCGTCCACCACCAGCAGGCCGTGGAGATGTCGTTCATCGTGCGGGACCGCACGACGGACGCCGAGGTGCGCCGGCTGGCGTACGACATCGCCAACACGCAGGCGAACCAGCGCGGCATGATGCACGGCTGGCTGGACCTGTGGGGGCTGCCGAAGGTCGCCATGGACCAGGAGCCGATGGAGTGGATGGGGATGCCGTCCCACCACGGCGGCGCCGGCCCGGGGCTCATGCCCGGCATGGCGACGAAGGCGGAGCTGGACCGGCTGCGGGCGGCGAGCGGCAGGCAGGCGGAGGTCCTGTACCTGCAGCTGATGACCGACCACCACAAGGGCGGGGTGCACATGGCGCAGGGCTGCGTCGAGAAGTGCGGGGTCCCCGTCGAGCGGCGGCTGGCGCAGGGCATGGTCGACGCGCAGGAGTCGGAGATCCGGCTCATGGCCGACATGCTGGCGCAGCGCGGGGCGAAGCCGCGCGGCTGAGTCCCCGGGCGGGCTCCCCCGCGACCGGCGGTCAGCGGTCGCGTGGGGGCCCGCGCGCGGCGACAATGGGAGGCGCTCGGGGACGTACGGCGTTGTGACGCGTTTACGGAGGTACGGCACCCCCATGACCACCGCCAAGGACATCATGCACCCCGGGGCCCATTGGCTCCCCCGGCACGAGACCCTCGACCGCGCCGCGCAGATGATGCGCGACCTGAACGTGGGGGCCCTGCCCATCGCGGACGAGAACGAACGGCTCTGCGGCATCCTCACCGACCGCGACATCGTCGTCGGCTGTGTGGCCATGGGGCACGACCCGTCGCGGGTGACGGCGGGTGAGATGGCCAAGGGCACCCCGCGCTGGATCGACGCGAACGCGGATGTGAACGATGTCCTGCGGGAGATGAAGGGCCACCGGATCCGCCGCCTCCCGGTGATCGAGAACAAGCGGCTGGTCGGCATGATCAGCGAGGCCGATCTCGCCCGGCACCTCTCGGAGTCGCAGGTCAAGGGCTGGGCGGAGCGGGTGTACTCGGAGGGCTGAGCCGCCCTCCGCCGGTTTCGCGCGGGGGCGTGATGCGGTGTCGCGTCACGCCCCCGCCGCGCGCTGCGCCAGCACGGCGGCGGCCACCGCGTGGCCCTGCGCCGGTTTCGCGCGGAGGTGTGACGCCGTGTCGCGTCACGCCCCCGCCGCGCGCTGCGCCAGCACGGCGCCGGCCACCGCGTCCGGGCGGTCGAGCATCATCAGGTGGCCCGCGCCCGGTACGGCCTCGAAGCGGGCGCCCAGCCGTTCGGCGAGGGCGCGCTGGCGCGAGGTCCAGCGGCGGGACTCGGGCGCGGCGAGAAGGGTGACGGGGACGCCCGCCGGGAGCCGGTGGTGCGCGCGCAGGGCGAGCAGCTCGGCCGCGACGGCCCGGTAGCCGGCGTTCTCCAGCAGGGCGCCGCGCAGCACGCGGGAGGTGGCGTAGCAGCGCCGGACGAGCGCGGCGGGGGCCGGGTCGGGGGCGCATCCGGCGCGGGAGAGGCGGACGGCGGCGCGGCGGGCGGCCGGGCCGAGGGCGGCGGCTGCGCCCGCGGCGGAGAGGACGGCGGCCAGGGCGCGGGCGGTGGCGGCGCGCACCGCGGGTGCGGCGGGCACGCGCGCCTGCTCCTCGACGGAGGTGTCGACCAGGACGATGCCGGCGGTGCGGCGGGGGTGGAGGCGGGCGAACGCCTCCGCGTGGAACCCGGCGATGGAGTGCCCGACGACGGTGGCGGGGCCGTCGAGGCCGAGCGCGTCGAGGAGGCCGGCGATGCGGTGGGCCTCGCCGGTGGCCGACGGGGTGACGGCGGCGGGGCCGCTGAGCCCGTGGCCGGGGCGGTCGAAGCGGACGACGGTGCGGTGGGGCGCGAGCAGCGGGACGACGGGGTCCCAGTCGAACCAGCTCAGGGCGAGCCCGGCGCTGAGGACGCACACCGGTCCGCTGCCCTCGACGACCACATGGTGGGGTATCCCACCGATCCGTACGAACGTCATCGTCTCCCCCTCGCGACCGACGCGGCCAGTACCGCGAGCCAGCCTGCCACGAGCAGGACCTGGAGGCGCTGCCCGGCCCCCAGGGACCAGGTTCCGTGCCCGCTCTGGAAGGCGGCCACGGCGGTGAGGGTCCAGGCGGTGGCGGCGAGGGCGCAGCCGGCGAGGAGGGGTCCGGTGCGGGCGAGGGCCGGCCACCGGCGGTAGCGGCGGGCGGCGAGGGTGAGCGCGACGATGCCCAGGAGGGCGCCGGCCACGGCGACGCCGGAGGTGACGGCGTGGACGGTGTGCGCGGCCGGCAGGAGCCCGGCGGCCTCCCGGGCGGCGCAGGCGGGGTCGGCGGTGGGGGCGCAGGCGAGCGGCAGGCGGGCGTCGGCGACGGTGGCGGCGCCGAAGAGGGCGAGCCCGGCCCAGCCGGCCGCCGCCCAGGGCCGCCGGTCGCCCGTGCGGAGGGCGTACAGCGCGGCGGTGAGGACGAGGGCCCCGGCCACGAGGTCGGTGGTGCGGAAGAAGGCGCCGTAGGGCTGGTCGGTGGCGGCGAGTTCGCTGACGTACGCCTGGAGGGGGTCGAGTCCGGTGGGGAGGAGGATCTCCAGGGCCCAGGCGCTGTACGCGGCGGCTCCCAGGGCGAGCAGCGCGCCGAGGAGCCGGCCGCCGCGTTCCGTCGCGCTCATGGCCTCATGATCACCGCTCGGGTGCGCCGCCGCACCCGTCGGCGCGCGTGGGGTGGGCCACACCGCCGCCGCCAGGACATCGCGTCGCTCTGACGATTAGACTGGCGGCGTGCCTCAACTTCGCCTCGCACTCAATCAGATCGACTCGACCGTCGGCGATCTCGCCGGCAACGCCGAGGCGGTCGTCCACTGGACCCGGCACGCGGCCGAGCAGGGGGCCCACCTCGTCGCGTTCCCCGAGATGGTGCTGACCGGCTATCCCGTCGAGGACCTGGCCCTGCGGTCGTCCTTCGTCGAGGCGTCCCGGGCCGCGCTGCGGGCGCTGGCCGGGCGGCTGGCCGACGAGGGGTTCGGCGGGCTGCCGGTCGTCGTCGGCTACCTGGACCGCTCCGAGAAGGCCCAGCCGCGGTACGGGCAGCCGGCCGGGGCGCCGCAGAACGCGGCGGCGGTGCTGTACGGCGGCGAGGTGGTGCTGTCGTTCGCCAAGCACCACCTGCCCAACTACGGCGTCTTCGACGAGTTCCGGTACTTCGTGCCGGGCGACACGATGCCGGTCGTCCGGGTCCACGGCGTGGACGTGGCGCTGGCGATCTGCGAGGACCTGTGGCAGGAGGGCGGCCGTGTCCCGGCCGCCCGCAGCGCGCGGGCCGGGCTGCTGCTGTCGGTCAACGCCTCGCCCTACGAGCGGAACAAGGACGACGTCCGCCTGGAGCTGGTGCGCAAGCGCGCCCAGGAGGCCGGCTGCACCCTCGCCTACCTGGCGATGATCGGCGGGCAGGACGAGCTGGTCTTCGACGGCGACTCGATCGTCGTGGACAAGGACGGCGAGGTGATCGCGCGGGCCCCGCAGTTCGCCGAGGGCAGCGTGATCCTGGACCTGGACCTGCCGGCGGCGTCCGACGACGCGCCCACGGGCACCGTCGACGACGGGCTGCGCGTCGAGCGCGTGGTGCTGTCGCAGGAGCCGCTGCCCGCGTACGAGCCGGAGCTGACGGGCGGGTACGCCGAGCGCCTCGGTGACGACGAGGAGGTGTACACGGCGCTGGTGGTGGGCCTGCGGGCGTACGCCGCGAAGAACGGCTTCCGGTCCGTGCTGGTGGGCCTGTCGGGTGGTATCGACTCGGCGCTGGTCGCCGCGATCGCCTGCGACGCGCTGGGGGCGGGGAACGTGTACGGCGTGTCGATGCCGTCGAAGTACAGCTCGGACCACTCCCGGGACGACGCGGCCGAGCTGGCCCGCCGCACCGGACTCAACTTCCGCACGGTGCCGATCGAGCCGATGTTCGACGCGTACATGTCGTCGCTCGGTCTGACGGGCCTGGCGGAGGAGAACCTCCAGTCGCGGCTGCGCGGCACGATGCTGATGGCGATCTCCAACCAGGAGGGCCACATCGTCCTGGCGCCGGGGAACAAGTCGGAGCTGGCGGTCGGGTACTCGACGCTGTACGGCGACTCCGTCGGCGCGTACGGGCCGATCAAGGACGTCTACAAGACGTCGGTCTTCCGGCTGGCGACATGGCGCAACCGGGCCGCCGAGGAGCGCGGCCAGACCCCGCCCATCCCGGAGAACTCGATCTCCAAGCCGCCGAGCGCGGAGCTGCGGCCGGGCCAGGTCGACACGGACTCGCTGCCGGACTACGACGTCCTGGACCGGATCCTGGAGCTGTACGTGGACCGCGACCGCGGCAAGGACGCGATCGTCGCGGCGGGCTTCGACGAGGAGCTGGTGACGCGGACGCTGCGGCTGGTGGACGTGGCGGAGTACAAGCGCCGCCAGTACCCGCCGGGCACGAAGATCTCGGCCAAGGGCTTCGGCAAGGACCGGCGCCTGCCGATCACCAACCGCTGGCGCGAGACGGTGAAGTAGCCCCGAACGGCGAAGGGGGCCTCCCGCGTGGTCGCGGGAGGCCCCCTCGGCCGTGCCGGTGCCGGCGGTGTCAGAGCCGGACGCGCGCCGCGATCGGCAGGTGGTCGCTGTCCGTCGCGGGCAGCGACCACGACGCCACCGGCTCGACGCCCTTCACCAGGATCTGGTCGATCCGCGCCATCGGGAACGCGGCCGGCCAGCTGAAGCCCATGCCGTCGCCCGCCGCGCCCTGGGTGGAGCGCATCTGGGACGTGACGGCGTTGAGGGAGCGGTCGTTCATCGTGCCGTTGAGGTCGCCGAGGAGGACGACCTTGTCGAGCCGCTCCCTGGCGATGGCCTCGCCGAGCGCGTCGGCGCTGTCGTCGCGCTGGTTGGCGGTGAAGCCGGCGTTGAGCTTGACCCGTACGGACGGCAGGTGGGCGACGTACACGGCGAAGTCCCCGGTCGGGGTGGAGACGGTGGCGCGCATGGCGCGCGTCCAGCCCATGCGGATGTCGACGGGGCGGCTCGCGCTCATCGGGTACGTGCTCCACAGGCCGACCGTGCCCTGGACGGAGTGGTACGGGTACTTCTCGGCCAGCGCCTCCTCGTACACCGGCACCATGGACGGCTTGAGCTCCTCCAGCGCCACGACGTCCGCGCCCGCCGCGGCGACCTCGCGGGCCGTGCCTTCGGGGTCGGGGTTGTCGGCGTTGACGTTGTGGGTGACGACCATGAGGTCGCCGCCGGTGCCCGCCTTGTCGGTGACGAGGCCGCCGAAGAGGTTCAGCCACACCACCGCCGGCAGCACCAGGGCGATCAGCGCGGTCGCCGAGCGGCGCAGCAGCCCGGCCACCAGGAGCACCGGGAGGAAGACGCCGAGCCACGGCAGGAACGTCTCCGTGAGGCTGCCGAGGTTGCCGATCCTGTTGGGGATCTGCGCGTGGAAGATCATCAGCAGCGCGAGGAGCACCGCGCACGCGGCGAGCAGCACGCCGCGGCGCCACAGCCCCGGATCGTGGCGCAAGCGGTCGGCCACCGACCGGAGCCGGGACCCGGTGCGCCCGCGCCCCGCGCCGCCGCTTCCCGTCGCCGTCACGTCCACCTGCGCCATTCCGTCGTCCTCACTGCCTTGCTTGTCGTGCTCACCGTCCCCCGGCCCCCGACCCTAGGGGATCGGGCGACGGCCGTACTGCCACGAGGACGATTGCCGCGGCGCACGGGGTTCCGGAGGGTGCGGGCGAGGCGGCAGCTGTGACAGAACGCTCACATTTGCGATCAGTCGTCCGGCGGGCGGGCGGTGGCCTGTGGACGGTGGCCGGTGGGCGGCGGCACGCCCGGCTCACTGCCGCACCGGCGCCTCCCGCGCGTCCCCGCGCCCGGGGCCCTTGCCGTGCGGCGCGTGCGGCACGGGCCCGCCGTGCCCGAGGGGCCGCCGCGCGGGCAGGGCGGCGGCCACCACCACCGTGCCGGCCAGGGCGACGGCCGTCGACACCAGGGCCGTGACGTGCATGGCGCCGAGGAAGGCGTCGTAGGCGGACGGGAGCAGCTCGCGCCCCGCCGGGCCGAGCCGTTCGGCGGCGGCCAGGGTCCCCTCGATGGACTCCCCCGCCGCGTCCCGCGCCGCCCCCTCCGGTACCGCGCCGAGCCGGTCCTCGATGCCGCCGCGGTAGGCGGTGGAGAGCACCGAGCCCAGCACGGCGACCCCGAGCGCGCCGCCCACCTGGCGGAAGGTGTTGCTGATCGCGGAACCCGAGCCGGCCCGCGCCCGCGGCAGCGACTGCATGACGGAGACCGTCACGGGAGGCATGACGTGCGCCATCCCGACGCCCTGGACGAACAGCACCAGCTCCAGCACCCAGACGGGCGTCGAGGCGTCGTAGAAGGCGAAGGAGGCGAGGCACGCGGCGATCAGCAGCATGCCGGCGGTGCACACGGCCCGGGCGCCGAACCGCGCCACCGCCAGCCGCGCGCGGGGCGCGAAGAGCATCTGCGCGACGGCCAGCGGCAGCACCAGCAGCCCGGCCTGCAGCGCGCTGTAGCCGCGCAGGCTCTGGAGGTAGAACGCCGACATGAACGTCACGCCCATCAGCGCGAAGAACACCAGCGAGATGGCGGCGACGGCCCCGGAGAAGGGCGGCTTGCGGAAGAGGGCCATGTCGATGGCCGGGTGGTCGGTGCGCAGCTCGTGCAGGACGAAGCCGGTGAGGACCGCGAGCCCGCCGAGCAGCGGCCACAGGGAGGTGGGGTCGGTGAAGTCGGCGAGCTCACCGCCGCGGATGATCCCGTACACCAGCAGCACCAGCCCGACGACGGACAGGACCACGCCCAGCGGGTCGAGCCGCCCGGGGTTCGGGTCCCGGGAGTCGGGGACGAGCAGCACCATGGCGATCAGGGCGACCGCCACGACGGGCACGTTGACCAGGAAGATCGAGCCCCACCAGAAGTGCTCCAGCAGCAGGCCGCCGGTGACCGGTCCGATGGCGATGCCCAGGCCGACGCTGCCGGCCCAGATGCCGATGGCCCTCGGCTGTTCGTCGCGCTCGAAGACGTTCATCAGGACGGCGAGGGTGGCGGGCATCACGAACGCCCCGCCGAAGCCCATGAGGGCGCGGTAGGCGATCAGCTCGCCGGGGGCGTCGGCCAGGGCGGCGAGGGCCGAGCCCGTACCGAACACGACCAGGCCGAAGAGCAGGGCCTTCTTGCGGCCGATCCGGTCGCCGAGGAGGCCGGAGGTGAACAGCAGGCCGGCGAAGACGAGCGTGTAGGCGTTGATCGCCCACTCCAGCTCGCTCTGGGTGGCGCCGAGGCCGGTCGGGGCGGGGGCGGCGACGGTCTTGACCGCGACGTTGAGGATGGAGTTGTCCAGCACCACGATGAGCAGGCTGAACATCAGGACGCTGAGGATCACCCAGCGCCGGCGGTGGACGGCTTCGGGGACGGTGGGGTGCACGGCGGGGGGAGCGGCGGCGGAGGCGGGCTGATCTTCCGGTACGGGCATATTCCGACCGTAATGCCGTGTTTGGTACGAGACCGTCCGGTGGTGGCGCGGCTTACGCCACCGGAGTGCCGGAGTGTTGCGGGCCCACTTCCCCCCGCGCGGCACGAAGTGCCACCATGGACGTGGTCCGGGGACGCCGTCAGGGCGCCTCGAGATGACGAAGGAGCCGTTTCCATGACGCTTCAGGCTGCCCGCACGCAGCCCGCCGACAGCAGCAAGGCGCTGTACGGCGGCAAGGGCACTCGCCGCATCACCGTGCTGGACCTCGCCGCCGCCAAGGAGCGGGGCGAGAAGTGGCCCATGCTGACCGCCTACGACGCGATGACCGCCTCCGTCTTCGACGAGGCCGGCATCCCGGTGATCCTGGTCGGCGACTCGATGGGCAACTGCCACCTCGGCTACGACACCACCGTGCCCGTCACGATGGACGAGATGACGCTGCTGTCCGCCGCCGTCGTACGGGGCACCAAGCGCGCCCTCGTCGTCGGCGACCTGCCCTTCGGGTCGTACCAGGAAGGGCCCGTCCAGGCCCTGCGCTCCGCGACCCGGCTGGTCAAGGAGGCGGGCGTCGGCGCGGTCAAGCTGGAGGGCGGCGAGCGCTCGCTGCCGCAGACCGAGATGCTGGTGCAGGCGGGCATCCCCGTCATGTCGCACCTCGGGCTGACCCCGCAGTCCGTCAACACCATGGGCTACCGCGTGCAGGGCCGCGGGGACGAGGCCGCGCACCGGCTGCTGCGCGACGCGAAGGCGGCGCAGGACGCGGGCGCCTTCGCGGTCGTCCTGGAGCTCGTGCCGGCCGAGCTGGCCGCCGAGGTCACCCGGTCCCTGCACATCCCGACCATCGGCATCGGCGCCGGGCCCGACACGGACGCGCAGGTCCTCGTCTGGACCGACATGGCCGGGCTCACGGGCGGCAAGGTGCCGCGGTTCACCAAGCAGTACGCCGACCTGCGCCGGACGCTCGGCGACGCGGCCAAGGCGTTCGCCGACGACGTGGTCGGCGGCGCGTTCCCGGCCGAGGAGCACACCTTCCACTAAGGGGTGTCCCACGGCACCCCTGGGCCGTGCGCACGGCCACCGGGCCACTCCCCGCACAGACGACAGCCCGCCGACTTCCCCCATCGGCGGGCTGTCGGGCGTATCCGGCCGTTCGGAACTAGCCTCGGAAGAGGAGGCGAGAAAACATGGCCGGAATCGTACGCAAGAGTTTCGAATCCCCCGATGAAACGCGTCCTTTCGAGGGCGACAAGGGCAGGCTCGACCTGGTCAGCACCGACCGCGGCCCCGTGGGCCGGGCGGTGTTCGAGCCGGGCTGGAAGTGGTCCGATCACGTCAAGCCCATCGCCGGTACGGACAGCTGCATGGCGGCACACGCCTGCTACACCGTCAGCGGCCGGCTCAGGATCGTCATGAACGACGGCACCGAGGACGAGGTGGGTCCCGGCGACTTCTTCGCCGTCGAGCCCGGTCACGACGCATGGGTCGTCGGCGACGAGCCGTGCGTGGTGCTCGACTGGGTCGGCTTCGGCGACTACGCCAAGCAGTAGCGCCCGCCGGCCGGCCGCCGGCCGCTGAAAGCGCGCCGGTCGCGGCCGCACGGGGGTGCCGGCGCCGTGTCGGCACCGTGTCGGTGCCGTGTCGGTGCCGTGTCGGTGACGGCTGGTGCCATGGACCGCATGACACCACCATCCGACACGAACGCCGTCGAGGTACGGGGCCTCGTCAAGCACTACGGCGGGACCAAGGCCCTCGACGGCGTGGACCTGGCCGTCCGCGAGGGCACCGTCCTCGGCGTCCTCGGCCCGAACGGCGCCGGCAAGACCACGCTCGTCCGCTGCCTGTCCACGCTGGTCGTCCCCGACGCCGGCACCGCCACCGTGGCCGGGTACGACGTGGTGCGCCAGCCGCACCTGCTGCGCCGCACCATCGGCCTCACCGGTCAGTACGCCTCGGTCGACGAGAAGCTGTCCGGCCGGGAGAACCTGTACATGATCGGGCGGCTGCTCGACCTGTCCCGCGCCGCGGCCCGCCGGCGCGCCGACGAGCTGCTGGAGCGCTTCTCCCTGACGGAGGCCGCCCGGCGCCCCGCGCAGCAGTACTCCGGAGGCATGCGGCGACGCCTCGACCTGGCCGCCTCCCTGGTGGGCCGCCCGTCGGTGCTGTACCTGGACGAGCCGACGACGGGCCTCGACCCCCGCTCCCGCAACGAGGTGTGGGACGAGATCAGGACGATGGTGGCCGAGGGCACGACGGTCCTGCTCACCACCCAGTACATGGAGGAGGCCGAGCAGCTGGCGCACGAGCTCACCGTCGTCGACCGGGGCCGGGTCATCGCCACGGGCGGGGTCGACGAGCTGAAGGCCAAGGTCGGCGGCCGCACCCTCCAGGTCCGCCCGGCGGACCCGGCCGACCTGCCCGCGATGGCGCGGGCGCTGGCCGAGAGCGGCCTGGACGGCATCGCGGGCTCGACGGTCGTCCCGGACGAGGGCCTGCTGTACGTACCGATCCTCAGCGACGCGCAACTGACCGCGGCCGTCGGCCTGCTGGGCACGCGCGGCTTCGCCCTGGCGCACATCGGCACCCATCTGCCCAGCCTGGACGAGGTGTTCCTGGCCGTCACCGGCGAGAAGTCCTCGCCGTCCGTCTCCGAGGAGGTGGCCGCGTGAGCGCGGTCGGTGCCCGCTCCCACCTGCGGCACGTCGGCGCCCTGGTGCGGCGCAACGCCCTGCAGATCAAGCAGGATCCGCAGTCCATGATCGACGTCCTGCTGACGCCCGTCGTCCTGACCCTGCTGTTCGTGTACGTCTTCGGCGGCTCGGTCGGCCTGGCGCTGGGCGGCGACCGGGACGCGTACGTGAACTACGTCGTCCCCGGGCTGATGGCGATGATGGGCCTGAACATCGCCATGGCCGTCGGCTCGGGCGTCAACGACGACTTCCGCAAGGGGGTCATGGACCGGTTCCGGACCCTGCCGATCGCGCGGTCCTCCGTCCTCGTCGCGAAGATCGTCGTCGAGACGGGCCGGATGGTGGTCGCCTCGGTGATCCTCCTCGGCATGGGCTTCCTGCTGGGGCTGGAGGTCAGCACTTCCGTGCCGGCCGTGCTCGGCGCCGTCGGCCTGTCCATGGTCTTCGGGGCGTCCCTGATGTGGCTGTTCATCCTGCTCGGTCTGACGTTGCCGACGGCGCAGGCCGTCCAGGGGGTGGCTCTCCTCGTGCTGATGCCTCTTCAGTTCGGTTCCTCGATCTTCGCCCCGCCCGACTCGATGCCGGGCTGGCTGCGGGCGTTCGCCGAGTACAACCCGCTGTCGAACCTGGCGGACGCGGCCCGCGGCCTCGTCAACGGCGGCCCGGTCGCCGGCGCGGTGTGGACGACGCTCGCCTGGGCGGCGGCCCTCACGCTGGTGACGGCCCCGCTCGCGGTGGCGAGGTTCCGCAACCGGACGTGAGCGCGGTGGCCCGGCGGCGGTCCGGTACGGTCTCTACCGTCCCCGAGCCCAGGAGCGCCGCCCATGGCCACCGCCACGTCCCGTCCCAGCGAGCGGCGGATCAGCCCCGTCTTCCTCGGTATCGCCGCCGTCATGCTGGTCACGGGGTGGGCGGTGTGGACCGGTTTCTCGGCCGACCCGGGTCTGGCCGTGTTCCTGTTCGTCACGTCGACGTGGATCGTCTCGCTGTGCCTGCACGAGTACGCGCACGCGCGCACCGCGCTGCACGGCGGTGACATCTCCATCGGCGCGAAGGGCTACCTCACGCTGAACCCGCTGAAGTACACCCATGCCCTGCTGAGCGTGGTGCTGCCGGTGATCTTCGTGATCATGGGCGGCATTGGCCTGCCGGGCGGGGCGGTCTTCATCGAGCAGCACCGCATCCGCAGCCGGTGGAAGCAGAGCCTGGTCTCGGCGGCGGGCCCGCTGACGAACGTCGCGTTCGCGGCCGTCCTGACCGCGCCGTTCTGGCTGGGCGCCCTGGACGGTGTGCCGCTGCCGTTCCGCCTCGCGCTCGCGTTCATCGCGCTGCTGGAGGTGTCGGCGGTGATCCTGAACTTCCTGCCGGTGCCCGGGCTGGACGGCTACGGCGTGATCGAGCCGTGGCTGTCGTACCGGGTCCGCCGGAAGGTCGAGCCGTACGCGCCCTTCGGGCTGCTCGCGGTCTTCGTGTTCCTCTTCATCCCCGAGGTGAACGCGGCCTTCTTCGGGCTGGTGGACACCGTCCTCGGCGGGCTCGGCATCCCCGAGCTGGAGACGTACTGCGGACGCGACCTGTACACCAGCCTGTGGCAGGAGCAGGCGCCGCTGTGCGAGTCGCTGGTCAGCGAGTGACGGCCCTGCCGCGGCGCCAGTAGTACCAGGCCATGTTGGACGAGACGCCGGCCAGCAGCACCCACACGATGCCGAGCCAGCTGCCCTGGACGAAGGAGACCACGGCCGCGGTGACGGCGAGGGCGCAGACGACGAGGGCGTACAGAGCGAGGCGGGGCATGGGGGTCGGCTCCTGTCCGGGTGCGGGTGGTGCCCGTCCAGTGTCCCCCATGCCCGTCGCGTGCTAGATGTCGGTCACGCGCAGGCCGGCGTGGGCCTTGTAGCGGCGGTTGACCGAGATCAGGTTGGCTACCAGCGCCTCCACCTGGTGGGCGCCCCGGAGCCGGCCCGCGAAGATGCCCCGCATGCCGGGGATGCGGGCCGCGAGGGCCTGGACGATGTCGGTGTCGGCCCGCTTCTCGCCCAGCACCATCACGTCCGTGTCGATCTCCTCGACCGTCTCGTCCTGGAGCAGGACGGCGGACAGGTGGTGGAAGGCGGCGGTCACGCGCGAGTCGGGCAGCAGGGCGGCGGCCTGCTCGGCGGCGCTGCCCTCCTCGGGCTTGAGGGCGTACGCGCCCTTCTTGTCGAAGCCCAGCGGGTTGACGCAGTCGACGACGAGCTTGCCGCCGAGCTCCTCGCGCAGCGCTTGCAGCGTCGCGGCGTGGCCGTCCCACGGCACGGCGATGATCACGACGTCGCTGCGGCGGGCGCACGTGGCGTTGTCGGCACCCTCGATGCCGAGGCCCAGCTCGGCGGCCGCGGCCTCGGCGCGCCCGGCGGCCCGGGAGCCGATGATCACCTTCTGGCCGGCGCGGGCGAACCGGTAGGCGAGGCCGCGGCCCTGGTCGCCGGTGCCGCCGAGGACGCCGACGACGAGCCCGGAGACGTCGGGGAGGTCGTACGGATCAGTAGTCATGGGCCCGACACTACGGCCCCGGCCGGGGCGCCGACCCGTCCGGGTGATGTCTCGGCGAACGCCCGCGGCGGGGCGGCGGGCGGGGCAGGATGCGGCGCCATGGATGCCGTACGCGTCGCACTGCTGCGTGAGGTCCTGGCCGGGACGGAGTGGCCCGCGGCGACCCGCCGGTTCGCCGGGGTGCTGCGGTCCTCGGTGGTGCCGCACGGCGGCGGGCTGCTGCTGGTGGGCACCGCGGAGTACGAGCCGTGGCACCTGACGGCGCACCTGGTGGACGAGGCGGCGTGGTCGGGCCAGCCGGAGCTGGCGCCCACGCTGGTGCGGCACCGGGTGCGCCCTTCCGATCCGGCGCACCTGGCGGTGGGGCTGGGCCGGCTGGAGGCCGCGGGCCGCGGCTCGACGCTGCTGGTGGTGGCCCCGGCGCGGCCGGACGGCGGCCTGCTGGAGCGGGTGCACGACGCGCGGCGGGCCGGGGCGACGGTGCTGTCGCTGGACGGCGGCGACCGCGAGGTGCACGGGCTGGCGCACGAGGGGCTGACGGTGACGGAGGCGGACGACCTGGACCTGGACATCGTCCAGCACCTGGTGAGCGCCGCGGCCGGCGAGAACACGCTGCCGTCCCCGGCCCCGCGGGCCCGCCGCCACTTCCGCGACCGCCTCTCGCGCCTGGCCGACCACCTGACGTCGCCGCCGCCGACGCGCTGGTGATCCGGCCGCCCGCCCGGGTCCGTCAGGGGGTGTCGCGGGGGCCCGGGGCGTCCTTGTCGTGCCAGTGGGGGTCGGTGTCCCACTGGAGGTTACGCTCGCGGGCCGTGTCCATCGCGTGGGCGGCCTCCTCGCGGGAGGTGTACGGGCCGAAGCGGTTCTTGGCGGGGCACTCCGGGCCCTCCTCCACCTTCTGGTGCTTCAGGCAGTAGTACCACTCGCCCGGCTTTCCGGTCGTGCGCTTCTTGAACAGGGCCATTCCCGGCTCCTTCCTCTGACGCCATGGTGCCCCCGTGGGGGCTGGTTAGACTCGCTGCATGTCTGGCCAGTCGCTGCTCGTACCAGGGGAGCTCTCTCCCCCTCGTTCCGTTCCCGGGTCCATCCGCCGCCCCGAATACGTCGGAAAGCCCATGCCGTCGCCGTACACCGGTCCGGAGGTGCAGGACTCCGACACCGTCGAGCGGATGCGCATCGCGGGACGCATCGCCGCGCGGGCGATGGAGGAGGCCGCGAAGCACATCGCCCCGGGCGTGACCACCGACGAACTGGACCGGGTCGCGCACGAGTACATGTGCGACCACGGCGCCTACCCCTCGACGCTGGGCTACCGCGGCTTCCCCAAGTCGCTGTGCTCCTCGGTCAACGAGGTCATCTGCCACGGCATCCCGGACTCCACCGTCCTGCGCGACGGCGACATCGTGAACCTGGACGTCACGGCGTACATCCACGGCGTCCACGGCGACAACAACGCCACCTACCTCTGCGGTGACGTCGACGAGGAGTCGCGGCTCCTGGTCGAGCGGACCCGCGAGTCGCTCAACCGCGCCATCAAGGCGGTGAAGCCGGGCCGCCAGATCAACGTCATCGGCCGGGTCATCGAGTCGTACGCCAAGCGCTTCGGCTACGGGGTGGTCCGGGACTTCACCGGGCACGGCATCAACTCCTCGTTCCACTCCGGCCTGATCATCCCCCACTACGACTCGCCGCACGCGACGACCGTCATGCAGCCCGGCATGACGTTCACGATCGAGCCGATGCTGACGCTGGGCACGCACGAGTACGACATGTGGGACGACGGCTGGACCGTCGTGACGAAGGACCGCAAGCGGACCGCGCAGTTCGAGCACACCCTCGTCGTCACGGACACCGGGGCCGAGATCCTCACGTTGCCGTGAGCCGCGGGGCGGGTAGGCTCTTTACCGACGGACCGTCGGGATCCCGTTGACTTAGGCTGGCCTAAGCCGGGATGATCGGCGGTGGTGGCCTCCGGGCGCGCTCCGGCGGGTCCGGCTGCCACCCCCCGTCCCCTCGGCCCGGGAGGCCCGCCTTGGACGCACGCGCCACCGTCACCCCCTTCTCGACGCTCATCCGCACGGCCTCGCACCAGCAGCACACCGAGGCGGAGAGCTCGGCCTTCATGAGCGACCTGCTCGGGGGCCGGCTGGGCGTGGAGGCCTACGCCCGGTACACCGAGCAGCTGTGGTTCGTGTACCGGGCCCTGGAGGGCGCCGCCGGTCCGCTGGCGCAGGACAGGGTGGCGGGCCCGTTCATACGGCCCGAGCTCTTCCGCACCGCCGCGCTGGAGCGCGACCTGGAGCACCTGCGCGGCGACGGCTGGCGCGCAGCGGCGACGGCGCTGCCGGCGACCGCCGCGTACGCCGCCCGCATCGAGGAGTGCGCCCGCACCTGGCCGGCGGGGTACGTGGCGCACCACTACACCCGCTACCTCGGCGACCTGTCCGGCGGCCAGATCATCCGCGACAAGGCCGAGCGGACGTGGGGCTTCGCCCGCAAGGGCGACGGCGTGCGGTTCTACGTCTTCGAGCAGATCCCCAACCCGGCGGCGTTCAAGCGCGGCTACCGCGAGCTGCTGGACCGGGTCGACGCGGACGACCTGGAGAAGCAGCGGATCGTCGACGAGTGCAGGCGCGCCTTCGACTACAACGGCGCGGTCTTCCGGGAGCTCGGCTCGGAGTTCCCGCTCAGCGCCTGATCTCCCGCACGCGGCCGCCGAGTTCGATCGTGCCGTCCGGGCCGGGGGCCGTCAGCAGCTGCGACCCCCGGCCCTGCGTGATGTTGAGCGCCCGGTCCAGCCGTGCGGTGAGCAGCAGGGCCGCCGCGCCCGTCGCCTCGTCCTCGTCGATGGAGTCGCCGCGCCCCGGGAACGCCCGCGCCCGGACGCGGCCGGCGGCCTCGTCCTCCCACGCCCAGGCGTACACCCACTCACCCGGCGGCGGCACGTCGAGCGCCTCGACCTCGGCGGCCGACGCGTACTGCCGCAGGATGCGCGGCGGGGCCCACTCCGCGCGGGCGGTGATCCACGTGAACTCGCCGTCGTGGCGCACCCACACCTCGCCCGCCGGCGGGTTCACCACCTCCAGGTCGAGCAGCCAGGCGGCCCCCACGACCGGGTGTCCGGCGAAGGGCAGGCGCACCGTCGGGGTGTAGATGTCGACGTCGCCGCGCTCGGGGTCGTCGACGAACACGGTCTCGCTGTAGCCGAGGTCCCGGGCGAGCGCCTGCCGGGATGCCTCGTCGGGGAGGACGCGGCCGTCGCGTACGACGCCGAGGAGGTTGCCGTACCGCCCGTCTGCGGCGCAGAAGACGGCCAGGACGTCGTGGGAACTGTTCACCCGGGCATTCAAGCACGCGGCGGAGGACGCCCCCCTCGGTGGGATATGGGGTCGAATCGGGCGGCTTGACCAGTACTTGACTGCGTTCTGGACCGTCCATGGGGCTCCCGTGACCGCCTCGTGTCGAAGCCTTGTAAGGCTCCCATAAGTTAGGCAGCCCTCACCTTTGATCCACCCCCTGTCCGGGCTTTCCGAGCAGTCCTTCCTACGGAGTACGTATGCGACCGGTCCGTCTGTCCGTCGTCACCGCCGCCACCGTGGCCGCTCTGACCGCCGTCCCGGGGTGCGCCGAGAAGAGCGACGCCAAGGGCGGCGACGGCGCCGTCGGCGTCGTCGCGAAGGACGACGCCTGCGAGGTGTCGAAGAAGGAGTTCCCGGCCGGGCACGTGCGGCTGGCCGTGGAGAACAAGGGCACCAAGGTGACCGAGGTCTACCTCCTCTTCCCCGACGACCGGATCGTCACCGAGCGCGAGAACATCGGCCCCGGCACCCGGGCCACCATCACCGCCGAGGTGAAGGCCGGTGACTACGAGATCGCCTGCAAGCCCGGTATGAAGGGCGACGGCATCCGCCAGAAGGTCACCGCCACCGGCGGCAAGGCCGCGGCCCGCTCCCCCGAGATGGACGCCGCCGTCGCCGCCTACCGCACGTACGTCCAGCAGCAGGCCGACGAGACGCTGCCCAAGGTGAAGGTCTTCACCGACGCCGTGCGCGCCGGCGACATCGAGGGCGCGAAGAAGGCGTACGCGGCCTCCCGCATCGGCTGGGAGCGCACCGAGCCGGTCGCCGAGTCGTTCGGCGACATCGACCCGAAGGTCGACGTCCGCGAGGACGGCCTGGAGCCGGGCCAGAAGTGGACGGGCTGGCACCGCCTGGAGAAGGCGCTGTGGCAGGAGAAGAAGCTCGGCCCCGAGGCGACGGCACTGGCCGGCACCCTCGACAAGGACCTGGCCGACTGGGTGAAGCGCGTCGGCAAGGCCGAAATCACGCCCACGTCCATGGCCAACGGCGCCAAGGAGCTGCTGGACGAGGTCGCCACCGGCAAGGTCACCGGCGAGGAGGAACGGTACTCCCACACCGACCTGGTCGACTTCAAGGCGAACGTCGAGGGCGCCCAGACGTCGTACGAGCTGCTCAAGCCGATCGCCTCCAAGAACGACCCGGCGCTCGTCGCCGAACTGGACCGCCAGTTCGCCTCTTTGAACGCCCTGCTCGACAAGTACCGTGCGGACAAGGCGTCGTACGACTTCACGCCGTACGACAAGGTCGGCCCGGCGCAGCGCAAGGAGCTCTCCGACGGCGTGAACGCGCTGGCGGAGCCGCTGTCCAAGCTCGCCGCCGCGGTCGTGAAGTAGGCCCCGGTGACGGACAACGACACCGGGGGGCAGCGCGGGCCGTCGCGGCGGTCCCTGATCGGGTGGAGCGGCGCGGGCCTCGCCCTGGGGGCGGCGGCCGGCGGCGCCGCCGTCGCCGTCGCACGCGGCGCGCGGGGGGATG
The DNA here is from genome assembly GCF_044455245.1 of Streptomyces sp. NPDC051310. Lineage (NCBI taxonomy): Bacteria > Bacillati > Actinomycetota > Actinomycetes > Kitasatosporales > Streptomycetaceae > Streptomyces > Streptomyces sp. NPDC051310. Next base: position 133,139 of record NZ_JBITEO010000001.1, read on the forward strand.
CGGCCCCGGCCGCCGGCGGCGGTGCGGCCGTGCCGTTCCACGGCGCCCACCAGGCGGGCATCGCCACCCCCGTGCAGGACCGGCTCCACTTCGCGGCGTTCGACGTGACGACGAAGGACCGCGCCGCGCTGGTGCGGCTGATGCAGGAGTGGACGCGGGCGGCCGAGCGGCTGACCGAGGGCCGCGAGGTCGGCGAGGGCGCGTACGGCGGCCTGCCCGAGGCGCCGCCGGACGACACCGGCGAGGCGCTGGGGCTCAAGCCGTCACGGCTCACCCTCACCATCGGCTTCGGACCGTCCCTGTTCGACGGCCGCTTCGGGCTGGCCGCCCGGCGCCCGGCGGCCCTGGCCGGCCTGCCGCCGTTCCCGGGCGACAACCTGGACAGGGCCCGCAGCGGTGGCGACCTGTGCGTCCAGGCGTGCGCGGACGACCCGCAGGTGGCGGTGCACGCCATCCGCAACCTGGCCCGCATCGGGTTCGGCAGGGTCGCCGTGCGCTGGTCGCAGCTCGGGTTCGGCAAGACATCCTCGACGACGCCCGACGCACAGACCCCGCGGAACCTCTTCGGCTTCAAGGACGGCACCCGCAACATCGCCGGCACCGACACCGCCGCGCTGGACGAGCACGTGTGGGTGGCGCCGGAGGACGGCCCACGGTGGATGGCGGGCGGCTCGTACCTGGTGGCCCGCCGCATCCGGATGAACGTCGAGACCTGGGACCGCACCCCGCTCCAGGAGCAGGAGGACATCTTCGGCCGCGACAAGCGCGAAGGCGCCCCGGTCGGCAGGGCCCGGGAGCACGACGAGCCGTTCCTGCCGGCGATGAAACCGGAGGCGCACGTGCGCCTCGCGCACCCCGACTCCAACGGCGGGGCGAGGATGCTGCGCCGCGGCTACTCGTTCACCGACGGCACGGACGGCCTGGGCCGGCTGGACGCTGGGCTGTTCTTCCTGGCGTACCAGCGGGACGTGCGCACCGGCTTCATCCCGGTGCAGACGCGGCTGGCACGGCACGATGTGCTCAACGAGTACATCCAGCACGTGGGTTCGGCGCTCTTCGCCGTCCCGCCGGGCGTCCGCGGCGCGGACGACTGGTGGGGCCGGGCGCTGTTCACCTGAGGGGACGGGGACGGAATGTTCGGCAACTACCTGATAGGGCTGCGCGAGGGGCTGGAGGCGTCCCTGGTCGTCTGCATCCTCGTGGCGTACCTCGTGAAGACCGGCCGGCGGGACGCGCTTAGGCCGGTGTGGGCCGGTGTCGGCATCGCGGCGGGGCTGTCGCTGGCCTTCGGCTGCGTCCTCGAATTCGGCTCCCAGGAGCTGACGTTCGAGGCGCAGGAGCTGCTGGGCGGCTCGCTGTCCATCCTGGCCGTGGTGCTGGTGACGTGGATGGTCTTCTGGATGCGGCGGACCGCGCGGCACCTGAAGGCCGAGCTGCACGGGCGGCTGGACGAGGCGCTCCGGCTCGGTACGGGCGCCGTGGTGGCCACCGCGTTCCTCGCGGTGGGCCGGGAGGGCCTGGAGACGGCGCTGTTCGTCTGGGCGTCGGTGCGCGCGGCGGCCGACGAGGCCGGGTCGGCCGAGCCGCTGACGGGCGTGCTGCTGGGCATCGCCACGGCGGTGCTGCTGGGCTGGCTGTTCTACCGGGGCGCGGTGCGGATCGACCTGGCGCGGTTCTTCACCTGGACCGGCGGGATGCTGGTCGTGGTCGCGGCCGGTGTACTGGCCTACGGCGTGCACGACCTGCAGGAGGCGCGGTTCCTCGGCGGCCTCGCGGACAAGGCGTTCGACGTCAGCACGGCGGTCCCGCCGGACAGCTGGTACGGCACGCTGCTGAAGGGCGTCTTCAACTTCCAGCCGGACCCGACGGTCCTCCAGGTCACGGTGTGGGCGCTGTATCTGGTCCCGGCACTCGCGCTGTTCCTTGCCCCGGTAGGGTTCGGACGGTCAGTGGGGGTCGAGGAGCAGAAGGCAACCGATGAGAAGGCTGGGTCGGGGTCGAGGCCGGGCGGCGGGGCTCGCGTCGGTGACGATGGCGACGGCGCTGGCGCTGACGGCGAGCGGGTGCGTGACGGTGCACGGCGAGCTGGAGGTCGTCCCGGCGGCGACGAAGGCTGAGGCCGCGCAGGCGCTGAAGGACTTCACGACGGCGTACAACGCGGCCGACAAGGCGTACGACCCGGGCCTGAACGCGGGCCGGGTCACCGGCGCGCTCGGTGCCATCAACCAGGCGGGGCTGAAGTCGCGCAGCATCACCAGTCCCGGCGGCAACCCCGAGCACCAGCCGCTGGTGCTGTCGGACGCCGAGTTCGTGATCCCGAAGAAGGCGGGCTGGCCGCGCTGGTTCGTCGCGGACACCGACTCCAACCGCGACACCGACCGGGGCACGGGGGACACCCGCTGGGTGCTCCTGTTCGTCCGCAACAGCGCCCAGCAGCTGTGGGAGGTCGCGTACCTGTCGATCCTCACGCCGGACGAGGTGCCGGAGTTCCGCAAGGACGGCGACGGCTGGGCCGAGCCGGTCGCGGCGGATTCCGCGTCGGTCGCGGTGGCGCCGAAGGACCTGAGCGAGGAGTACACCGCGTACCTCGCGTCCGGGAAGCCCGCGCACTTCGCGGCGGGCCCGCACACCACCGCGTGGCGTGAGGAGCGCCGGAGCGTCGCGCGGCGGCCCGGGCTGTCCACGCAGTACGTGGACCAGCCCCTGGACACGGGCGACTACGCACCGCTCGGGCTCGTCACCGATGACGGCGGAGCGCTGGTCTTCTTCGCCACCCGCTTCTTCGACCGCCAGACCGCGGCCCCGGGCTACCGGCCGAAGGTGAGCCCCGAGGTGCGGGCGCTGATGACGGGCGAGGTGAAGAGCACCCTCACCAAGGAGTGGGTGGCCAGCCTCACGGTCCGGGTGAAGCCCGCCGGGGCGGCCTCCGACCAGGTGACCGTCCTCGGCCGCCTCCAGGGCGTGACCTCGGCGACGGGGTCGTGAGGGTCGCCGGCCCGGGCCCGGCGGGGCGTGACCCTCGGCAGCCGGGCCCCGGCGACCTGGGCGTGACCCTCGGCGGCCGGGCGGCGCGGGCGTGACGCTCGGCGGCTCAGCTCAGCGGCTCAGCGGCCAGGCGACCGAGTGGTGCTCGTGCTCGTCGGTGTGGCGGGCGCACGCGTCGGTGAGCGTCTCCAGCAGCGTCAGCGGGTCGGGCAGCGGGTGCTCGGGGCCGCGCACCCAGGCCACGCCGAGGTCACCGGGGAGCCGCGCGGGCGGTACGAGGACGTAGGAGCCGCGGCAGTGCCAGCGCAGGCCGGGGTGCTCGTCCATGGTCTCGGGGTGGCAGTCCAGCTCGCACGGCCACCACTCGTCCTCGTCCTCAGGGGTGCCGCGGGTGGCGGTGAAGAAGAGCATGCGGTCGTCCCCGGACTCGGCGACCGGCCCCACGTCGACGCCCTCGGCGAGAAGGCGCTCCAACGCGGCGCGACCGGCCTCCAGCGGAACGTCGAGGACGTCGTGGACCATGCCGGTCGCGGTGATGAAGTTGGCCTGCGGCTGGTTCTCGGCCCACCGCTCGATCTGCGCGCGGTCGGTGGTGGACTGCGTCTGCCAGGCGAAGGAGACGGGATGGCGGGCCGGGGTGGGACAGCCGATGCGCTCGCAGGAGCACCGGTAACCGACGGGATACGCGGCCGGGGCGAGGGGCAGGCCCGCATCGGCGGTGGCGAGGAGCAGGTCCTCGCGGCTCGGGACGTCGGCCGCGGGTTTCCTCGGGCGCCGGCGCAGCCAGTGCGCGAGTTTGCTCTCCGTGCCGCGGTAGCGGCCGATACCGTCGCCCATCTATCCCCTCACACCTGCTGCAAGCCCTGCGGTCCCTGCCATGGTCCCACCATCCTGCGCCCCGGGTGACCGGAGTCCCCAACCGGGGTGGGCCCGCGGGGTGCGATGGGCGGCTATGTCGGGATTGGTCAGCCGGCCGGGCGGGGGCCGATGCCGCGCAGGGTGTACTCGACGATCCGGTCGGCGTACGCGTGGGTCAGCGGGCGGGTGCGCATCAGCCAGCGGTGGGCGAGCGTGCCGGTGAGCAGCTCCAGGGCGGTGCGCGGGTCCACGTCCGCACGGACCTGGCCGGCGTCCTGGGCGGCACGCAGCCGCTGCACGAACAGCTGGAGCCTGGGCTCCAGGAGCTCCCGGACGAAGCGGGCGCACAGCTCGGGGTCGGTCACGCTCTCCGCGGCGAGGGCGCGGGCGGGGGCGTCGTACGACGGCTGGTTCATCTCGTCCACGGTGGCGCGCAGCACGAGCTTGAGGTCCGCCTCCAGGTCGCCGGTGTCGGGGAGCCCGCCACCGGCCTCGCAGCCGGTCGCCTCCTCGGCCTGCCGGGCTAGATCCAGGGAGGCCTCCAGGAGGACGGCCGCCTTGGAGGGCCACCAGCGGTAGATGGTCTGCTTGCCGACGCCGGCGCGGGCCGCGATGCCCTCGATGGTGGTCCGCGCGTACCCGACCTCGCCGACGAGGGCGAGGGCGGCGGCGTGGATGGCACGGCGGGATCGTTCGCTGCGGCGCGTGGAGTCGGGCACCTTGGTCTCTGCCATGCGCCTCAATCTAACAGCCGTACGAGTCGAGACGTATCGTCTCAATTCGCCGCCCGATTCGGGGCCCGGGTCAACTCACCCGTACGGTCCACTGCGCAGGGGGCTCCGCACGGCGCACCATGGCTTGCACGCACACACCGTGCGTCCTGCCGTCCGTGAGGAGCCTTTCTTGCCTCGTGACGCATCACCCCGCCGCTACCTGATGTGCCCACCCGCGCACTTCAGGGTGACCTACTCCATCAACCCGTGGATGGACCCGGCGAAACCGGTCGACCTGCCGCTCGCCCTCACCCAATGGGAAGACCTGCGCGACCGGTACCTCTCCCTCGGCCACACGGTCGAGCTGCTGGAGCCCCGCACCGACCTGCCGGACATGGTGTTCGCCGCCAACGGCGCCACGGTCATCGACGGCCGCGTCCTGCTCGCGCAGTTCGCGCACGCCGAGCGGGTCCCGGAGGCCGCGGTGCACGGCGCCTGGTTCCGGGCGCACGGCTTCACCGACATCCACGAACCCGACCACATCAACGAGGGCGAGGGCGATTTCGCGGTCACCGCCTCCTGGATCCTGGCGGGGCGGGGCTTCCGCTCCAGTCCCCTGTCGCACGACGAGGCACAGGAGTTCTTCGGCCGGCCGGTGATCGGCCTGGAGCTGGTGGACCCCCGCTACTACCACCTCGACACGGCGCTGTGCGTGCTGGACGACGCGGCCGACGAGATCATGTACTACCCCGGCGCCTTCTCCCCCGGCAGCCGGGCCGTGCTCCGCCGGCTCTTCCCCGACGCGCTGATCGCCGAGGAGGAGGACGCGGCGGCGCTCGGGCTGAACGCGGTGAGCGACGGCAGGCACGTGCTGCTGCCGCAGGCGGCGGTGGGGCTCTTCCGGCCGCTGCGGGAGCGCGGCTTCGAGCCGGTCGGCATGGACCTGGGCGAGCTGCTCAAGGGCGGCGGCAGCGTGAAGTGCTGCACCCAGGAGCTGCGGGCCTGAGCACCCGGCGGCCGTACGGCAGGCCGCGGCCCCAGGGCCGCGGCCTGCCGGAGTCGGGACCCGGGACCCGTGGCGGGTCAGTCCTCCAGGGTGATCCGGAAGGTGGCTCGCTCGCCGTGGAGCACGACCTCGGCCTTGCCCTCGGCGTCCTCGTACGCGCCGCTGCCGCCGGTGATGGCGGACTCGGTGCCGTGCGGCCCGGGACCGTAGCGGTCGATGGTGTCGGTGAGGCTGATGCTGCCGTCGTCGGTGCGCAGCACCCGCTGGCACTGCGTCACGTACCCCTCGCGCTCCACCTTCACCGCGGTGCACAGCGACGTGGCGTCGCCGATCTTCTTGCCGGGCTTGCCGTTGTCGTTCTCGTACAGGTGCGAGAAGACGCTCCAGTCGGAGCCCTCGCGCAGCAGCGGCCCGAACGGCTTGGTGTCGGACTGCTTCTCCGCGAGCCAGTCGAGCACGGTGGGGGCTTCCGCGGGCGCGGACGCCGCGGGTGAGGCGGCGGTGAAGGCGAGGGCGGCTGCGGCGAGCGCGGTGGCCACGGAGCGGAGCACGGGTCCTCCCGGGGAGCGGAGCGGGGGCGGGACAGCCCCAGCTCAACGCGGCCCCGGGGCGGCGGCAACCGCCCCCGGCGCGCGGTCACCCGCGTGGTCCCGCGCTGTCACCTCATCGGCCGGGCGGGCGGTGCCCCGCCCGGCGGATGGGCTTCAGCGGGGCGGCCACTCGTCGCCCCAGGCGGCGTCCCGCGCCGCCTTGTAGAGCGCGCCGTGCCGCTTGGTGACGGTGTCGCGGCGCAGCCCGTCGTCCTCCGTGCACAGGTCGAGCAGCACCTGCCCCTTGCGGATCTGCGGCTTGCGGATGACCCGCGCGGGCACGGGCACGACCGGGAACCGGGTCGCCACGACGTAGCTGAACTTCTCGTCCTCGTACGCCAGCGAACCGCCCTTCACCTGGCGGTGGAGGGAGGAGCGGCTGACGCGGGCGGCGAAGTGGCACCAGTCCGCGCCGGGTTCGATGGGGCAGGCCGCGCTGTGCGGGCAGGGCGCGGCGATGCGCAGGCCGGCGGCGACGAGCGCGTCGCGGGCGGCGATGATCCGGGCATAGCCGTCGGGGGTGCCGGGTTCGACGATCACGACGGCCTGCGCGGCGCGCGCGGCCTCGGTGACGACGGCGGCGCGGTCCTGTGCGGTGAGCTCCTTGAGCACGTACGAGACCGTGACGAGATCACTGCTCTCGATGCGGAGCGCCGCGCTGATACGAGAGCGCTGCCAGGCGGCGCCTGTCAGTCCCGGGACGCCCGAGGCGGCCGCCAGTTCGCGGCCCAGCGCGAGCGCCGGCTCGGCCCAGTCCAGGACGGTGGTGCGCGCCGCGGAGTCCCACGCCTCGGCGACGGCCCAGCTCGCCGCGCCCGTGCCGCCCCCGATGTCGGTGTGCGTGCCCGGCACCCACTCCGGTGCCGCGTCCCGCAGCGCCCCCAGCGCGGCCCGCACCGCCTCGAACGTCGCCGGCATCCGGTACGCGGCGTAGGCGACGACGTCGGACCGGTCGCGCAGCACGGGTGCGTCGGTCGGGGTCGTCCCGCGGTAGCTGGCGATGAGCCGGTCGACGGCCTGCGCGGCCTTGGTCGGCGGCAGCCCGTCGAGCAGCCCGGCCAGGGCGTCGCGCAGCGCTTCCGCGGGGGACAGAGAGAGGTTCACCGACCCATCGTAGGCGGCCCCCGGAGGTGGTCCGCGTTGCTAGGCTGACCGCCGTTGATCCGATGGCCGGGGCGGTGACCGCGACGCGGTGGCCGTGCCGGTGGCCGTGCTCGCGGGGGGACCATGAGACAGAGGATCGTGCGCGCCGCCCTGGTGGCCGGCGTGGCCGTCCTGGCCCTGATTCTCCTGCTCTCCACCTGCGGCGTCGGCGCGGACGACCCCGAGGGCGGGAGCAGCCCCACCCCCACGGCGTCCGCGCGCGCGGACGCCGGCCCGGCGACCCGGCTCACCGCCCCCGCCGCGTACGACACCGCCCGCGGCTGGGAGCTCCCGGACCTCGCGGGCGAGTACGCCCTGGACCCCGTCACCGGTCTGGTCGCGCACCTCGAACGGTCCGGTGACGCCGGCTTCCGCCTGCGTACCGTCGACGTCGTGACCGGCAAGCCCGGGTGGACGGGCCGGCCCTTCCACCCGCTCGGCGAACCCGGCGCCGTACCGCACCTGCTGACCCTGGCCGAGGACGGCCGGCAGTACTTCGTGGTCTGGTCGTACGGCACGATCGGCGGCGACCCGCTGACACCGGCGAGCAGCCTCGTCTCGCTCGACGTGTACGACGCGGCCGACGGCACCCGCAAGCGCGTGGAGGTGCCGTGGCCCGACGCGCCGATAGTGACGGCCACCGGTCCCGGCGTCGTCGTCAGCGACGGCAAGGCGCGCAGCGCCGTCGTCGCCCCCGGCACCGGCGAGGTCACCCGCGTCCCGCCGGCCCGCCTCGGCCACCCCAAGGGCTGCGCGCCGTGCCGCACGCTGACCGAGGTGCGCGGCATGACCCCGAAGGGCCTGCTCGTCAGCGGCGCCCGCGGCTTCTGGGTGCGCGGGAGCTGGTCCAGCCGCGACCGGGCCCCGGCGGGCGCGGACCCGGCGAGCGGGGTGCCCACCGCGTTCACCCCCGGCCACGTGCTGGCCCGCTGGCAGCACCGGAAGGGCGCGGCGCGGGCGGCCACCCATGACATCTGGGCGGTGCACGACGTCCGCACCGGCACGCCGCTGGTACGGGTGCAGTGCCACCGGCCGGCCATCGAGCCCGGCGAGTACCCCCGGGCCGTGACCTCGCCCGGCGGGCGGTACCTGATCGCCGGGAGCCTCGCCTTCGACCTGGACGCCCGTACCGGCCGCTGCTTCGAGAACCCCGACGGGACCGCGCCGCTCACGCTGACCACGGTCACCGACGAGGGCGTGGTGTACGGCGCGAGCGGCGCCCGCGGCCCGGCCGACGCCCTGGCCGGCGGCGGCACTCCGGTCCTGATCGACCTGGCCGCCGGCGCACCGCGGGCGCTCGCGCCCAGCGTGCGGCTGCCGGAGGCGGACGTGGCGGGCGTCGGACTCTTCCGCTGGACGGACCCGGCGGACCGCGTCCACCTGATCGCGTACGCGCGCCGCGACTGAGCTTGTCGTGCAACGTTCGACGGCCGGAAACCGGCATCTTGAGCGTCCGTGCGACCAACACTGTCGTTCCGCGGCGAGCAGCAGGTCGTGGAGTGACTCGTTCCGCGCCGGGCGTATGCCTCGCCGGTGGAGGACTCCGCCGACGTCGTGGCGGGTGGCCAGGCGCTGGTTTCTTCGAACCTGGCGGTCGCCCTGGCCCGCGTCGGGACGGTTTCGGTGCACCAGCCGGGGAGCCGGTCTTCGTGGGAGTTCCCTGTCCTGAACTCCCTGCGGACCCGGGCGGGTGCGAGCCGGGCCCTCGTGCTGGTTCCTCTGCCTCTGTGACGGGGCACAGGATCGGACGAATGCCCTCTCACGTCCGCTGAACTGCGAAATCACTGGTCGAGTTCGAGCCGCGTTCGATGCCCGGACCGTGAACGACAAGCTGAGGAGCTGTTGCGAGAGTGCCGGTCACAGCCACTCGTTGAGGACCGCTACCACTCGGTGGTCCCGCATTCGACCGCGTGGCCTTTGCGGGGTGGTCGGCCTTGTCGGCATCGGCGGTCGGCCGCCCGCGAGAGCCGAGCTGGTGCCGGTGGCGAACACGGTCCGCAGCGACCGAATCGTCGTCCTGCTACCCGAGTCCACGCAGGCGGGAGCGGTTCTCTCGTGCGTACGCCCCCCTGCACGCACCCGGTCCGGCCGCTTGCGTGGTCGCCCCCCGGAGCACCGACAGGGTGACACATCGGCGCGTTTCGCCCAAAAACGGGCATACGTGTCCTAGCTTGCAAGCTTGTACGGTTCCACCCTCACTGATCACGTCGATTCCGACGGAAGTGGAGATGTTGTGCGCAAACTTCGAAATGCCGCCCTGGTAGCTGCCATGCTCGGGAGCTTCAGCATGCTCGGAGCCGGTGCCGCTGTCGCCGACTCCTACAGCGACCAGGACGGCCAGGACGGCAACGTGGTCATCTGCGACCAGCAGGCTCGGGTCAGCAATGACACCTACCAGCTCGGCCTCATCAACATCGGCGGCCCCCTCACCCTCCTCGGCAGCGGGCCGGCGACCGCGACTGCGATCCAGCAGATCTGCAGTGGCGAGGACACGGTGGCCGGGAACGGTGCCGCCGCCGAGACGGGACCGGGGCTCGACCTCGACCTCGGCCTCGATCTCCTGTAAACGACGGCACACGTACCGGGGCTCGCCGGCCAGCGAGAAACGGGCATACCCGTTGACCTCAGCCGACGTGGGCAACGTCGCGAACAACCGCTGTACACCCGTCCTGCGAGCCATGGTGTCCAGCCCGTCGACTGCCTGAACCACAGGAGGAGGGCACTTTCACGCCCGCCACAGGGAGCAGTCGGTGGGTGGACCGCGAGCCGTTCATTCAGGCGCTCGGCTGGGCTTCCCAGCCGAGCGCTCTGCGTGAGCGGCTGTTGCATTCGGTCGCGCCGGCGATCAGAAACCCTCCTGGGCGAGACCGATATGCCGGAGACCCGGCTACCGCGGCAGGCCGCTGCCGCAGCCCCGGGCCGCGAGCGTGCGTGCATGGCGTCGCGGGGCAGACGGGAATGTGACGACAGGGCCTAGGGGCTGAGCCTCAGGGAACGACCGCCTGCCGCCTCGGTGAGCGAAGGCCGGGGACCCCGGACCGGGCGCCGTGGCCAGGGCCTCGGGGGTGCCGCACGGTGGAGGGGATGGACATGCGGGAGACGGCACGGCCTTCCCGGTCGCGGGATCGACACGCTGCGCGAGCCGCCGAGTACCGGGACTGAGCGAAGCCGCCCCAGAGGCCGGATCATGGCCGGAATCCAGCACCGATCCAGTTCGCGACACGCTTTGGGCGTCCGGGGGTGTGCCCGCCGGACAGGACCTACCGGGGCTGCGGCGCGCGCCAGGGGCGGCACAGCGCCAGGAAGCACACCATCGCCCCGGCGGCGCACACGAGCTGGACGACCGCCATCGGGACGGCCGTGGCCTCGCCCGCGATGCCCACCAGCGGCGAGGCGACCGCGCCGACCAGGAACGACGACGTGCCGAGCAGCGCGGAGGCCGAGCCGGCCGCGTGCGGGGTGCGCATCAGCGCCTGGGCGTTGGTGTTGGGCATCACGAGCCCCATCGCCGACATCAGCACGAACAGCCCGGCGGCCACCGGTGCCAGGCCGACGCGCCCGAAGACACCGGCGGTCATCAGCAGCAGCCCGGTGGCCGCCAGCACGAGCACGGCCAGCCCGACGGCCAGCACCTTGTCCATGCTGACCCGGCCCACCAGCAGCTTGCCGTTGATCTGCCCGACCGCGACCAGGCCGACGGAGTTGAGGCCGAACAGCAGGCTGAAGGTCTGCGGCGACGCGCCGAAGATCTCCTGGACCACGAACGGCGAGGCGGCGATGTACGCGAAGAGCGCGGCGAAGGCGAGCGACCCGGCCGCCATGTAGCCGGTGAAGATCCGGTCGGCGAGCAGCCCGCGCATGGTCCGCAGCGCCTCGCCGACACCGCCGCCGTGCCGCCGCTCGGGCGGCAGCGTCTCCCCCAGCCACTTCCACACCACCAGGGTGAGGAGGAACCCGACGGCGGTCAGGACGTGGAAGACACCGCGCCAGTCGGTGAGCCGCAGCACCTGTCCGCCGATGAGCGGCGCGACGATCGGGGCGGCCCCGGAGATGAGCATGAGCGTGGAGAAGAAGCGGGCCATCTCGACCCCGTCGTACAGGTCGCGCACGACCGCCCGGGCGATCACGATGCCCGCAGCGCCGGCGAGGCCCTGGAGCAGCCGGAAGGCGATGAGCAGTTCGATGCCGGGGGCCAGGGCGCACACCGCCGTGGCGGCGACGTACACCACCATGCCGATGAGCAGGGGCCGGCGGCGGCCCCACTTGTCGCTCATGGGTCCGACGACGAGCTGGCCGAGCGCGAGGCCGGCGAGGCAGGCGGTGAGGGTGAGCTGCACGGTGGCGGCGGGCGCGCCCAGTGCCCGGGTGACCTCCGGCAGGGCCGGGAGGTACATGTCCATGGAGAGCGGCGGGAGGGCGGTGAGCCCGCCGAGGACGAGCGTGACGAGGAGGCTCGTCCGGCGCGCGGCGGCGAGGGGGGCGGCGGAGGCCGCGGAAGCCGGGCCGGCGCCGGAAGCGGGACCGGCGCCGGAAGCGGCGGGGGCCGGTGCGGACTTCGCGCCGCGCGTGCCGGGGACGGCCGGGCCGGTCTGGGTGCCGGGGGTCGCGGCGCCGCCCCGGGTGCGCTCCGTGGGGCATTCGGCGGGTATGGGGCTCGGGCCGCTCTCCGGCATCGTGTCTCCTGTTCCGGTGTCCTGGGCGCTGTCGGGTGCCTATGCTCTCAGCTCGACCGGAATGGTTGAAAACTCAATGGTGCTGAAGGGCGGACAGATGACCGGGACCGTGCGGTGGGGCGTACTGGCGACGGGCGGGATCGCGGCGGCGTTCACTGCGGACCTGCTCCGCATGCCCGACGCGGAGGTGGTCGCGGTGGCATCGCGTTCGGCCGATTCCGCGGAGGCGTTCGCCGGGCGCTTCGGCATACCGCGGGCGTACGGGGACTGGGCGTCCCTGGCCGCCGACGAGGACGTCGACGTGGTGTACGTGGCGACGCCGCACGCGGCGCACCGGGCGGCCGCCGGGCTGTGCCTGGAGGCGGGGCGGGCGGTGCTGTGCGAGAAGCCGTTCACGCTGAACGCCCGCGAGGCCGCCGAACTGGCCGGGATCGCCCGGGAGCGCGGGGTGTTCCTGATGGAGGCCATGTGGATGTACTGCAACCCGGTCATCCGGCGTCTGGTGGAGCTGGTGCGGGACGGGGCGATCGGCGAGGTGCGGTCGGTGTGCGCGGACTTCGGTATCGCGGGGCCGATCGAGGCCGGCCACCGGCTGCGCGACCCCGCGGCCGGCGGCGGGGCGCTGCTCGACCTGGGCGTCTACCCCGTGTCGTTCGCCCAGTTGCTGCTGGGTGAGCCCGACCGCGTCCAGGCCGACGCGCTGCTCTCGCCGGAGGGCGTCGACCTGAACACGGGAGTCCTGCTGGGCTGGGACTCGGGCGCCACGGCGCTGCTGTCGTGCTCGATCGAGTCGGACACGCCGCTGACGGCGTCGGTGTCGGGCACGGCCGGCCGCATCGAGTTCCCGCGCGGCTTCTTCGACCCGGAGGGGTTCGTGCTGCACCGCGCGGGGCGGGAGCCCGAGGAGTTCACCCTGCCGGGGCCGCTCGACGGCTTCCAGCACGAGGCGGCGGAGGTGATGCGGTGCCTGCGGGCGGGCCGGACCGAGTCGCCGCTGGTGCCGCTGGACGGGACGCTCGCGGTGATGCGGACGCTCGACGCGGTACGGGACCGCATCGGCGTCCGCTACCCGGCGGAGGTCACACCGGTGTGAGGCCCGGGTTCCCGGCCTCCGTCACGAACGAGGCGGCGGTGGTGACGGGGGCGCCGGGGGTGGTGACCGCGGAGACGGTCCGGAAGTCGGCGCGGGCCTGCCCGGGTTCGAGCGTGACGGCGAGGTAGCCGCGGCGCCCGTTGTAGAACTTCAGGTGGGGATTGGCCCGGGTGAGGTTGTCCCAGTTGGCGGGCCGGTCGGCGCCGTCCTTGCCGCTGGCGATGGAGGTGGCGACCAGCTCGGTGCCGACGGTGCGGGAGGCGGGGTCGTCGAAGTCGGCCTTCAGGTCGAAGGCGTACCCCACGTGCACGTCGCCGGTCAGCACGACGAGGTTCTCGATCCCGGCGGCCTGCGCGCCGTCGAGCAGGCGCTTGCGGGAGGCGGGGTAGCCGTCCCAGGCGTCCATGGAGAGCTTGTAGTCGGGGGTGGGGACGTTGCGCCGCCGGGCGAAGGTGACCTGCTGCGGCACCACGTTCCACACCGCCCGGGAGTCCTTCCAGCCGTCGATCAGCCACCGCTCCTGCTCGGCGCCGGTCATCGTCCGCGCCGGGTCCTCCGACTCCGGTCCGGGTGTCTGCCAGCCGTCGCCGTACGCCTGGTTGGAGCGGTACTGGCGGGTGTCGAGGATGTCGAACTGCGCCAGGTCGCCGAAGCGCAGCCGCCGGTAGAGCCGCATGTCCGGGCCCTGCGGCCGCTGCGGCGCGCGCAGCGGCTGGTTCTCCCAGTACGCGCGGTAGGCGGCGGCCCGGCGGAGCAGGAACTCCTCGGGCGGTACGTCGTTCTCGGGCGTGCCGCCCGCGTAGTTGTTCTCGGTCTCGTGGTCGTCCCAGGTGACCACGAAGGGGTGCGCGGCGTGCGCCGCCCTGAGGTCCGGGTCGGACTTGTACAGGCCGTAGCGCAGCCGGTAGTCCTCCAGGGTGACGGTCTCGCGGTTGAAGTGCGCGGGCAGGCGCCGGTCGGTGTAGGCGCGGGCGCCGCCGGTGGCGTTCACCGCGTACTCGTACAGGTAGTCACCGAGGTGGAGGACGAGGTCGAGGTCCTCCTCCGCGAGGTGCCGGTAGGCCGTGAAGTAGCCGTCGTGGTACGCCTGGCACGAGACGGCCGCCAGCCGCAGCCCGCCGACGCGGGCGACGGCGTGCGGGGCGGTCCGGGTCCGCCCGGCGGGGCTGATCCAGTCGCCCGCGCGGAAGCGGTAGTGGTACTCGCGCCCGGGGGCCAGGCCGCCGGCCTCGACGTGGACGCTGTGGTCGAACTCGGGGTGGGCGGTGGCGTGCCCGCGTCTGACGATCCGGGTGAACCGGGCGTCGTGCGCCAGCTCCCAGCGCACCTGGACCCGCCGCCGGGGAAGTCCGCTGCCGGGCTCGTACGGGCGGGGCGCGAGGCGGGTCCACAGCAGGACGGATCCGGGCAGGGGGTCGCCGGAGGCGACGCCCAGCGTGAACGGGTCCTCGTCGATCGTGCGCGCGTCCAGCTCGGCTGCGCTCGCGGCACCCGCGGCGGGCAGGTGCGCGGCGAAGGCGAGGGCGGCGGCGGCCCCGGTGACGGTGAGGAAGCGACGGCGGTCGAAACGGCGGGCGGCGGCGCGTAGTTCGGCTGTCATGCGCCCAGTGCAGCGCGACCCCTTGTCGAGTACACAACATCCACATGTCGGCCGTATGAGGTCCAGGTGCCGGACCGTCCCGTACGCTGCGCCCCCATGGACGCTGTACGGAGGATCGCGGTGGTGACCGGCGCCGGCTCCGGTATCGGCCGGAGCGTTGCCCTGGCGCTGGCGGAGGACGGCTGGTCGCTGGCGCTCGCGGGCCGCCGGGACGGGCCGCTGCGGGAGACGGCGGCGCTCGCCGGTGCGGGCGCGGAGGTGCTGTGCGTCCCGGCGGACGTCACCTCACCCGACGCCGTGGCGGGCCTCTTCACGGCCGTACGGGACCGGTACGGCCGTGTCGACCTGCTCTTCAACAATGCGGGCAGCTTCGCGGGCGGCGGCACGCCGGTCGAGGACCTGGACCACGAGACCTGGCGCTCGGTGGTGGACGTGAACCTCACGGGCGCGTTCCTCTGCGCGCAGGCGGCGTACCGCCAGATGAAGGAGCAGTCCCCGCAGGGCGGCCGGATCATCAACAACGGCTCGATCTCGGCGCACGTGCCGCGCCCGCACTCGGTCGCCTACACGGCGACCAAGCACGCGCTGACGGGCCTGACGAAGTCCCTCTCCCTGGACGGCCGCCCGTACCGCATCGCGTGCGGCCAGATCGACATCGGCAACGCGGCGACGGAGATGACCCGGCGCATGGAGTCGGGCATCCTCCAGGCGAACGGCACGCTCGCCCCCGAGCCGGTGATGGACGCGGCGGACGTGGCCCGGACCGTGGTGCACATGGCGTCGCTGCCGCTGGAGGCGAACATCCAGTTCGCCACGATCATGGCCACGACGATGCCGTACATCGGCCGCGGCTGACCCCTGCCGGCCGCCGGGGGCCGGCCCCGCGCCCGGCCCCCGGCGCGTCCGCCGGTGTGGCAGTCTCGGCCCATGGACGAGACCTGGGACACCATCGACCGCCTCCACGCCTGGCTCGTGGGCGCCTCGGACCGGGCACCGGAAGAGCAGCTGTTGCTGCGGATGCTGAAGCTGTCGGAGGAGGTCGGCGAGGTGGCCCAGGCGGTCATCGGGGTGACGGGCCACAACCCGCGCAAGGGCACCACGCACACCTGGCAGGACGTCGAGTCGGAGCTCTGCGACGTGATCGTCACGGCGATGGTGGCGCTGCGCACGCTGACCCCGGAGGCGGAGGGCGTCTTCGCCGCGCATCTGGGGCGGATCGCCGACCGCTCGCTCGACGCCTGAGGAAACCCGGGGGCGGGGCTCCGGCGCCTTACGCGGTGCGGACGGTCCGCTCGATGCGCTCGAACATGTTCGCGTCCGTCTCTTCCCGCACCATCGGCCGGCCCGAACCGCTACCCTCCCAGGAAGCCGCCTCCCAGCTCGCAGGAAGCACGATGGACGACGAACCGCTGTCCCAGTGGGCCGAGCGCCGCGACCTGAGGATCGGCCGGCTCCGCGCCGTGCCTCTCGTACCGGGTGCCGGCCGGCAGGGGTCACATCTGCACCCGGAGGCGCCACGGGCGATCCAGCGGTGGAACGGACACATGTGGGAGCCCCACGGCTTCGCGGTCAACCTCGCGGAGGCCCAGCGCGTTCTCTTCCCCGACGCCGAGGAAGCCCCAGCCCCGGGGCCCGCACCGAGGCCCGGCCCCGGGACCGGAAGACACCGGAAGCCCCAGGCTCCCCGGTAGCGGCCCCGAGGGGCAGACGAGTCGGGCTGTACGCCGGGTTCTGTACCCCGGGACCTCGCGGTCGTCGGGGTGACGGCCATCCATCTAGGACCGGCGTTGCCGCCGGCCTCGTGCGGTCTACCCGCGGACTCGGGCGGGCAGCCCTCGAACGTCCGCGCAGGGCCGCCTGACGGCGGCCCCTCTTGACCTTGCTCCGGGTGGGGTTTACCTAGCTGCCCAGGTCACCCTGGGCACTGGTGGTCTCTTACACCACCGTTTCACCCTTACCGAGGACCGAGGTCCCCGGCGGTCTGCTTTCTGTGGCACTGTCCCGCGGGTCACCCCGGGTGGCCGTTAGCCACCACCCTGCCCTGTGGAGCCCGGACGTTCCTCGGGAGGATCCTGCGATCCCCACGCGGCCGTCCGCCCGGCTCGTCTGCCGTGCGGACCATGGTACCCGCCGCATGGGACGCCCCCGGCCTCAGAGAAGTTCGGCGGTCTCCAGGTCGAAGCCGAACGGCTCGGGAAGGGGCAGCGGCTTGCCGAACGGAACGGTGACGACCTGCCGGTAGTCCTCGCCCTCCGGGTCGCTGAAGAGGGTCACGGAGGACGCCTCCCGGTCGACCAGCAGGTACAGCGGGATCCCGCCGCGGGCGTAGCACCGCCGCTTGGTCTCGCGGCCCCCCTGCGGCCGGGTGGAGGTCACCTCGACCACGAGCGCCACGCCGTCGCACGGCATCCACGACTCGGCGCCCCGGAAGAGCCGCAGCTCCGCGGGGGCGAAGGTGCCGTCGGGGATGACGAGCCCTCCAGCAGGACGTCCGCCTGCGTAAGCGGTTCATGCGGCATGGCACTCATGTCACGCCCCTTCCTCGGTCGCTCCTCGGACTGGGACATCGCTGCTCCCGCCGTACGTGAATCAGGAGGTGTTCCTTCGATCGTGGCACATGATCACGTCGGGCATCGGGAACGCCGTTGACCTTGCCGCAGCGTCAACGTTTCTACTGGCCTCATGCGGATCGGAGAGATCGCCGCGCTCGTCGGCGTCAGCACACGTGCCGTGCGGCACTACCACCACCTCGGGCTGCTGCCCGAGCCGCGGCGGCTCGGCAACGGATACCGGGACTACGCGCTGCGTGACGCCGTGCTGCTGGCACGGATCAGGCGGCTGACCGAGCTGGGGCTCGGGCTGGACGAGGTGCGGGACGTGCTCGCCGACGACGCGGGGCGCGAGTTCGCCGACGTACTGGAGGAGCTGGACGCCGACCTGGCGCGGCAGGAGGGGGAGATCCGGGCGCGGCGGGAGCGGCTCGGGGTGCTGCTGGCGCAGGCGCGGGAAGGGCGGCTGCCGGCCGAGGGGCCGGTGTCGCCCGGGCTCGCGGAGCTGTTCGGGGACATGGCCCGCGCCTCGGCCGCGCTGCCCGGGCCCGAGCCCGCGATGGCCGCGCGCGACCGGGAGATGCTCACACTGCTGGAGGCCGTGGTGCCCCCGGAGGAAGGGGCGCGGCTCCTGGAGGCGATGCGGACCATGACGCGGGCGCCCGGAGCGATGGAGCGGGCGTACGCGGTGTACGCGCAGCTCGACGCCCTCGCGGACGCCGCGCCCGACGACGTACGGGTCGAGGAGACCGCGCGGGCGCTCGCCGGGCTCCTGCCGGACGAGCTGGTGCCCGCTGCGGGGGACACGGGGGACGGCGCCTTCGCCGAGGCGTTCTTCGCGGACTTCCCGCCCGCGCAGGCCGCGGCCGTCCGGCGGGCGCTGCGGATCGCGGCGGAGCGTGCGCGGTGAGGCGGAGGGGGCAGAGGGGGCCGACGAGGCGGAGGGACCTGGTGCGGGTGCTGCGGGGCGTGGCGTACGCGGTGCTGCCCGCCGAGCTGGTGCTGGCGGTGTGCCTGCCGGCCGGGGTGCGGATACCGGGCGCGGTGCTCCTGGGGGCGGAGGCGGCGGTCGTCGCCCTGATGGCCGCGGAGGCCGCCGCGTTCCTCCGGCTGAGGCGGCGCGGGCGGGGTCCGCGGGAGGCCCTGCACGCACTGGTGCCGGAGCCTGTCGTGCGGCTCGTCGGGCACGAGCTGCGGCTGCTGGCGAGCCTGGTGCGGTGGGTGGCCCGGCGGCCGGAGGGGGTCGGCGGCGCGGCGGCGCGGGCCTTCGGGCACGCGCGGGACCAGGCCGCGTACCTGTACGGCTTCGCCTTCGTCTGCGTGGTCGAGACGGTCGGCATGTCCTGGCTGCTGGCCTCCTGGCCGCTCGTGCACGCGGTCGTCCTCGTCCTCGACGTATACACGGTCCTGTTCGTGCTCGGACTGCACGCGGCGTCCGTGACCCGGCCGCACGTGCTGGGCGCCGACGCGCTGCGGGTACGGCAGGGGGCGCATGTGGACCTGGTGATACCGCTGGAGCGGATCGGCGCGGTCCGGCACGAGCCGCGCTTCTCGCACCCCCGGCAGGAAGGGATGCTGGACCTGCCGGTCGCCTCGCAGACGTCCGTGACCATCGAGCTGACGGAGCCCGTCACCGCCGTACGGCTGCTGGGGAAGCGGTACCCGGTGCGGACGGTCCGCTGCCACGCCGACGACGCGCGGGCCCTGGTGGAGGCGGTCAGGCGGGCGCGAACAGAACCTTCTCCCGCCCCGGGTCCGCCCGGGTGAGCCGCACCCGCAGCCGCTCGCCGAGCGGAAGCTCCCGGGTACCGCCCTCGACCCGCACGACCGCCGGATCCTCCAGGTGGACGGTGCCGACGGACGGGTCGCGGTCGTGGACGTCGATGACGTACGCGTCGAACACCTCGCCCACCCGGCCCGCGAGCACGGCCGCCTCCACGATGTCGACGCACTCCCGCTCGACGGTCCCCGCGCGGCGCGTGCCCGCGGCCATCTCCTGCGGGAGGGCGGGCAGGGCGGCGAGGACCCATTCGGGCGGTTCCCGGCCCGCGGCGACCGCCGCGCACAGCTCCCCCGCGTACCGGTCGACGAGCCGGCGCAGCGGGGCGGTGCAGTGGGTGTACTCGTCGGCGACGGCGGCGTGGACCGCGGGCACGGGGAGGTCGCCGTCGGTGAAGACGGTGTAGCCGGCGCCGCGCAGCAGGGTGGTGCAGTCCTGCAGGAAGGCGGCGTGGCGGGTGTCGTGCGGGTCGAGGGAGCGGACGAGGGCGGCGTACGAGACGTGGTGCGGCCAGTCGATGCCCAGCGCCTTCGCGGAGCGGCGGAGCCGGGCGACGGCTCCGGAGGGTGCGGTGGGCAGGGTGCGCAGGATGCCGGTTCCGGCGGCGGTCATCAGGTCGGCGGCGGCCGCGCCGGTCAGGAGGGAGATGTGCGCGTTCCACGCGTCGGCGGGGCGCGGGGCGCGGTACTCCAGGGCGTAGCCGCCGTCGCGCTCGACGATCTCCTGCTCGGGGACGGCGAGGGAGATGCCGCCGCGCTCGACCTCCAGGCGCTCGCGCAGCAGCCCGATGTCGCGGAGGAGGGCGATCGGCTCCTCGGCGGTGCCTGTGTCGATCCGTTCCTGCACCTCGGCGTAGTCGAGGCGGGCCCGGCTGCGCACGAGGGCGTGTCCGACGTCGGTGGCGACGCGGTGGCCGTACGCGTCGAGGTCGATGCGCCAGAGCAGCGCGGGGACGGTCCGCCCGGGCAGCAGGCTGGCGGCCCCCTCGGAGAGGACCGGGGGGTGCAGGGGGACGCGGCCGTCGGGGAAGTACAGGGTCATGACACGCCAGTGGGCCTCGGCGTCGACCGCGCCGCCGGGGGTGACGAAGGCGGCGACGTCGGCGATGGCGTACTGGACACGGAAGCCCCCGTCGGCGCGGCGGGAGAGGTGCATCGCCTGGTCGAGGTCGGTGGAGCCGGGCGGGTCGACGGTGAAGAAGGGGATGTCGGTGGCGTCGCGCGCGGGCAGGCGCGGCGCCTTCGCCGCGGCCTCCGCCTCGGCGAGCACGGCGGGCGGGAAGACGTCGGGTACGCCGAGCTCGGCGCGCAGCGCACGCAGGGCGGCCCGGAGGGGAGCCTCGGCTGCGCCGGTGACGCGGATCTGGCGGCGGGGCATGTGCCGAGCCTAGGGCGGCGGGCGCGGCACGGCACCTCGGTGGCTCCGGCGGAACCGGCCGTCGCACGGCCGCGGGCGGTGCGCCCGCTCCCTGTGCGCCGGCGCGGGGCCGCCGCCCCATTCCGTACGCTGGCGCGGGGGCCGCACCCCCCGTTCCGTACGTGATGAAGGAGAACCACCGTGCTCGTGCTGTTGCCGCCCTCCGAGGGAAAGGCCGCATCGGGGAGCGGCGCGCCGCTGGAGCCGGGCGCGCTGTCGCTGCCGGGGCTCGCCGCGGCGCGGGCCGCCGTGCTGGACGAGCTGGTCGAGCTGTGCGCAGGCGACGAGGGCAAGGCCCGTGAGGTGCTGGGGCTGAGCGAGGGCCTGCGCGGCGAGGTCGCGAAGAACGCGGAGCTGCGGACCGCCGGGGCGCGGCCGGCCGGTGAGATCTACACGGGCGTGCTGTACGACGCGCTCGGGCTGGCCACGCTGGACGCGGCGGCCCGGGAGCGGGCCCGCGCGTGGCTGCTGGTGTTCTCGGGGCTGTGGGGTGTGGTACGGGTGGACGACCGGATCCCGTCGTACCGCTGCTCGATGGGCGTGAAGCTGCCCGGGCTGGGGGCGCTGGGCGCGTACTGGCGTACGCCGATGGCGGACGTGCTGCCCGAGGCGGCCGGCAGCGGACTGGTGCTGGACCTGCGGTCGGCGGCCTACGCGGCGGCGTGGAAGCCGAAGGGCGAGGTCGCGGGGCGGACGGCGACGGTGCGGGTGCTGCACGCGCCGACGCGCAAGGTGGTCAGCCACTTCAACAAGGCGACGAAGGGCCGGATCGTGCGGAGCCTGCTGGAGGCGGGCGACGCCCCCGCCTCACCGGCCGAGCTGGTGGTGGCGCTGCGGGACCTCGGTTACGTCGTCGAGGGCGGGGCCCCGGGGAAGGCGGGCAAGGCGTGGCAGCTGGACGTGCTGGTGGACGAGATCCACTGAGCCCGGGTCCGTCGCGGCCAGGCAGCCGCGGCGTGGGACGCGGGTGAGCCCCCGGCCTCGTGAGGCGGGGGGCCACCCGTGCCCGGTCTACTTCGTCCCGAGGTAGTAGCTGACCTGCGGCGGCTGGTTGTAGCCGGTGTTCTGCCAGGCCACGCCCGTGCGGTACACCGGGTCGTGCATCAGCGTCGGCAGCCGGTACTCCGTCGGGTGCGGGGTGCTGTAGAGCCGCAGCGCGGTGGAGTCGGCGTTCCGCCAGATCATCTCCTCGCGCCAGTCGCCGAGGAGATCCGCGGAGAGCGCCGGGTTGCCCTTGGTCCAGTTGTTGGATTTGGCGTCCTGGTCGTGCCAGATGCGGGTGAGCTCGCCGTCGCCGTCGTACTTCAGGACCTGCCCGTGGCCGGTCCTCGCCGAGCCCGACCAGCGGTGGTCGAGCAGTTCACGGTTCGCGTCGCCGTCCCACCAGATCGCGGAGTTGTACGAGGGGCCGCCGCCGAACGCCGGGACGCTGTCGCTGATCTTCGTGCCGGCCGCCGTGTAGAGCCCGCCGCCGCTGGACCAGCACTCGGCGCCCGCGTACTTCCTGGTCAGGTCCGCGCAGATGCCGCGGCCGACGTCCGTGCCGGTCTTCCGGCCCCACAGGACCTGGCCCGTCCTGGCGTCGTGCATCTCGAAGCCGTACGCGGAGTCCTTGTGCTCGTGCACGTTGAAGGACTCCAGGCCGGGGTGCGCCGGGTCCAGGTCGCCGACGTGGAGGGCGTCGCCGTGGCCCAGTTTCGTGGTCCACAGGCCCGAGCCGTTGTCGTCGACGGCCATCGCGCCGTACAGGATCTCGTCCTTGCCGTCACCGTCGACGTCGGCGACCGCGAGGTTGTGGTTGCCCTGCTGGTCGTAGCCCTTGCCGCGGTTCTTCGAGCTGTTGCTGTCGAACGTCCAGCGCCGGGTCAGCTCCGCGCCGTTCCAGTCGTAGGCGGCGAGTGCGGTGCGCGCGTAGATACCGCGGGTGAAGACCATGCTGGGCCTGGTGCCGTCGAGGTAGGCGGTGGCGGAGAGCAGCCTGCCCTCGCGGTTGCCCCAGGTGTCGCCCCAGTCGGCGGCGGTGCCGCGGGCCGGTTCGAACGGCACGGAGTCCATGACCTTGCCGCTCGCGCCGTTGAAGACGGACAGGTACTCGGCTCCGCTGATGACCGCGCAGTCGGCAGCGAGGTGCGAAGCGTTCCTGTTGCCGATGACGGTGCCCGCCGCGTCCTTCGAGCCGTCGGAGGTGCGGACGGCCATCTCGGCCCTGCCGTCGCCGTCGTAGTCGAACACCTGGAACGAGTCGTAGTGGGAGCCGCTGCGGACGTTGGTGCCGAGATCGATCCGCCAGAGGCGCTTGCCGCTCAGCTCGTAGGCGTCGTAGACCGTCGGGCCGGTGCAGGTGCCGGAGTTGGCGACGTCGGTGGCGTTCGAGGGCACCCACTTGACGACCAGCTCGTACTGGCCGTCGCCGTCCAGATCGCCCGTGGAGGTGTCGTTGGCGGAGTAGGTGTAGGCGACGCCGTCGCGGGTGGTGCCGCCGGCGGGCTTCCGCAGGGGGATGTCGAGGCGCCCGGACCTCCACACGCCCGCCTTCCCGCCGGGCTTCTCCGTGCCGTTGACGACGGCGCGGATCTCGTACGTCGACGACGGACTGCCGCCGGTGTCGAGGTGGTTGGTCTTCCGCGTCTCCGCGATGAGTGTGCCGCCGCGGTAGAGCTTGAAGGTGATGCCCTCCGGGTCGTCGCCGAGCATCCGCCAGGTGACGAGGGTTCCCCCTTCTGCGGGTACCGCCACCAGGCCGCGGTCGAGGCGCTCCGCGACGCGGGCGACGGCCGGGGTCTTCGTCGCCTCGTCGGCGGGCGCGGGCAGCGCGTCGGCGGCGTCCGCGAACCGGTTCAGGGCCAGCGAGCCGCCGGTGCCGACGAGGACGGCGGCGACAGCCGCGGCGAGGAGTCGGCCTCTGCGGCTGCGGCGGTGCGTTGCGGGAGGGGCAAGGGACATCGGGACCTCACGGGCGGGGGGTAGTGACACCTGCTGGTCGCCACGGCCGCGTGAAAGGTTGCCGGTTCAACGGCACGGATGTGGGGCCCGCGCCCCCACCGCGCGGGCCCTGCCGGCTCCCGGTGCGCCTCGGTCGTCCCGCCGGTGCGCGGCGCGCTGCCGGGCCGTCCGGGGCTGTGCTCAGGCCGCGGCCTTCCCGCGCGTGGCTCCGCCGCGGGCGCGGAAAGCGGCGCCGGCCTCTCCCAGGAGGCGGTGCACGGCTCCGTAGGAGCGGCCGGTCTCCTCGGCCAGCGCGCGGATGGAGGCACCCGCGTCGTACTTCTCCTTCAGGCCGGCGGCGAGTTCGTCACGGTCGGGGCCGGGCGGCAGCCGACGAGCCGGGTTCTTCCTCGTCATGGTGTGTCTCCCCTCTCCGGAAGGATCATCGGGCAACGCTGCAAAGCGGCTTACCCCGGCTCGCGGCCTGCACACCGGAGAGCGGACGAGGGACCACCAGCCGGGCTTTTGCGGAGGCGTCGGCAGGAAGCGTTGCATGCTGCGCAACGTCAATTGCGGGGGATGCGTGCGGCCGCCACGATGGCCGCATGACTTCCGCTGCGCCGTCCGCGCCGGCTCTCGCGCCCGTCCTGCCCGTCGCCGTGATCGAGTACGCCGCCGACGCCGTACCGCTGGCCCGTGCCCTGGTGGCGGGCGGGCTGCCCGCGATCGAGGTGACGCTGCGCACGGCGGCCGCGCCGGCCGCCATCCGGGCCATCGCGGACGGCGTGCCGGGCGCGGTGGTCGGCGCGGGCACCGTGCTCTCGGCGGCCGCCGTGGCGGAGGCGGTCGCGGCGGGGGCGCGGTTCCTGGTGAGCCCGGGGTGGACGGACGGGCTGCTGGACGCGATGGCGGGAGCGGGCGTGCCGTTCCTGCCGGGGGTGTCGACGGCGTCGGAAGTGGTCGCGCTGCTGGAGCGCGGCGTGAGCACGATGAAGTTCTTCCCCGCGGAGGCGGCCGGCGGCACCGCGTACCTCAAGTCGCTGGCCGGGCCGCTCCCCCGGGCGCGCTTCTGCCCGACCGGCGGCATCTGCGCCGCCTCCGCCCCCGCGTACCTGGCGCTGCCGAACGTCGCCTGCGTGGGCGGCTCCTGGATGCTGCCGCCGGACGCGCTCGCGGCCCGGGACTGGGCACGGGTGGAGTCCCTGGCCCGTGAGGCGGCGGCGCTGCGCCCGGCCGCCGCCCCGACCCGGCGCTGACCCCTCCGCCGGGCAGGCCCCTTCGGGTCGGCAAGCCCCTGCCCCGCGGCACACCCGGACCCGGCACTGCCCCCTCCGTCCGGCACGCCCGTGCCCAGGGGGCGGAAAGTCAGGCCAGGCGGCGGGCAGGAGGCAGCGACGCGCAACTATCGGTCCGAGCCGGGGCGGCCCGGGGCGGGGTCGCACGAACGCCCCCGCGCCCGGCCGCTCAGCGCAGGTGCGAGGTGTCGTTCAGCAGCCGCACCGAGGCGTTGCCGTCCTTGTAGTAGGCCACCACCGACAGGGACGCCGCGGAGAGCTCCATGCGGAACAGCGACTCGGGCGGGGCGCCGAGGGCCAGGCGCACCAGCGTCTTGATCGGGGTGACGTGCGTGACGACCAGAACGGTGCGGCCTGCGTAACGGGCCGTCAGCTGGTCGCGGGTGGCCGCGACCCGGCGGGAGACGGCCGCAAAGGACTCGCCGCCCGGGGGCGCCGCCTTGGCGGAGGCCAGCCAGGCGTTCAGCTCGTCGGGGTACCGCTCCCGGACCTCCGCGAAGGTCAGTCCCTCCCAGGCCCCGAAGTCGGTCTCGCGCAGGCCGTCCTCGATACGGACGTCCAGGCCGAGCCGCTGGGCGACCGCCGCGGCCGTCTGGCGGCAGCGCTGGAGCGGCGAGGAGACGATCTCCTGGACGGTACCGCGGGCCGCGAGCATGGCGGCCACGGCGTCGGCCTGGCGCAGGCCCGCCTCGGTCAGTTCGGGATCGCTGCCCCCGCTGCCCGAGAAGCGCTTCTCGGGGGTGAGGACGGTCTCCCCGTGCCGCAGCAGCACGAAGGTGGCGGGCGCGCCCAGGTCCGCCGGGCCCCAGCCGACGGACGGAGCGGCGGCCTCCGTCTCGGTTTCGAGGGACGTGGTGCGCTCGCTGCGGGCAGCCGGGGCCGGAACCGCGGCGGGAGCCGGAACGGCAGCCGGGGCCGGGAGGGTCGCGGTCCCGCCCCCTGCGGTGCCGCCCCCTGCGGACGCGGCCGGTGCGGCGGCGGAAGCGGCCGCGGAGGCCGAAGCACCGGAGACGGAGGCGCCTGAGGCCGAAGCACCGGAGGTGGAGGCGCCGGTGGCCGGGGCGCCGGAGACCGCCGCCGCGCCCGCGAGGGCCGCGCGGGCCCTGGCCGCGCCGGCCGCGGCGTCACCGACCACGCGTGCGGCGCTCGCGTCCAGCGCGGCCACCGAGCCGGACGGCTGCCACTGCTTGCCGCGCTTGCCCGCGTCCATCGCCTCGTTGGCGAGCCGGTCCGCGTGCTTGTTCTTCTCGCGCGGGATCCACTCGTAGGCGACCTGCGACGCGGGGAACACCCGGGCCGCCTCGGCCGCCAGCGGCTTCATGTCCGGGTGCTTGATCTTCCAGCGGCCGGACATCTGCTCCACGACCAGCTTGGAGTCCATGCGGACCCGGATTCGCGCGTCGGGCGCCAGTTCCCGCGCCGCCTTGAGGCCGGCGATCAGGCCCCGGTACTCGGCGACGTTGTTCGTGGCGACGCCGATGTACTCGGCGGCCTCGGCCAGGGGCTCCCCGGACACGGGGTCCAGGACCACCGCGCCGTACCCGGCGGGGCCCGGGTTGCCCCGGGAGCCGCCGTCCGCCTCGACGATCAGCTCGCGCAGCTCGGCGGCGGGCATCAGAGGCCGGACTCCGACGTACGGACCAGGATGCGGCGGCAGTTCTCGCAGCGCACGACGGTCTCCGGCGCGGCCGCCCGCACGTCGTTGACCTCGGTGATGTTGAGCTCGATGTGGCAGCCCTCGCAGCGGCGCTGGTACAGGCGGGCCGCGCCGACACCGCCCTGCTGCCCGCGGATCTTCTCGTACAGCTTCAGCAGGTCGGCCGGGAGGGACGCCGCGACGACCTCGCGCTCCTTGGTGACGGAGGCGGCCTCGCTGTCCAGCTCCTGCTGCGCCGCGTCCCGCCGCGCCGTCGCGTCGTCGACCCTCGCCTGTACGGAGGCGACGCGCTCGGTCAGCTCGGCCACCCGCTCCTGGGCGGACTCGCGGCGCTCCATGACCTCCAGGACGACGTCCTCCAGGTCACCCTGGCGCTTGGCGAGGGAGACGATCTCCTTCTGGAGGTTCTCCAGGTCCTTGGGGGAGGAGACAGCCCCGGAGTCCAGCCGCTGCTGGTCGCGGACGGCGCGCTGGCGCACCTGGTCGACGTCCTGCTCGGCCTTGGTCTGCTCGCGGGCGCAGTCGCTCTCCTCCGTCTGCGCGGCGACGAGCAGGTCGCGCAGCTGCGTGAGGTCCTTGGTCAGCGATTCGATCTCGGCGTGCTCGGGCAGCGACGTGCGCTTGTGGGCGAGCTGCGACAGGCGGGTGTCGAAGGCCTGGACGTCGAGGAGTCGGATCTGGTCGGCGGGCGCGGCGTTCAGTTGGGGGCTCCAGAGGAAGAGTGGTGGGTCCAGGGGTCGGTGACCGTCTTCGAGACGTGGACCCGCAGGCCCCAGCCGTGGCGGTCGGAAATCTCGTCGAGCTGGGCTGCGGCCAGCTCGCACCAGGGCCATTCGGTGGCCCAGTGCGCGGCGTCGATCAGCCCGAGCGGAGTGCGCTGGGTGGCCTCGGAGGCCGGGTGGTGGCGCAGGTCGGAGGTGAGGAAGGCGTCCACACCGGCGGCCCGTACGGCGTCGAAGAGGCTGTCGCCGGAGCCGCCGCTGACCGCGACGGTACGGACGAGCGCGTCGAGGTCACCCGCGACGCGGATGCCCTGCGCGGTGGCGGGCAGCCGCGCGGCGGCCCGGGCGGCGAAGTCCCTGAGGGTCACGGGCGGGTCGACCTCGCAGATCCTGCCGAGGCCGTTCTCGGGCACGAGCGGGCCGGTGACGCGCAGGTCGAGGGCGCCGGCGAGGGCGTCGGAGACACCGGGGTCGGCCGTGTCGGCGTTGGTGTGGGCGACGTGCAGCGCGATGTCGTGCTTGATGAGCGTGTGGACGACGCGGCCCTTGAAGTGTCCGGCCGCGACCGTCGTCGTCCCGCGCAGGTAGAGCGGGTGGTGCGTGACGATCAGGTCCGCGCCGAGCGCGATCGCCTCGTCGGCGATCTCCTGGACGGGGTCGACGGCGAACAGCACGCGCGTGACGCCGGCGTCGGGGTCGCCGCAGACGGTGCCGACGGCATCCCACTGCTCGGCCCGCTCGGGCGGCCAGAGGGCGTCGAGCTCGGCGATGACTTCAGACAGGCGGGGCACGTAGGAAAGGCTACCTGTCCTGCGCGCCCGGCCGCCCTGGCCTGTGGACAACCCTCCCGCGCGGCACCGGCGACGCACGTCCCGGGGCCCGGACGGGCCCCCGGCGGACGGCCGGCGGACGGCCGGCGGGCCCCCGGCGACCGCCCCCGCAGCACAAAGGCCACCACTTCTCCCGGCGAACCGGGACACCGCCACCCTTATAGGTGAAGCACGGCGACTCGCCCATTCGGTACGGCGTGCGATAACTACGTTCAGTCGCCGGAGGTGACGAGTCGATGACAGTCTGTGCCATCGAGACCGCCGGACGGACGGGTTTCACGATCGCGGCGGACGGTACCTACGCGGCGCGGCTGGCGGGTGACGGCGACGCGCTGTACCCCGAGCGGTGGACCCTGGACGGGCCCGAGCCGTACGCCGTGCCGCTGCCGCTCGGCCAGCCCGAGGACCCCCACGCACAAGTGCTGCCGCTGGCGGACGGACGGGTGCTGATCGCCCGCCGGGCAGGCCGGGGGCACACCTTCTCGCTGCTCTACCCGACCGGCCCCGGCACCGGCCAACTGCCGCTGGGGGCCGTGGAGTCGCCGGCGCTGCGGCTGCTCCCCCCGTCGCCGGACGGCACGTGCGCGTACGCGCTGACGGCCGGCGAGGGCTCGACCGGGGTGTGGCGGGTGGCGGGCGGGGCGTACGGGCCCGAGCACGTCGCCGAGATCGAGGGGCGCTGCACGGGCGGCGTGTGGCTGGACCGCACGGGGCGGCTGCTGGCGCTGGACCGGCAGCTCGACGGCAGGCCGGTGAAGACGGTGGCGGTGGACCTGGAGCGGGGCGGGGAGGTGACCGATCTCCTCCAGATCACCGACGACAGCGAGGACCGGCTGTTACTGGCGGACGCGGACAGCGGGCTGCTGCTCATCCGCTCCGACGCGCCCTCGCCGGGCCACGCCCGGCTCGGCTGGGGCGTGCTGGGCAGCACGCTGCCGGTGCGCTTCCCGGAGTGCCTGCGGCTGCCCGACGCGGCCGTGACGCCGTTCGCCGTCCAGCCGGGGCAGATGCTGATCCCGGAGAGCTGTGCGGTGGCGCTGCGGATCGACGCGGCGGCGGGCAGCTGGCTGGGTGTGTGGCGGCCCTCGGAGCGCCGGATGCGGCAACTGCGGGCCCCGGCCGGGTGGCTGAGGGGGGCCGGCCTGTGGACGCCCGAGGGCGAGCTGCGCCTGCCGTACGTGACGGGGGCGGTGCGGTGCGGACTGGCACGGTACGTTCCGGATGCGGTCACACAACCGTCACAACCGGAAGGCGCGGGCGGGGAACCGTCCGCGCCCGAGGTGACTCCTGGTGTGTGCAAGCCGGTTCCACTGCAGCAGGCTCCCTTGCAGCAGGCTGCGCTGACCGGCCGCACCGCCCGTGACTAGACTCTCGGGCCGCACATCATCAGCGATCACTACGGGGTGAACTTCCCACATGTCTGAGGCCATGACCGACACGACCCAGGCGCGACCGCAGGGGGACGCCGGCGGCTCCGGAAAGCACCGAGGGGGCGCGGCGGCGACGGAGGACTCGACGTCGCAGCCGCACGGCCGGCACCGCAAGGTCCCGCACCAGGGGACCGCGGCCTGACGGCCCGTCGCGACGACATGGAGGGCCGTCCCGGGGAGATCCCCCGGGGCGGCCCTCCCGCATGTACGGCCGCCGCCGCCCGCTCAGCCCTTCCTGAGGCCGAGCACCTCGGCCGCCGCGAAGGTCTCGCCCGCCGGGCGGCCGGCGTAGTGCGGGGTGAGCAGCGCGTCGAGTTCCTCGTACGAGAAGACGTCCTCGGCGGTGTCGAACTTCGCGGCCACCCGCGGCCGGTCGACGATCGCGACCATGCCGCCGTGGACGACCAGCAGCTGCCCGTTGACGCGCGCGGCGGCGGGCGAGGCGAGGTAGCCGACGAGCGGGGCGACGTGCTCGGGGGACAGCGGGTCCACGCCGGTGCCGTCGGGCTCGCCGATGCCGGCGAAGACGTCGCGGGTCATCCGGGTGCGGGCGCGCGGGCAGATGGCGTTGCAGGTCACGCCGTACCGGGCGAGGGCCAGGGCCGTCGAGGTGGTCAGGCCGACGATGCCGCCCTTGGCGGCGGCGTAGTTGGGCTGGCCCGCCGAGCCGGCCAGGAACGCCTCCGACGAGGTGTTGACGATCCGCCCGTGGACGGGTGCCCCGGCCGCCTTCGCGCGCTCGCGCCAGTGGGCGGACGCGAAGTGCGTGGTGTTGTAGTGGCCCTTGAGGTGGACCCGGATCACCGCGTCCCACTCGTCCTCGCTCATCGAGAAGATCATCCGGTCGCGCAGGATGCCCGCGTTGTTGACCAGTACGTCGAGCTTCCCGTACGTGCGGACGGCCAGGCCGACCAGTTCGCCGGCCGTGGTGTGGTCGGCGACGTCGCCGAGGTGCGCGACCGCCCGGCCGCCCGCGGCGCGGATCGCGGCGAGGACCTCCTCGGCCGCGTCCGCCGATCCCGGGCCGTGGTCGTTGACGACGACCGCGGCGCCCAGCCGGGCCAGTTCGAGGGCCTCGGCGCGGCCGAGACCGCGTCCGCCGCCGGTGACGACGGCGCACAGGCCGCGCAGCGGCGTGGCCATGGGCCCCTCCCCGGTGGTGGTCACGGAGCCGCTCACGGGATCTCGACGCAGGTGCGCAGGGCCTCGCCCGTCCGCATCTGCTCCAGCGCGTCGTTGATCCCGTCGAGCCGCACCCGGTGGGTGATCATGCCCGCGAGGTCGATGCGGCCCGCGCGCCACAGCGCGATGGCCCGTTCGTAGGACCGGAGCACGTCGCCGCCCCCGTACAGGGAGGGCAGGATCCGCTTCTCGTCGAAGAACAGCTCGAACATGTTGAGCCGGAGGTGGTCGTCCATGGCGCCCGCGCCGACGACGCACAGGGTGCCGCCGCGCCGGGTGGTCTCGTACGCGGTGCGGGCGGTGGCGGACCTGCCGACCACCTCGAAGACGTAGTCGAAGCCCTCCCCTGCCGTGATCCGCTGCTTGGCGTCGGCGAGGGCGTCGGGTGCGACCGCTTCCGTGGCCCCGAACCGCAGCGCGGCCTCGCGCCGCGACGGCACGGGGTCGACGGCCACGATCTGCGCCGCGCCCTGTAACCGGGCCCCCTGGATCGCCGAGACGCCGACGCCGCCGCACCCGATGACGGCGACCGAGGCGCCGGCCTCCACGCGTGCGGTGGTGAGGGCGGCGCCCAGTCCGGTGGTCACACCGCACCCGATGAGCGCGGCGATGTCGAAGGGCACGTCGTCCGGTATCGGCACGGCGCAGCCGGCGTCGACGACGACCTCCTCGGTGAAGGTGCCGGTCCCGGCGAAGCCGAAGACGTCCCCGCCGGGGCGCCGGAAGTTGGGCGTACCGGCGTTGAGGAAGCCCGCCAGGCACAGCTGGGTCTGGCCGCGCCTGCAGGACGCGCAGGCGCCGCAGGCGGGCAGCCAGCACATCACCACCCGGTCGCCGGGCTTCAGCGCGGTCACGCCGTCGCCCACGTCGAGGACCTCCCCCGCGCCCTCGTGTCCGGGCACGAACGGCGCGGGCTGCGGCAGGACGCCGCTCATCGCGGAGACGTCCGAGTGGCACAGGCCCGTCGCCCGCACCCGGATCCTCACCTTGCCGGGGCCGAAGCCCACCGCCTCGACGTCGTCGAGGACGTCGAGTTCGTCCTGGCCGGTCTCGTGCAGTACGGCTGCGCGCATGGCGACGCGGCTCCCTTCACACGGTTTCGACGAGGGTGTCGGCGAGGACGGGCGCGTCGTCCCGCTCGGCGGCGGACACCGCCACGCGGACTCCCCCGTCCTGCCGCCACATCCGGATGCGCAGGGTCTCGCCGGGGAAGACCACACCGGCGAAGCGGGTGCCGTACGAGCGGACCCGGGTGACGTCACCGTCGAGGAGCGTGTCGACGACGGCCTTCAGGGTCATGCCGTACGTGCACAGGCCGTGCAGGATCGGCCGGTCGAAGCCGGCGAGCTTGGCGAACTCGGGGTCGGCGTGGAGCGGGTTCCAGTCGCCGGAGAGCCGGTAGAGCAGCGCCTGGTCCTCGCGCACGGGCCGCTCCACGGTCCGGTCGGGGGCGCGGCCGGGCGGTTCGGGGCGGGCGGAGGGGCCGCGGTCGCCGCCGAAGCCGCCCTCGCCTCGTACGTAGATCTGGGCGTCCGAGGTCCACAGCGGCCCGTCGTCGTCGGCCGCCTCGGAGCGGAGCACCAGGACGGCGGCCTTGCCCTTGTCGTACACCGCGGCGACGCGGGAGCTGGTGACGGCCCGTCCCTTCACGGGGATCGGCCGGTGCAGCCGGATGTTCTGGCCGCCGTGGAGGACGGCGGCGAGGTCGATGTCGATGCCGGGCGCCGCGAGCCCGCCCATCATGCCCATGCCGGCGCCCGCCACCGTGGCGAAGCTGGGCAGGACGTGCAGCCGGGACTCCAGGGTGTAGCGCAGTTCGTCGGGGTCGGTGGCGGGGCGGCCGGCGCCGAGGCCGAGGTGGTAGAGCTGGACGTCCTTGTGGTCCCAGTGGATCTCGGCGGAGCGGGGCTCCGCCGCGATCGCCTGGCTCGCGTCGATGGGCATGGGGCTCCTGCTCGTCGCTGGAGACCCCGGCACGGCCGTCCGCACCGTCGACCGCACCGAGGCCGTGGAGGGCCCGGCACCCGGAACCGGATTAGAACGCGTTCTAGGGCCGGTGCGCCTCCTGTATAACGCAGCGCACCACGCAAGGGAATACACCCGACGCCGTGCCGGGTCGGGGTGTCGTGGGCTTCAGAGCTTGGTCATGCCCTTGTACGGACTGAGGACCCGGACCCGTCCGGGGCCGAAGTCGACGAGCGTCGCGATGCCGTCCTCGACACCGATCACGGTGCCCAGTCCGTACTGGTCGTGCGAGACGCGGTCCCCCAGGGCGAAGTCCTCGATGGGCAGGACGACGGGGGCCTTGAAGGGGCTGGTGGCGAGGTGGCGCCGGGGCGCGGGTGTTTTCGTCATTTCCGCCAGTATGCGCGCACGGAGCCGTTCTCGGGGAACCGCGACGGTGACGATCAGGACTCGGCGCCCCCTTCCGCGCGCCGCGGCAGCCACAAAAGCATCAGTACGGCACCCGCCAGAAGGATGCCGGTGCTGACCCGGAAAGCCAGGGCGTACCCCGCCGTCAGGGCCTCCGGGCCGGTGCCGCCGGCCGACCTGGCGGCCGCCACGGTGGACAGCGCGGCCAGGCCCAGGGCGCCGCCCATCGTGCGGGAGGTGTTGACCAGTCCGGAGACGAGCCCCGCGTCGCCGGGGGCCGCGCCCGAGGTGGCCAGGGAGGCGAGCGGGGTGATGATCAGCCCGATGCCGAGCATCATCAGGATGCCGGGGCCGAGGATCGTCGTGAGGTACCCGCCGTCCGCCTCCATCAGCGACTGCCAGCCGAAGCCCGTGGCGGCGATCAGCGTGCCGAGCACCGCGAGGTTCCGCGCGCCGGCCACCGGCATGAGCCGTGGCGCCAGCTTGGAGCCGACGATCACGCTGATGGAGCTCGGTACGAGCGCGAGGCCCGCCTCCAGCGGTGTGTAATGCAGCACATTCTGCGCGTACACCGTCATGAAGAACCACATGGCGAACGCCGCCGACCCGTTCACGAGCATCGACAGGTTGGCCGTCGTCACCGCCCGCGACCGGAAGACCTTCAGCGGTATCAGCGGCGCCGCGGTGCGCGCCTCCACCGCGACGAACGCCGCCAGCAGCGCCAGGCCGCCGAGGAGCGGCACCAGCGTCACGGCGGCGCCCCAGCCGGCCTGTTCCGTCTGCACGATGCCGTACGCGACGGCCGCGAGCCCGCCGGTGACCAGTACCGCGCCGGGCAGGTCGAGCCGCCGCCCGCCGCCGGTACGGCTCTCCCGGACCCACAGCGCGGCGCCGATCAGCACCACCACGCCGACGGGCACGTTGATCAGCAGCACCCATCGCCAGGAGAGCATGTCGGTGAGGACGCCGCCGACCAGTCCGCCGGCGGCGCCGCCGCCCGCCCCGACCGCCGACCAGGTGCCTATCGCCCGGGTCCGCGCGGGCCCCGCCGGTACGGCGCCGGTGACGATGGTGAGCGTCGCGGGCGCCAGCACCGCCGCCCCGAGCCCCTGCGCGGCCCGCGCGACCAGCAGCTGCCATCCCTCCACCGCGAGCCCGCCCGCCAGGGACGCGGCCGTGAACAGCCCGAGCCCGATCAGGAACATCCGCTTGTGCCCGAACAGGTCGGCGGCCCGCCCGCCGAGCAGCATGAACCCGGCGAAGGCGATCGTGTACGCGTTGAGCACCCACTGGAGGCCCAGCGCCGACAGCCCGAGATC
Organism: Streptomyces sp. NPDC051310; assembly: GCF_044455245.1. NCBI lineage: Bacteria > Bacillati > Actinomycetota > Actinomycetes > Kitasatosporales > Streptomycetaceae > Streptomyces > Streptomyces sp. NPDC051310. The sequence goes on from NZ_JBITEO010000001.1 coordinate 167,275, forward strand.
GGTGCGCATCGAGGGCAGCGCCACATTGACGACGGAGACGTCGAGGACGACGAGGAACTGCCCGGCACAGGCGGCGAAGAGCACCGCCCACGTGTGCGGGGCACGGGGGCCGGCGGTGATCGTGGGAGCGGGGGCGTGGGTGTCGGAGCGCGGCTGGACCATGCGTGTGATGGTCGCAGCTGCCCTGCGGGCCGTACATGGGGTTTCGTCGTACGACCCGGTGTACGCGTCCTACGACAGGACCTACGTCGTAGGGCGCCCCAGGGCGGTCAGGACGCCCCCCGGCGGGGCCCGAAGCCGTGGAAGAGGGTGTCCATGATGCGGGCGGCGAGGGCGTCGGGGTCGTTCGCGGAGCCGGCGTCCTGCAGGGTCTCCCCGATCAGCGCGTAGTAGACGCGGCGGACCCAGAGGAGATCGGCCTCCGCGTCGAACAGGCCCGCCTGCTGGGCTCGCGTCAGAAGGGCCAGGCAGCGGTCCTGCACTCCGGCGAGGATGCGCTCGGCCTCGCCGCCGGGCGTCACGGCGTGGCCCAGCGCGAACCGCCAGCCCAGCTTGACCCGCAGGACGCCCGCGGTGATCTGGTGCAGCGCCACCAGCGGGGGCGCCGTCTCGGGCCGGCCCTCGGTGACGACGTCGTCGAGGTGTCGCGCCGCGTTGCCCGCCAGGGCCTCCACGAGCGCCTGCCGGTTGGCGAACCGGCGGTGGACCGTCGTCCGGGCCACTCCGGCGGCTTCGGCGATCTTCTCCATGGGCGCGGCGGGGTCGGCCTCCAGGACCCGCTCGGCGGCCTCCAGGATCAGCCGGACGCTGCGCTCCGCGTCCGCGCGCAGAGGGCGCTGCGGGGTTGCCTTCATGCCGCCTCCTCATCCCCGGAACCTGCGCAGACCGTACACCAATGAAGCGATTCACCAATTAACTGCTACATCACTGTTGCGGATAAGCCGCGAGTCGCTACAGTCGTGACTCGACGGCGGGAGAGCGACTCCCGCCGGAACGGAGGGATGTGCCATGTCAGCGACCCACCGCCCCACGGCCCTGATCACCGGAGCCTCGTCCGGGCTCGGCGCGGAGTTCGCCGCCCAGCTCGCCGCCCGCGGCAGCGACCTCGTCCTGGTCGCCCGCTCTGCCGACCGCCTCCACGGGATCGCCGGAGACCTGCGAGCCCGGCACGGCATCCGGGCGGACGTGATCGTCCAGGACCTGGCCGAACCCGACGCGGCCTCGCGCATCCACGCCCGCCTCCAGGACCTGGGCCGGAGCGTCGACCTGCTCGTCAACAACGCCGGTTTCGGCACCTGCGGCCGCTTCGAGGAGACGGAAGGAGCACGCGACCACGACCAGCTCATGGTCAACGTGGTGGCGCTGGTGGACCTCACCCACGCGCTGGTGCCCGGCATGCTCCGGCGCGGCGGCGGCGCTGTGATCAACGTCGCCTCCACCGCGGGGTTCCAGCCCTCCCCGTACTTCGCCGTCTACAGCGCGGCCAAGACGTTCGTCCTGAACTTCAGCCTCGCGCTGCGCCAGGAGTACCGGGGCCGCGGCGTACGCGTCCTCGCCCTGTGCCCCGGCCCGGTGGACACCGCGTTCTTCGACGTCATCGGCACCCGCAAGGCAGCGGTCAACGGCACCATGACCACCGCCGCGCCCGTGGTCGGCGCGGCCCTGCGCGCCCTGGACCGCGACCGCGCCTACGTCACCCCCGGGCTCTCCAACGCCCTGGCCGCGCACCTCACCCCGCGCCGGCCGCGCACCTTCGTCACGGCCGTCGCCGAGCGCATCACCCGCAAGGTGCTCGACACCCCGCGCGCCGCGAAGTCCGCCGCGACGGTGGCGGCGTGACGCGGGCCGCCCCGGCCCCGCGCACCACCGCCTGTACCACCTTCCCGCCTCTCACCGGAAGGAAACGACGCATCCCATGTCCGAACCCCAGTCCCTCGCCGAGGTGCGAGCGCACATCGACGCGCTCGACACCGAACTCACCGCCCTGCTCGCCCGCCGCCAGGAACTCGTCTGCAGGGCGGCCGACTTCAAGACCGACGAGGCGACCGTCCGCGCCCCGGGCCGCGTCGAGCAGGTCGTCGCGGCGGCCCGGGCACGGGCCGAAGCCGCCGGGCTCGCCCCCGAGGTCGCCGAAGCCGTCTGGCGGGCCATGATCGCGGCGTTCATCGACCTCGAACTGGCGGAGTTCAGCCGCGACCGGTGAAGCCGTCTTCGGCGGCGGCTGTCACGAACGCGGCGAACGCGGCGGTGGTGATGGTGAAGGCGGGGCCGTCCGGGTCCTTGGAGTCGCGGACGGCGACGCGGCAGGGCTGGGCGGCGATTTCGACGCAGTCGCCGCCGGTGTCCCCGCTGTGGCTGGACTTGCGCCAGGCGGCGGCGCCGAGGGGGGCGCACTCGACGCACTGGCCGCCCGTGTCGCCGCTGTAGCTGGACTTACGCCACCGTGCGCCCGTCAGGTTCTGGATGGTCTCCATAGCGCTCCTCCATTACGCGGGCGATCAGTGCCGCCGAATCCTCGACCGAGAGGGCGGCGGCCTGCAGGTGATCGTAACGGAGGGAACCCTCCCGGAGAGCCTGTGGATTGGCCGTCATATGGCCCTGTACGAAGTCCTCGGTATAGAGGAGATCGGGGTCGTCCTCGAACCTCAAGAGGTTGAACGAGCCCATCAGCCCCGTGTGCGCACCGGCCGTGAAGGGCAGGATTTGCACCTGCACCCACTCCCGCCCCTGGAGGTCCAACAAGTGGGCGAGTTGAGCCCGCATGACCCCCCGGCCACCGATCTCCTGGTGCAGCACCGCCTCGCTCAGCACGGCCCAGACCAGCGGCGGGTTCTCGCGCTCCAGAATCCGTTGCCGCTCCATGCGGGCGGCGACGCGGGTGTCCAGGTTGCCATCGGTCCGAGCGCCCAGCACCGCCCGGGCGTACGCCTCCGTCTGGAGCAGGCCGTAGACCAACTGCGCCTGGTACGTCGAGATGTACGCCGCCTTCGCCTCCATCTCCGCGTACGGCTGGAACCAGTGCGGCAGTTGGCTCCGCAGCACCAGCCCCACCAGCCGGGAGAAGGTCCCACCAGTCCCCAGTGCCGCGTCGGCACGCTCCGAGAAGTCCCGCGTGGGGACCTTCCGGGCGGTCTCGATCTGGCCGATCAGCGAGGCCGTGCAGAAGATGATGTCGCCGAGCTGGGCCTGCTTGAGGCCCGCCGCCTCCCGCAGGCGGCGGAGCTCGGAGCCGTAGTAGTCCAGCGGTGAGGCGCTGGGATCGAGGTCGCGGATGTTGACCATGCGGCGGCCACCCCCAAGTGCACGCCGTGCGGCGTTCGTTTCGTTTCGTAGCCGAGCGTAAGCACGTCGCCGCACTCTGGTGACATGGATCACGGGATTGAACCCTCACCGGCGAACGCGAGCGGCAGCTACCGCATGGGCTTCACCGTCGGCGAGCACTCCGCGCGGCACATCAGGCGCATCCTGCGCATGTTCCTCACGCGCTGGGACCTGGCGGAGCTGAGCGACGCCGCCGAGCTGGCGATGACGGAGCTCGTCGCCAACGTCGTACGGCATGTGCTGGGAGGCGGTGCACCATGCTCATCCTGCGCCGCCCGGAGGGGCTGCGGGTCGAGGTGACGGACGGGTCCGCGCGCCCGCCGCTCGCGGTGCGGCGGGGTGACGAACTCGCCGAGGGCGGGCGGGGGCTGTTGCTGGTGGAGGCGGTGACCGACCGCTGGGGGACGGTGCAGCTGTCGGACGGCAAGACGGTGTGGTTCGAGTGCGATGCGAAGCCGCGGGCCGCCGCACCTTCGGCCTGACGGCGGCTCCGGACGTTGCGGCGTGCTTCTTCGAGAGCTTGAACGGGGGACCGTCCTGGGCTCGGTAGCACCCGGCTCTCCGCCGAGGGACCATGGATTCGGGGATGCAACCACTCGACGTGGGGAGTGCAGCCATGGAGACCAAGCCCGCCTGCGGGCCGGAGCGCGACCCTGAATTCTTCGAAGAGGTCAGCAGACTGTTCGCCAAGTACCCCGAGGCTGCTGGGCGGTATGCGGTGAAATGCAGGAGGTTGGAGCTGGAAGTACTGAGGATCGACTTCAAGCAGCAAATAGGCGTCACGCGTGTCGAGGACGGTCGCATCGTCACGGAGTTCGTCGATCGCGACAAGGTCGACGAGCCTGACGGCCTCGCCCGGCTCTGCTGCGAGTGGCCGGACAACGACGACGGCCTGTGCAACTGGATATGCCCGAAGTGATGCACCCCCTGCGCGGGCACCCGAGGGGGCGGCAGCTCCCGGCCGATGCGCGGCGGGCGGCGGCGCCTACGATGTGACCGCCCAGTACGCACACCAGTCCAGGAGGAACCCGTGGCCTCTGCCGCGCCCAAGCCGGAGACGCTGGCCGCCTTCGAGGCCGCCAAGGGGTTCATGCCCGTACGGGAGGGGCTGGCGCTGTACGCGGCGGCGGCCGAGGCCGCGCGGCTCGGGCTGCCGCTGCTTGAGGTGGGCACGTACTGCGGGCGGTCCACGATCCTGCTGGCCGACGCGGCGCGGGCGGCGGGCACGGTGGTCGTCACGGTCGACCACCACCGGGGCAGCGAGGAGCAGCAGCCGGGCTGGGAGTACCACGACCCGACGGTGGTGGACCCGGAGATCGGACTGATGGACACGCTGCCGACGTTCCGCCGCACGCTGCACAAGGCGGGCCTGGAGGACCACGTCATCGCGGTCGTGGGCCGGTCACCCCAGGTCTCGAAGGTGTGGGCGGGGCCGGTGGGGCTGGTGTTCATCGACGGCGGTCACACCGACGAGCACGCGACCGCCGACTACGAGGGCTGGGCGCCGCGCGTGGCGCCCGGCGGGCTGCTGGTCATCCACGACGTCTTCCCGGACCCGGCGGACGGCGGCCAGGCGCCGTACCGCATCTACCTGCGGGCCCTGGAGTCGGGCGACTTCACCGAGGTGTCGGTGACGGACTCGCTGCGGGTGCTGCGGCGTACCGCCGGATGACCCGGTGACGCCGTACTCGCTGGCGTTCTACGTGGACGTCGTCACGACCGGCACCGTGCTGGGCGCGCGCCCCTCGGACTCCCCGGAGCGCGTCACGCAGGTGCTGGGGGCGGGCTTCACGGAGAACCGCTCCGGTGCGTGCAGCCTGGGGCGGGACTACGGGCTGGCCGAGTTCTTCTGGGACCGGGCCGCCGCCGGTGACCCGTGGTCGGGGCACCACGTCACCTTGCAGGTGCACCGCCTCGCCCACGGCGGCAGCAGGGTCGTCGGCGAGGTGGTGCGCGCCCGGTACGGGCGGTTCACGCCCCGGTTGCGGTTCGACAAGCTGCGGCGCCTGCTGGAGCGGCGCGGGGTCCCGCTGGTCGAGGTGCCGGAGGTGCCGGCGAACGCTCCGTACTACCGGCGGTTCCGGCAGCCCGGGTCGGGGGTCGAGGTGTCGGTCATCGGCACCTACGGCGAGTACTGCACGCCGGACACGCTGCGGGTCGGCGACGTGTACAGCATCCAGGCCGCGGCCCGCTGAGCTCCGGGTACCGGGGGCGGACCCCCGTGTGACCTCCGGTCCCGCGTGGCACGGCCCGCGGCGGGACGTGGCGCGGCTGTGCGCGGGCGTCGCGCGGTCCCACGACCGCGGGGCGCCGGCGCGTAGCATCGCCGGGTGCACGACGACGACAGCCCCTCCCCCGCCCGCCGCCGGGCCGCGGCCCTCGCGGCCGCCGCCGCGGCCCTGATCGCCGCCGCGGCGGGGTGGCTCGCGTGGGAGACGACGAGCGGCGCGGACGGCCCCGACGCGAAGGCGCCGCGGCGCGGCGTACCGACCGCCTCCGCACCCGCGACGGCGGCTTCCACGGCCGGGGCGGTGCCCACCGCGGCCGCGCCCCTCGCCGGAAAGGTCGTGGTGATCGACCCGGGACACAATCCGGGGAATTTCACACACACCCGGGAAATCGCCACGCAGGTGGATATCGGAACGAACCGCAAGGAATGCGACACCACCGGCACTGCCACCGACGCCGGTTACACCGAAGCCGAATTCACCCTGGATGTTTCACACCGTCTTCGCACCCTGCTGCAAAAGCAGGGCGCAACGGTGACTTTCACCCATGACGCCGACCGGCCGTACGGCCCCTGCATCGACGAGCGTGCCCGGATCGGCAACAAGGCGGCGGCCGATGCCGTCGTCTCGGTCCACGCGGACGGCTCGGCGGCCGGCAACCGCGGGTTCCATGTGATCCTTCCCGCCCTGGTCAAGGGCGGTGGAGCGGACACGGCGGCGATCGTCGGCCCGTCGCGCACGCTCGGCGGGCACATCGCGGCGCGGTTCGCCGCGGCCACCGGAAGCGCGCCCTCCAACTACGTCGGCGACGGTACCGGTCTGGACGTGCGCAAGGATCTCGGTGGACTGAATCTGTCGACCGTGCCCAAAGTGTTCGTCGAATGCGGCAATATGCGTGACCCGAAGGACGCCGCATTGCTGACGGATGCCGCGTGGCGGCAGAAAGCGGCCCGCGGGATCGCGGAGGGGATCAGCACCTACCTGCGGGGCTAGTCGAGACGGACGATAGATTCGGCCCGTACGATGGGGCCGCCCCCGTGCTTCGCGCCACCCCCGCACCCGACGAGACAACCGACGAAGGACTTTTCACGTGAACATCCGCTCCCTCACTCGAGGCGATGGCGTGGTGATCGGAGCAGCGGTGGTGCTGTTCGTCGCCTCGTTCCTCGGTCTGACGCCCGGCATCGACTGCCCGGCCGGCAGCAGTGTTTGCCCGGACTACGACGCCCCGAACGCCTGGGACTCCCTGGGCCTCCTGATGAGCATGTTCCTCGCCGGTGTCATCGGCGCGGCCCTGATCGTCGTCGGCCGCGCGATGCCGGGCCGGAAGGTCGTCGGCATCGACCTCGGCCAGTTCGGCGTCGCCTTCTGCATCTTCGCGCTGTGGACGGCCTTCTGGACCATCATCGACATGGAGGCCGACGCGGGCGCCGGCATGATCCTCGGCCTGCTCGCCACCATCGTGCTCGCCGCGGCGGCCGTCGCCGCTCCGCTCGTCCCGGCCTTGAAGGCCCCGCTGATGGGTGCGCCGCGTCCGCAGCAGCCGCAGCCGTACGGCGCGCAGCCGCCGGCGGGTTACGGCTACCCCGGTGGCCCGCAGCAGTCGTTCGGCGGCCAGCCGCAGGGTGGTTACGGCTACCCGGGCGCCCAGGGCGGCCAGCCGGGCCAGCCGCAGCCGGCGCAGGGCCAGCCCGCGCAGCAGCAGCCCCAGCCGGCGCAGGGCCAGGCCCCGGCGCAGGCCCAGGCACCGGGTCAGCAGGGCGGCGCCCCGTCGGACTTCTCGCCGTTCTGGTTCGCCGTCCCGGTCGCCCGTCCGCTGTACGCGGAGGACGGCTCGCCGACGCCGATCGCCGAACTGGCCCCCGGTACCTGGTACCTGGCGGTGGAGCAGCGCGGTCAGGGCCTGGTGGCCCAGACGCAGGACGGCCGCCGCGGCGTGCTCCAGGACACGACGGGCATCCAGCGCGGCTGAGACCGCCCCGCACGGCCCCTCGCCCTTCCGGGCGGGGGGCCGTTGGCGTACAGTCGACCGCTGAACTGACATACCGTCAGGAGGTCGGTGTCATGCGGCTGGGACTGGCACTGGGCTACTGGGGGCGCGGGCCGGACGCCGGTCACCTGGACCTGGCGCGTGAGGCCGAGCGGCTCGGCTACGACTCCGTGTGGACGGCCGAGGCGTGGGGATCGGACGCCTTCACCCCGCTCACCTGGATCGCCGCGCACACGTCGCGGATCCGGCTGGGCACGGCGGTCGCGCAAATGGCCGCCCGGACGCCGACCGCCACCGCGATGCACGCGCTCACGCTGGACCACCTATCCGGCGGCCGGATGATGCTGGGCCTCGGCCTGTCCGGACCGCAGGTGGTGGAGGGCTGGTACGGTCGCCCGTTCCCGGCGAGCCCGCTGACCGCGACCCGCGAGTACATCGAGGTCGTCCGCCAAGTCCTGCGCCGGGAGGGGCGGGTGCGGCTGGCGGGGCGCTTCCACCGCCATCCGTACACCGGTGCGGACGCCACCGGCCTCGGCAAGCCGCTCAAGCCCATCACCCACCCGCTCCGCCCGCACCTGCCGGTCCTGCTGGGCGCCGAGGGGCCGAAGAACATCGCGCAGACGCTGCGCATCGCCGACGGCTGGCTGCCGCTGTACTGGTCGCCGCTGCGGACGGACGTGTACGCCCTGAAGGACCTCCCGGCGGGGTTCACCGTCGCGCCGCTGGTCCGCGCGCAGGTATGCGACGACGTCGCCGCGGGCCTGCTGCCGGTGAAGGCGATGCTGGGCTTCTACATCGGCGGCATGGGCCACGCCGCCCAAAACTTCCACGCCGGCCTGATGGCCAGGATGGGGTACGCGGCCGAGGCCCGCCGCATCCAGGAGCTGTTCGCGCAGGGCCGCCGCGAGGAGGCGGTGCTCGCCGTGCCGGACGCCTTCGCCGACGAGGTCTCACTGGTCGGGCCGCGCGGGCGGATCGCCGAACGGCTGGACCTCTGGCGCGCGGGGCCGGTCACCGACCTGCTCGTGACGGCGCCCGACCCGGCGACGCTGCGGGTGCTGGCGGAGCTGAACGCGTAGGGTGTTCTCCCGATCAGACCGGGCTCGCGACATGCGTTTGACGCGAGCATGCGGGGCAACCCGTACCGCATGTCTCCCCGTCATCGGAACGGAAGCTCGCAGGCGGCGACCGCGGTCGCGGTCGTCGCGGACGTCCTGGCCGCCATCATCGGCCTGTGGATCCTGATGTACCTGCTGGAGGCCAACCGGGCCAACGACCTGGTGCAGTTCGTCCAGGACGCGGCCCGCTTCCTGGCCGGCTGGTCGCACGACCTGTTCACCTTCGACGTGACGTGGCTGCGCGTCGTGGCCGGCTACGGTCTCGCCGCGGTCGTCTACGTCTTCATCGGCCACCTGGTCGCGGGTCGGCTGCGCCGGTACTGACGGCGACCCGCTGCCGTCCCGGCCCCGGGGCTCACCCCTGGGGCGGGCCGTGCAGGACGGCGAACAGCCCCCGGGCGCGCGTGCCGTCCGGCATGCGCCAGGGGCCCGCGACATGGCCGGTCGCACCGCCGGGAAGCGCGAGCGGCCCGTCCGGCGCGGGTCGCAGGGCCCGGTGCAGGCGGAGGACGGTGTCCCGCGCGAGGACCAGGTCGGTGCCCTCCGTGTCGTCCGTGACGGTCAGGCCGGTGGGGCGGCACCGGCCGCCCGTGTGGGAGCGCGCGATCTCCGGGTCCGGGGTGTCGCTGACGCTCTGCTGCTGTGCCTCGGCGCGCCCCTCGACCAGGGCGAGCAACCGGTCGGCGAGCACCGGGTCGTGGCACCCGTCGTAGACCCAGCGGCGCCCCAGCACCCCGTGCTCCGCGGTACCGATCAGGGCGTGCTCGGCCCCGTCGAGCGGGGCGCCGCGGTAGGTGAGCGGCACGAGGCAGGCGACCGGGTGGGGGCCGGAGGAGTCGGTGACCACCATGAACTCGATGCCGACCTCCCCCTGGGGATCGTCCAGCCGGAACCCACCCGCCTTGACCGGCTCCACCCCGCCCGCGCCGGCACCACCGCGGTACCAGGGCCTGGACGGCAGCCAGGAGGCGAGCAGCTCCAGCTTGGTCGGCGTGAGGGTGGTCCGGTGGATGACGGCCATACCGAAGCTCTCTCTCGTTGCGGGGACGCGACGCTGCGAGTCTGCCATCGCCCGCGCGCGACGTCGCCGTTGCCCCGGCGACCGCCACCTCACGAGCTCCCGGGCGGCGCCTTCGGGTGGTCTCGCCTCCGCTGAAAGGGGCGTGCGCAGGAGATCACTATCCTGGACGGGCCGAAGCCGTGTCACCGACCAGTGACGCAGGAACGGGTCGGTGCCCCGGGGTGACTCGTTCGACGACTCGTCCGGGTTGCTCGGACGCGGTTGCGCCGACACGCGCACAGCGGGCTCGGGTGCCGGATGAAGGGGTGCCTGCCGGGGGAACGAGGGGGACTTGCATGTGCTCGGATGCTGCGGCAGGGAGCCAGGGGGCGGCGACGCCGCTGTGCGCGGAGGGGCTCGCCGCGTACCGGGACGCTCTGGGGGCCGGGTCGACGACCGGGCCCGTGCCGGAGTGCCTGCTCGCGTTGGGGCTGATGCGGCCGATGGCGGGGAAGCCCGAGGTCCTCGTACCCGTACCGCCGGACGTCGCGCTCAACGAGATGCAGCGGCCCGTCGAGCGGCAGATCCAGGACGCGCGGCAGCGGATGCTGGCGATGGCGGAGGCCGTCGGGCCCGCCGAGCGGCTGTACCGGGAGGAGCAGGAGCACGTCGTCACCGCGGTGCGGATGCTGCGCGGCATCGATGTCATCACCGACACGCTGCGGACGCTCAACTCCGCTTGCCGTGAGGAGCTCCTGGCGGCCCAGCCGGGCGGCCCCCGTCCGCAGTTCGTCCTCGACGAGACCGGCCCCCAGCTCCTGGCCATGCTCGGCCGGGGCGTACAGCACCGAGCGCTGTACCAGCACACGGTGCGCGCCCACGAGCCGACCCTGGAGTTCATGGCGCGGATGCACCTGGCGGGCAGCCGCTTCCGTACCGACGGGGAGCTGCCCGGGCGCCTGATCATCTACGACCGGTCCGTCGCGGTCGTTCCGGACGACCGGTACGACCGCAGTCACCACGCCCTGCTGGTGGAACACCCGGGCCTGGTGCTCTTCCTGGTCAATGTCTTCGAGCACGCCTGGAGTCTCGCGGAGCCCGTCGAGTTCGCCGCGGCGGGGAAGCCCGCCGCCCTCACGGACGAGAGGCGCCTGTCCGTCCTGCGCCTCATGGTGGAGGGGCACACCGACGCGGCGATCGCCGCGCGTCTGGGCATGAGCCCGCGCACCGTGCAGAACCACATCAAGCGGGCGTCGGACGAGTTCGGCAGTCACAGCCGGACACAGCTCGCGTACCTCCTGGCGAAGCACGGCGCCCTCGACTGACGCCGACCCTGCCGGGTCCGGGCGATACGTCCGGGTTCGCCCCCCGTGCTGCTCTCCGCATTGCCTGATCACGCAGGCCGCAGGCGGTGCGGTCGAAGGTGGCGCGGTGCCATTCTGATCACCGGGCCGCGGAAAGCAGCGGCAATTTCCGGGGGATTCCGTATGCGCACCGCCTCACCACTCCGCCGCAAAGGCCGTTCCGCCTTCGGGGGAACCTTTCGTACGGTGATCGTCTTCCGGGCTTCCGCCGCCATTCTGGCGAAAGGGGCCGAGCCCGGGCCCACGGAGGAGTGGCGGGAGGCCGGACGCGTTTCCTGCGGCCACTCCGGCACCACGGGAAAGGTGTACGAGAGTTTCCGCGGCGACGCTCCGGAACGCGGAGGAGCCGCCCGTGCGCGTGCTCCGCCGCAGGTCGCGAGCTCAGCGCCGCCGGGCGCCGGGCCGTTCAGTGCGATCCGTTCCGTTGGGACGACCCAATGACCCATCACCACGCGAAACGGTGTCATCAAGAGGTGGTTCGCCATCCTCGCCACCGCGGGTGTCACGCTGCTGACCATCCCGCCGGATTCGGCAGCGCCTTCCACCGTGAATGGGAAGGCCGTCGGTACGAACTCCAACTGGCATTGCTCCGACTATGTGAGCCCGTACAACGCCGACGGTCTGCATTTCACGTCGTGCGTCGTGGTGAATGCACCCGCGGCTGCTACTGCACCGCCAAGAGCCTGGGCTGCCGGCGAAGGGACCGGCTACTGCTGAGCCGTTCACGCAACCCCCTCCGCCCGGCCCTTGAGGACCAGCAGCACCCCGAACCACCACTGACAACAACAGGGAGCATCCATGAAGAAGTCGTTCGTACGCCGCTCACTGGCTCTGACCGCGGCAGCCGCCGGCACCGTCGCCCTCGCGGCATCGCCGGCCTCGGCCGCGGAGGTGGGCTGGAAGGCCGTCAGCACCACTCCGGACTGGAATTGCACCCCCTCCGAGTACAAACAGCACAAGGGCTCGAAGAACGTGCTCTTCAAGCTCTGCTGGGTGCACAACTCCAGCGGCGGCACCCAGACCGTCCTGGTGGTGCAGAACAGGGCGAGCGTCGCCATAGCGATCGAGGGGGAGATCCAGACCAACTACGGCGGGGACGTCGACTGCGCGCCGTCCACCCTCCAGCCCGGCTACACCCGCGGTTGCTACGGCCCCACGAAGTCGCCCACCGGCCTGGTGGTGTCGAGCGTGCGGCTGAACTTCAACGGCATCGACGACTGGATCTAGGTTGTGTCCGCCTTCCGGATCCGGGCCGAGCCACGGGGGTGCCCGGCCGGGCCGGGGGCCGGGCCGCCCGCCGGGGCCGGGAACGCCGGGCCTGGGAAGCCGGAGGCCGGAGGCGGCGGGACGCCCCGTCGGCTCAGAGGCCGAGGGCGTGCCCGGTCGTCGCGTCGACGTGGTCGGGGACCTCGTCGTGGCGGTCGCCCACGGACGGTGTGCCGGTGGGCTCGAACATCAGGATGTGGGCGCCGGAGGGAGCGAACGGCCGGTGCGGCGTGCCCCGGGGGACGGTGAAGACCGAGCCCTTCGGGAGCTGGACGGTGCGCTCCCCGGCGGGCTCGCGCAGGGAGATGTGCAGTGCGCCGTCGAGGACCAGGAAGAACTCGTCGGTGTCGTCGTGCGCGTGCCAGACGTGTTCGCCCTCGACCTTGGCGATACGGACGTCGTAGTCGTTGACGCGCGTGACGATGCGGGGGCTCCACAGGGCGTCGAAGGAGGCCAGAGCCCTGCCGAGGGAGATGGGTTCGCTGCTCATGGGCCCATCCTCGGTCGTGGCGCCCGGCCGGGGCGAGTGCTAGGAATCGCACATGGCGCAAGAATCCTCGCACGCGGCGCCGCGCGGCGCGCCGGGTCCGCACCGGGTCGTCGTGATCGTCGACGAGAACTCCAACCCGTTCGAACTGGGGTGTGCGACCGAGGTGTTCGGCCTGCGCCGGCCCGAGATCGGCCCCGATCTGTACGCCTTCCGGCTCTGCTCACCCGAGCCCCGCACCGTGATGCGTGACGGGTTCTTCACGCTCACCGGTGTCGCGGGGCTGGAAGCGGCCGACGAGGCCGACACCCTGATCGTCCCCAACCGTCCCGACGTCGAGGTGCCGCGCCGCCCCGCCGTGCTCGACGCCGTCCGGCGGGCGCACGCGCGCGGCGCGCGGCTGCTCGGCTTCTGCAGCGGGGCGTTCACGCTGGCCGAGGCCGGTGTCCTCGACGGGCGCAGGGCGGCCGTGCACTGGCAGTGGGCGGACTCCTTCCGAGCCCGCTTCCCCGCCGTCCGCCTCGAACGGGACGTGCTGTTCGTCGACGACGGCGACATCCTCACCGCCGCGGGGAGCGCCGCCGCGCTCGACCTCGGACTCCATGTGGTGCGCCGCGACCACGGCGCGGAGATCGCCGCCTCGGTGAGCCGCCGCCTGGTGTTCGCGGCCCACCGGGACGGCGGCCAGAAGCAGTTCGTGGAGCGCCCCATGCCCGACCTGCTGGACGAGTCCCTGGGGCCCGTCCTGGCCTGGGCCCAGGAACGGCTGGACGCACCGCTCACGGTGTCCGACCTCGCGGCGCGCGCGGCGGTCAGCCCGGCGACGCTGCACCGCCGTTTCCGGGCACAGCTGGGCACGACGCCCCTGGCCTGGCTCACGGGGGAGCGGCTCGCGCTGGCGTGCCGGCTGATCGAGCGCGGCGAGTCCCGGTTCGAGGTCGTCGCCCGGCGCAGCGGGCTGGGCACCGCCGCCAACCTGCGCGCGCTGATGCGCCGCGGGACCGGCATCACGCCGTCGGCGTACAAGCGCCGGTTCGGCCCCGGCTGACGCCGGGTTCAGACAGGCGTACGGGCCGGGCCACGGGCCCTCGGGGCGTGCCCCGTCCGTACCGTCCGCCCGGCGGGTGGACGGTACGGACGGGCCGACGGCGAGCGTGCGGACGGCGGCGGCAAGGAGACGGCGGCGGGCGGCTCCGCCCGCCGGGCGTGTCCTATCCGCAGCAGTCCGGTTCCAGCCCCCGCGGCAGGCGCTCGCCGCCGAACACCGCGGTGGTCGCCTCCTCGCCGCCCAGCGCGGCCACCGCCAGCAGCAGGGAGCCCGCCGTCCAGGTGGTGAGTTCCTCCGGCCAGAAGGCGCGGTTGCCCTCGAAGACGTAGCCCGTCCAGTACAAGCCGCCCTCGGCGCGCAGGTGGGCGATCGACTGGAGGATCTCCAGCGCCCGGTCGGACTCCCCCATCGCCCAGAGCGCCAGGGCGAGCTCGCAGCTCTCACCGCCGGTGACCCAGGGGTTGGGCAGCACGCAGCGCACGCCGAGGCCGGGGACCACGAAGTCGTCCCACGCGCTCTCGATGCGCTCCTTGGCCGCCTCGCCGGTGACGGCCCCGCCCAGCACCGGGTAGTACCAGTCCATCGAGTAGCGGCTCTTGTCGAGGAACCGCTCGGGGTGGTTGCGGATGGCGTGGCCGAGGGCGCCGGCCGCGAGCTCCCAGTCGGGCTGCGGCTCCTCGCGCTCCTCCGCGATGGCCAGCGCGCAGCGCAGCGCCTGGTGGATGGAGGAGGACCCGGTCAGCAGCGCGTCGGTGACGGGTGTGCCGTCGGCCTCGCGCTTCCAGCCGATCTGGCCGCCCGGCTGCTGGAGGCGCAGCACGAACTCGACGGCCGCGTACACGGCGGGCCACATCCGGTCGAGGAAGGCGTCGTCGCCGGTGGCCAGGTAGTGGTGCCAGACGCCGACCGCGATGTAGGCGCAGAAGTTGGTCTCGCGCCCCGCGTCCGTCACCCGGGTGTGGTCGCCGTCGTGGTACGCGGCGTACCAGGAGCCGTCGTCGTTCTGGTGGCGGGCCAGCCACTCGTAGGCGCGGGCGGCCGCGGCGTGCTCGCCCGCCGTGTCCAGCGCCATGGCCGCCTCGGTGTGGTCCCACGGGTCGAGGTGGTGGCCGCGGAACCACGGGATGGCTCCGTCCTCGCGCTGCGCGGCGAGGATCCCGGCGACGGTCTCGGCGGCCTGCTCGGCGGTGAGGACGCCGGGCAGGACGAGGTGCGCGGCGACCCTTTCCGGTGACGTCACTTCGTCTCCACCGCGGCGCTGGGCAGGTGGGGCTTGGTCGCGTACACCACGAAGCTCTTGCCCATGACCGGGTTGAGCGCCCGCTCGGCGAGGCGGGTGGCGAGGGGCTTCTTCATGATGTCCCAGACCAGCAGCTTGTGGTAGGCCCGCACCGGCAGCGCCTTGTCGTTGTCGACGCCGAAGGCGCACTTGAGCCACCAGTACGGCGAGTGCAGCGCGTGGGCGTGGTGGGTGCCGTACGGCTTGAGGCCCGCCTCGCGGATGCGGGTGAGGAGTTCGTCCGCCTTGTAGATGCGGATGTGGCCGCCCTCGACCTCGTGGTACGCGTCGGACAGCGCCCAGCAGACCTTCTCCGGGCCGTAGCGGGGGACGGTGACGGCGATGCGGCCGCCGGGCTTCAGCACGCGGACCATCTCGGCGAGCACCCCCTTGTCGTCGGGGATGTGCTCCATGACCTCGGAGATGATCACGACGTCGAACGACGCGTCGGGGAAGGGCAGGTTGAGGGCGTCGCCCTCCATCGCGGTGGCGGTGGCCCCGGCGGGTGCCTCACCGGCCTCCTTCATGGCGGCGAACCACTTGGCGACCTCGCGGATCTCCTCGCCGTTCTGGTCGAGGGCGACGACCTGCGCTCCGCGCCGGTAGCACTCGAACGCATGCCGGCCGGCCCCGCAGCCCAGGTCGAGCACGCGGTCGCCGGGGGCGAGCGGGAAGCGGGTGAAGTCGACGGTCAGCACGAGGGCGGCCTGCTTTCACGGTGGATGTCACGGAGGGGGGAGGGTGTACGGGAGGCGTGGGGGGTCAACGGCCGGCTCCCCGCGCCGCGATGGCCTCGCGGTACAGCGCCGCCGTGCCCTCGGCCGCGCGGGCCCAGGTGAACCTGTCCAGCACCCGGGCGCGGCCGGCCGCCCCCAGGCGGGCGCGCAGCTCGGCGCCGTCGGCCGACAGCAGCCGGCCCAGCGCTGCGGCGAGGGCGCCCGCGTCGCCGGGCGGCACCGCCAGGCAGGTCTCCCCGTCGGTGCCGGCGACCTCGGGGATCGCCCCGCCCGTGGTGGCGACCAGCGGCGTCCCGGTGGCCATCGCCTCGGCGGCGGGCAGCGAGAAGCCCTCGTACAGCGACGGTACGCACGCCACCTGGGCGCCCCGGTACAGGTCGACGAGCTCGGCGTCCGTGACGCCCTTGACGAACCGGACCGCGCCGTCGAGCCCGTACCGCTCGATGGCCTGCGCGACGGGCCCGTCCTCGGCGCGCTTGCCGACGACCACGAGGTGGGCGTCGGGGTTCTCGGTGCGCAGCTTGGCGAGCGCCTCGACGAGGTGGACCAGGCCCTTGAGGGGGACGTCCGCGCTGGAGGTGGTGACGATGCGGCCGGGCACCTCGGGCACGGCCGGGTCGGGCGACCACAGGTCGGTGTCGGCGCCGATGTGCACGACCCGGATGCGCTCCTCGCGCACTCCGAGGTCGCGGACGATCTCGTCCCGGGAGGAGCCGGAGACGGTCAGCACGGACGGCAGGCGCCGGGCGACGCGCTTCTGCATGCGGGTGAAGGCGTACCAGCGGCGTACGGAGGCGCGGCGCTTCCAGTCCTGCGCGGCGGCCAGCTCCAGCTGCCGGTCCACCGTGATGGGGTGGTGGACGGTGGTGACGAGCGGGGCGCCGAGGTCGCCGAGCAGGCCGTAGCCGAGGGTCTGGTTGTCGTGGACGACGTCGAAGTCGCCGCGGCGGGCGCGCAGGTGACGGCGGGCACGCAGGGAGAAGGTCATCGGTTCGGGGAAACCGCCGGTCCACATCGTCGCCACTTCGAGGGCGTCGATCCAGTCCCGGTACTCGTCGCGCTTGGGCGTCCGGAAGGGGTCGGGCTGCCGGTACAGGTCGAGGCTCGGCAGCTCGGTGAGCCGGAGCCCCTCCAGGCCGTCGCCCTCGTCGAGGACGGGGTAGGGCTGCGAGCCGATCACCTCGACGGAGTGCCCGAGGCGGGCGAGCTCGCGCGACAGGTGCCGTACGTACACGCCCTGGCCGCCGCAGAACGGGTTGCCCTTGTAGGTGAGGAGCGCGATCCGCAGCGGGCCGTCCCCACCGCGTCCGACGGCATGGGCGCGGGGGCCTGCCTCTATGGCCTCAGCGGTCACTCGCGGCCCCCTTCTGCCTGCGTTTCGCCGGAGCGTAACCGGTCGCGCTAATCTAGAACAAGTTACAGACTTGATCGTTCTTGATCGTTCAAAGAGCTTCGAATCTACCGGCAGGTAGCGCCGCTGTGAGAGCCGGAACAGGTGATTCGCGCCACGGCGGGCGCGCCGCCATACTGTCGCGCACCAACGTCACGGAACGGGGCCACGGGGACACATGACAGGGGAAGACAGACCGGCGTCGCCGCCGCTGACCGAGCGCCAGGAGGCGCGCCGCCGCCGCATCCTGCACGCCAGCGCGCAGCTCGCCGGCCGGGGCGGCTTCGACGCCGTCCAGATGCGGGAGGTCGCCGAGGCCGCGGGCGTCGCGCTGGGCACGCTGTACCGCTACTTCCCGTCCAAGATCCACCTGCTGGTCGCCACCATGCAGGACCAGCTGGACCACCTGCACACGACGCTGCGCAAGCGCCCGCCGGCCGGGGAGAGCGCCTCGGAGCGGGTGGCCGAGACGCTGATGCGCGCCTTCCGCGCCCTCCAGCGCGAGCCGCACCTCGCGGACGCGATGGTGCGGGCGCTGACCTTCGCGGACCGCAGCGTGAGCCCCGAGGTCGACACGGTCTCCCGGCAGACGACCGCGATCATCCTGGACGCCATGGGCCTGGAGCGCCCGACGCCCGAGCAGCTCTCCGCGGTGCGGGTGATCGAGCACACCTGGCACTCCGCGCTGATCACCTGGCTCTCGGGGCGGGCGTCGATCGCGCAGGTGAAGATCGACATCGAGACGGTGTGCCGCCTGATCGACCTGACGGCGGCCCCGGCACCCTCCCCCGCCGACTGAGCCCCCCTCCTCACCGCTGACGGCGGCGGGGCGGCGGGGCGTGGTCGCCGGAGGTGGCGGCGGGGGGTGGTTGCCGGAGGTGCTCCGAGGGGCGCGGGTGCCGGAGGCGCCGGCGGCGCTCACTCCTCCGGCGGGAACACCGCCTCCCCGCCCGGCAGCAGCGTGATCGTGATCGCTTCCACCGGGCAGCACTCCGCCGCCGCGAGGACCGCTTCGTGCGCGTCCGCTTCGGACGAGCGGGGGCGGGACCGGCGGGACGCGTCGAGGGCGAAGCCGCCCGGCGCGTGGTGCACGCACTGGCCCGAGCCGACGCACAGGCCCCGGTCGACCTCCACGTGCCACCGGTCCCCCATCACGCGTCCCCGTGGCCGGCGTCGTACCCGGCGGGCAGGTGGATCATCTTGTGCTCCAGGTACTCGCCGTACCCCTCGGGGCCGAACTCACGCCCCAGGCCCGAGTTCTTGTAGCCGCCGAAGGGGCCGAGCATGTCGAGGCTGAAGGTGTTCACGCTGAAGGTGCCGGTGCGCACCCGGCGGGCGAAGTCGATGCCGTGCCCGGTGTCGGACGTCCACACGCTGCCGCTGAGCCCGTAGTCGGAGTCGTTCGCGATCGCCAGGGCCTCGTCCTCCTCCCCGTACGGAAGGAGGCAGATCACCGGGCCGAAGATCTCCTCGCGGGCGACGCGCATGCCGTTGTGGACGTCGCCGAGGAGCGTCGGCTCGACGTACCAGCCGCGCTCCGGGCCGGCCGGGCGGCCGCCGCCGGTGAGGACCTTGGCGCCCTCCTCCTGGCCGATGCGGATGTAGTCGAGCGAGCGCTGCTGCTGGCGCCGGGCGACCAGCGGCCCGACCTGGGTCGCCGGGTCGAGCGGGTCGCCGACCACGAGCGCCCCGGCCGCGGCGGCGAACGCCTCGGCGTACTCGTCGTAGCGGGAGCGCGGAGCGAGGATGCGGGTCTGGGCCACGCACGCCTGGCCGTTGTTCATCCACGCGGCCGGGACGATCCCGGCGACCGCCGCGTCGAGGTCGGCGTCCGGCAGGATCACCGCGGCCGACTTGCCGCCCAGTTCGAGGGTGACCCGGGTGAGGTTGCGGGAGGCGACCTCCATCACGCGCCGGCCGGCCGCGACCGAGCCGGTGAAGGAGACCTTGTCGACGCCCGGGTGGCCGACCAGGTACTCGCTGACCTCGCGGTCGGCGGGCAGGATCGACAGCACGCCCTCCGGCAGCCCGGCCTCCCGGGCGATCTCCGCCAGCAGGTACGCGTCGAGCGGCGTCTCCGGTGACGGCTTCAGCACCACGGTGCACCCCGCCAGCAGCGCGGGCCCGAGCTTGGCGGCGGCGGTGAACTGCGGGACGTTCCACGGCACCACGGCCGCGACCACGCCGACCGGCTCGCGCCGCACCAGGAGGGGACCGAGCACGCCCGCCCGCTGCGCCTCGTACGGGTAGTCGCGCGCGATCGTGATCGCCGCGTCCCACACCATCAGCGCGCCGAGCGCCTGCGCGAGGACGCTCCAGGAGTACGGGGAGCCGTTCTGCGCGCTGATGACGCGGGCGATCTCCTCGTGCCGCGCCGCGACGGCGTCCTTGACGCGGGTGACGACGGCGATCCGCTCGTCCGGGGACATCCGCGGCCAGGGCCCCTCGTCGAAGGCCCGGCGCGCCGCGGCGACCGCCCGGTCGACATCGGCCTCGGAGGCGTGCGGGACACGGCCGATGACCTGCTCGGTGTGCGGCGAGACGACCTCGATGATGCCGGTCCCGGCCGGATCGACCAGCTCCCCGCCGATGAACAGCTTCCCGTGCTCGACCAGCTCGGTCATGGCAGTGCCTCCCGCCGGTTCCTGACAGTGACTCAGAACTGATACCAGTTCTAGTTATAGTGGGCAATGGCCGTACCCGCGGCGAGGGATGGGGGCGCTCCATGGCGCACGCGACGGCGACCGGCGGCGGCGGAGACCCGCGGCGGGGCGTGATCGGGCACGGTGGGGGTGTGTGGAGCATCGCGGTGCCCATTCCGGACAATCCCCTCGGGCACACCCTGGTCCACCTCCTCGACACCGGTCGCGGCCCCGTCCTGATCGACACCGGCTGGGACGATCCCGCGTCGTGGGACGCGCTCCGCGCCGGGCTGGCCGCGCTCGGGACCCGGGTCGAGGACGTGCACGGCGTCGTCATCACGCACCACCACCCCGACCACCACGGGCTCTCCGGCCGCGTCCGTGAGGCGTCCGGCGCCTGGATCGCCATGCACCCCGCCGACGCCGCCGTCGTACGCCGCACCCGCGAGGCCGAGCCCGGCGCCTGGCTCGACTTCCTCCTCGCCAGGCTCACCGCCGCGGGCGCCCCCGACGCGCACACGGCCCCGCTGCGGCAGGCGCGGGCGTCCGGGCGGGGGCGCGCCCTGCCCGTGCCGCGGCCCGCGCTGCCCGACCGGGCGATCGTCCCCGGCGGGCTCCTCGACCTCGCGGGCCGCAGGCTGCGGGCCGTCTGGACTCCCGGGCACACCCCCGGCCACGTCTGCCTGCACCTGGAGGAGGACCACCCGGCCCACCGCCCCGGGCACGGCCGCCTCTTCTCCGGCGACCACCTGCTGCCCGGGATCAGCCCGCACATCGGCCTGTACGAGGACCCCGACGACGCCACGCCCACGGACCCGCTCGGCGACTACCTCGACTCGCTGGAGCGGGCCGGCCGGCTCGGTGCCGCCGAGGTGCTCCCCGCCCACCAGCACGCCTTCACCGGCGCCGCCGCGCGCGTGGCGGAGCTGCTCGCCCACCACGAGGAGCGGCTCACCGGGCTGCTCGCCCTGCTGGCCGCGCCGCTCACCCCGTGGCAGCTCGCCGAGCGCATGACCTGGAACCGCCCCTGGGACCTCATCCCGTACGGCTCGCGCACCATCGCCGTCTCCGAGGCCGAGGCGCACCTGCGGCACCTGGTGAAGCTGGGGCGCGCCGAGCCGGTGCCGGGCAGCGCCCCCGTGACGTACGTCGCCCTGTGAGCCGTACCGACCCGCCGGTAGAGTGTGCGAGTCGTCATCATGCCCGTACGGGGGGAAGCCGGTGCAAATCCGGCGCTGACCCGCAACCGTGAGCCACCGCACCGGTGGCGAGCCGGATCGCCCCGCACGCGTACGTGTTCGGCTCGCGTCACCGGGACCGACCCCGGTGACCGGCACCGTCGAGGAATACGGAGCCGGAGCCTGGTGCCCTTCCGCGCGCGCCGGTGCCCGGCCCCGCCCAGGACCGCGCAGGAGACCGCGCAGGAGAGGCCACCCGCCATGACCACCGTTCGCCGCCGCGGCGTCGCCGCGGCGCTCGCCGCCACCGCCGTGCTGTGCACCGGCGGGGCCGCAGCCGTCACCGCCGCCCCCGCCGCGCACGCGGCGCCCTCCCCGGCGGCGTCCTCCGCGGCGCCCGTCGTCCCCTCCGGGCTGTACGGCCGGAAGGACCCGACGTACGACGGCGTGTGGCGGCAGTCCCTGGCCTTCATGGCGCAGGAGACGAGCGGTGTCGAGCCCGCCGGGAAGGCCGTGGCCTGGCTGCTGGGTCAGCAGTGCGACAACGGTGGCTTCGCCTCCTACCGGCCCGACCCGGCCAAGCCCTGCGACCCCGCCGTGCCGCTGGACACCAACGCCACCGCCGTCGCCGTCCAGGCGCTCGCGGGGCTGGACCGGCCGGAGACGGAGGACGGGGAGACCGACCCCGTGACGAAGGCCGTCGAGGCGGGCGCGGACTGGCTCACCGGCGTCCAGAACAAGGACGGCGGCTGGAGCTACAACCCGGGCGGGCCCAGCGACGCCAACTCCACCTCCGTGGTCATCAGCGCCCTCGCGGCGGCGGGCGGGAAGCCGGGCGACGTGCGGTCCGCGGACGGCCGCACCCCCTACGACGCGCTGCTCGGCTTCGCGATCCCGTGCGACGCCAGGACCGGCGCCGGTGCCTTCGCCCACCAGCCCGACCGGAACGGCACGCTGGTCGCCAACGCCGACGCCACCGCCGCCGCCGTGCTGGCGGGCCTGGGCAAGCACGTCCAGACGCGGGGCGTGAAGCCGTACCAGCCGCCGGTCTGCGAGGCCGCGGCGAAGCGGACCGCCGAGCGCGCCGCCCGCAACGGCGCCGCCTACCTGGTGACCGCCCTGGCGAAGAGCGGCCACCTCGACCTGCCCCCCATGCCCGGCACCGCGACCCCCGCCGCGCCCGCGCCCGACTTCGGCAACACGGCCGACGCCGTCGTGGCGCTCGGCGCCGCCGGTCACGGCGACAAGGCCGCCCCCGCCCTGAAGTGGCTCCAGCGGAACGCCGTGCCGTGGGCCGAGGAGAACGGCCCCGCCGCCTGGGCCCAGCTGATCTTCGCCGCGCACACCCTGGGGGCCGACGCCCGCGACTTCGGCGGCGTCGACCTCGTCCAGCGACTCAACGCCACCGGGCCGAAGCCCGAGTCGACCGTCGAGACGCGGGCGCAGGAGGAGCAGGAGAACAAGGAGTCGGGCGAGAGCAGCGGCTTCGGCGTCTGGCTGGTCGTCGGCATCTTCCTCTTCGCCGGCATGGGCATCGGCTTCCTGATCAGCGGCCGCAACAAGAACCGGCAGCCGTGATGCGGACCGCCGCCCGGCCTCCGGCCCTGCTCCTCGCCCTGGCCCTGGCTACGACTCTCGCCCTGACCTGGCTCGCCGCCGGCTCCGCCCAGGCGGCCGGCTACCGCTACTGGTCGTTCTGGCAGAGCGGCCCCGGGCCGTCGTGGGCGTACGCCACCCAGGGCCCGTCCACGGCCCGGCCCGCGGACGGTGAGGTGAACGGCTACCGCTTCGCCGTGAGCACCGGCTCGGCGGACGCCGCCCGGCCGCGCCGGGCGCCCGACTTCGCGGCGGTCTGCGACGGGACGCCCCGCACGGACGGCACCAAGCGCGTCGCGGTCGTCATCGACTTCGGCACGGCGGCGGACGCCCCGGACGGCTCCGCCACGCCGCCGGAGCCGCGGACCGCCTGCGCACGGGTACGGCAGGACGCGACGAGCGCGGACGCGCTGGCCGCGGTGGCCGGGCCGCTGCGCTACAACAGCCAGGCGCTGCTGTGCGCCATCGGGGGCTATCCGCGGACGGGCTGCGGCGAGCAGGTGTCCGACGCGGGCCCCGGCCCGGACGACGACAGCTCCGGCTCCGGCTCCCGCTCCGGGACCGACGGGAACTCCGGGAAGGACGGGGCTTCCGAGAACGGCGGGGCCTCCGGGGACGGCGGCGGCCCCTCGCTCGGACTGGCCGCCGGCCTCGCCGCCGTGCTCGGCCTGGGCGCCGCCGCCGTCGTGCAGGCCCGCCGCCGCCGATGACGCTGCGCGCACCCGCGGCGCACCGGAGCAATGCCCTGCACGCCGGCGCCTGGTGGCTGTGGGCCCTGGGGCTGGCGGCCGCCGCGTCCCGTACCACCAACCCGCTCCTGCTGGGCCTGCTGGTCGGCGTGGCCGGCTACGTGGTGGCCGCGCGCCGCACCGACGCGCCGTGGGCCCGTTCGTACGGTGCCTTCCTGAAGCTGGGGCTCGCGGTGCTCGTCATCCGGCTGGTCTTCTCGCTGGTGCTCGGCTCGCCGATCCCGGGGACGCGCGTGCTGGTCACGCTGCCCGAGGTGCCGCTGCCCGGCTGGGCGCAGGGCATCCGGATCGGCGGCCGGGTGAGCGCCGAGCAGCTCGTCTTCGCGCTGTACGACGGCGCCAAGCTGGCCACGCTGCTGATCTGCGTGGGCGCGGCGAACGCGCTCGCCAACCCCGCGCGGCTGCTCAAGTCCCTGCCGGGCGCGCTGTACGAGGTGGGGGTCGCGGTGGTGGTCGCGATGACGTTCGCGCCGCACCTGGTGGCCGATGTGGTGCGGCTGCGAACGGCGCGCCGGCTGCGCGGGCGGCCCACCGGCGGGGTGCGGGCGGTGCTCCAGATCGGCCTGCCGGTCCTGGAGGGCGCGCTGGAGCGGTCGATCGCGGTGGCGGCGTCGATGGACGCGCGCGGGTACGGCCGTACGGCGCGGGTGCCGCGCGCGGTGCGCCGTGTGACGGCGGTGCTGACCCTGGGCGGGCTGCTCGGCGTCTGCGTGGGCCTGTACGGGCTGCTGTCCGCCGACGGCGGGTCGTACGGTCCGCCGTTCGTCGCGGCGGGACTGCCGGCGGCGCTGGCGGGACTGCGTCTGGGGGGCCGCCGTTCGGTGCGGACCCGCTACCGGCCCGACCGGTGGGGCGTGCGGGCGTGGCTGGTGGCGGGGTCGGGCGCGGCGGTGGGCGGCCTGATGGCGGTGTGGGATCCGGCGGCCCTGCACCCCGGTGTGGTCCCGCTCCAGGCACCCGCCCTGCCGGTGTGGCCGGCCCTGATCATCCTGCTGGGCCTGGTGCCCGCGTTCGCAGCCCCTGCCCCGCCGTCGAAGGAGTCCTCGTGATCCGGTTCGAGAACGTCTCGGTGACGTACGACGGTGCCGGGGAGGCCACCCTGCGGGACGTGGACCTCACCGTCCCGGAGGGGGAACTGGTGCTGCTGGTCGGCCCGTCCGGGTCCGGCAAGTCGACGCTGCTGAACGCGGTGTCCGGCCTGGTGCCGCACTTCACGGGCGGCACCCTGCGCGGCCGGGTCACCGTCGACGGCCGCGACACGCGCACGCACCCGCCCCGCGAACTGGCGGACGTCGTCGGCACGGTGGGTCAGGACCCGCTCGCGCACTTCGTCACCGACACGGTCGAGGACGAGCTGGCGTACGGCATGGAGTCGCTGGGCCTGCCGCCCGCCGTGATGCGCCGCCGGGTGGAGGAGACCTTGGACCTGCTGGCCCTGGCACCGCTGCGGGACCGGCCGATCGCCACCCTCTCGGGCGGGCAGCGGCAGCGCGTGGCCATCGGGTCCGTGCTGACGCCGCACCCGAAGGTCCTCGTCCTGGACGAGCCGACGTCGGCGCTGGACCCGGCGGCGGCGGAGGAGGTCCTCGCGGTGCTGCAGCGCCTGGTGCACGACCTCGGCACGACGGTGCTGATGGCGGAACACCGCCTGGAGCGCGTGGTCCAGTACGCCGACCGCGTCGCGCTCCTGCGCTCGCCCGGGGCGCCGGTGCTGCTCGGCCCCCCGGCCGAGGTGATGGCTCTCTCGCCGGTCCACCCTCCCGTGGTGGCCCTGGCGCGGGTGGCGGGCTGGTCGCCGCCGCCCCTGACGGTCCGCGCGGCCCGTCGCCTGGCCCCCGGGCTCCGGGCCCGCCTGGCCGACGCCTCCCCGCCCGTGCCGCCTGCCCCGGCCGCGCCGGCCCGCCCGGCGGACCAAGCCCCTGCGGCGGCCTCCGCGGGCGAGCCCGCGGGCGCGGGCGCCCCGGCCGGTGCGCGCGCGGCGCTGCGCCGTCTGCTGCGCCGGCGGGGCGCGGGCACCGGGTCCGGAGGGAGGAGCACGGCGGCCCTCGCGGAGGCGGAGGCCCTCGTGCAGACGGAGACCCCCGCGAACAAGGAATCCCTCGCGCAGACGAGGTCGCCCGCGCACACGGAGGCCCTCGTACGGACGGAGGCTCTCGTGGAGGCGGCGGCGCTGCGCGTACGGCGCGGGAGCGTCGAGGCGCTGCGCCGGGTCGACCTCGCCGTGCGCGGCGGGGAGACCGTGGCGCTCATGGGCCGCAACGGGGCCGGCAAGTCCACCCTGCTGGGCGCGCTCGTCGGGATGGTGGAGCCGGCCGGCGGCCGGGTGCTCGTGGGCGGGTGCGTGCCGCACCGGACGGCTCCGCGCGAGATGGTCCGGCGGGCCGGGCTCGTACCGCAGGAGCCGCGGGACCTGCTGTACGCGGACACCGTGGCGGCCGAGTGCGCGGCCGCCGACGGTGACGCGGGCGCGCGGCCCGGGACGTGCCGGGAGATGGTGGCGCGGCTGCTGCCGGGGATCGGGGGCGGCACGCATCCGCGCGATCTGTCCGAAGGGCAGCGGCTGGCGCTGGCGCTCGCGGTGGTGCTCACCGCGCGGCCCCCGCTGCTGCTGCTCGACGAGCCGACCCGGGGCCTCGACTACGCGGCCAAGGCCCGGCTCGTCGCGGTGCTGCGGGACCTGGCCGCCAACGGGCACGGCATCCTGCTCGCCACGCACGACGTGGAGCTCGCGGCGGAGCTGGCGGACCGCGTCGTCGTGCTGGCGGAGGGCGAGGTGGTCGCGGACGGCCCGGCGGCCGAGGTCGTGACGTCCTCGCCCGCCTTCGCACCGCAGGTCGCCAAGATCCTCGCGCCCCAGCCGTGGCTGACCGTCGCACAGGTGGAGGCGGCGCTGTGAGCGCCCGACCGGTGCGCCTGGGCGTCCGTTCGGTGGCGGCGCTCGCGCTGGTCTCGGTGATCGGGGTGTTCGCCCTCGGCTGGCCGCTGCTGGCGGACGGCGCCTCCGGGGTGGCGGGCCGCGCGCAGGACGTGCCGTGGCTGTTCGCCGTGATGCTGCCGCTGCTCGTCGCCGTCGTCGTGGCGACGATCGCGGACCGCGGCATGGACGCCAAGGCGGTGGCCATGCTCGGCGTCCTGGCGGCGGTGGGGGCGGCGCTGCGGCCGCTGGGCGCGGGCACGGCGGGCCTGGAGCCGATGTTCTTCCTGATGGTGCTCAGCGGCCGGGTCCTCGGCCCCGGTTTCGGGTTCGTCCTCGGCGCGGTGACGATCTTCGCGTCGGCCCTGCTGACGGGTGGCGTCGGGCCGTGGATGCCGTTCCAGATGCTGATGATGGGCTGGTTCACGATGGGCGCCGGGCTGCTGCCGGGGCCGGACCGCCTGCGCGGGCGCGGCGAGACGGCGCTGCTCGCCGCGTACGGGGCGGTGGCGTCGTTCGCGTACGGGACCGGGATGAACCTGCAGGGCTGGGTCGTCATGGAACCGACGGGCAGTGGCGTCTCCTTCCACCCCGGTGACCCGCTCCCCGAGAACCTGGTCCGGTTCGCGGCCTACTGCGCGGCGACCTCGCTCGGGTGGGACACGGGACGGGCCGTGCTGACCGTCGTACTCACCGTCACCATCGGATCCACGGTCCTCAAGGCGCTACGACGTGCGACTCGACGGGCAAACTTCGAAGCCCAGGTCACATTCGAAGGCGCACCCACCGCCTCAGAGGGTCCCGAACCGGTGAGGTGACCCACAGGACGCAGCTCACATACGACCGGCGATAGTGGGGCGAACCGGACAGCTTTCGACCCCCGGGCTTCCCGTGGCGACGTGCGGCGATCACCGTACGGGGCCGGGGCCCTCCTCGCCGCCAGGTCCGGCATCCCTTAGTACACGGGGTCGTTGCGGCGGCTCGGCGCGGCTGCTTCTCTGGTGGACGTCGCCGGGCGAACCGCAGCGCAGCAGCAGCGGGAGCGCCCCCCGGCAGCCACTCCCCCGCCACCTGGCGCGGTACCGGCATGCCCGGGCGACGCCCCCTGTCCCCGACGTGAGGTCACTACGTGTTCCGCTCGCTCTCCAGCCGTTTTTCCGCCCGCTCCACGTCCTTCGCCGCCGGTGCCGCCGTGCTCCTCGGTGCGACCGGCGCGGTGCTGGGTACGACGGCACCGGCTTCGGCCGCCTCCGCTTCCGCGCAGGACATCGCCAAGAAGCTGGTCCCGGCCGGTCAGTACCAGTGCTTCGACAAGATCGTGGAGCACGAGTCCGGCTGGAACCCGTCCGCGACCAACGCCTCGTCCGGCGCCTACGGCCTGGTGCAGGCCCTGCCGGGCTCCAAGATGGCGTCCGCCGGCTCGGACTGGAAGACCAACCCGGCCACGCAGATCGAGTGGGGCCTGGACTACATGAACGACCGCTACGGCAGCCCCTGCGGCGCGTGGAAGTTCTGGCAGTCCAACGGCTGGTACTGAGCCGACAGCATGCAGCAGGCCCCGGTGCGGCGCACCGGGGCTTTCTCGTGCCCGCGGCGTCCCTTGTCCGCCCCCATTCCGCGCCCGCAACGCCCGCGCCGCCCGCGCCGTCGTCCCGGCGCCGTCTTCCCGCGCCCGTCTTCACCCCTTCGCCCGGGTTCGGGTCGCCGGGACCCCTGGCCCAGGGCTCAGAGCCGCTGGATGATCGTGCCGGTCGCCAGCCCGCCGCCCGCGCACATGGTCACCAGGGCGAACTCCTTGTCACGCCGCTCCAGTTCGTGCAGCGCGGTCGTCAGCAGCCGCGCTCCCGTCGCGCCCACGGGGTGGCCGAGCGCGATGGCGCCCCCGTTGACGTTCACCTTCTCCAGGTCCTGGTCGAAGACCTGGGCCCAGCTGAGCACCACGGAGGCGAAGGCCTCGTTGATCTCGACGAGGTCGATGTCGCGCAGGGACATCCCCGCCTTGCCGAGCACCGCGCGGGTGGCATCGATGGGCCCGTCGAGGTGGAAGTGCGGGTCGGACCCGACGAGCGCCTGGGTGACGATCCGGGCGCGCGGCTTCAGCTTCAGCGCCCGCGCCATGCGCTTGGACGCCCACATCAGGGCGGCGGCGCCGTCGGAGATCTGCGAGGAGTTGCCCGCGGTGTGGACCGCGGTCGGCATCACCGGCTTCAGCCCGGCGAGCGCCTCCGCGCTGGTGTCGCGCAGCCCCTCGTCACGGTCGACGAGCCGCCACATCCCCTGCCCCTCGTGCTGCTCCTCCTCGGTGGTCGGCACCTGGACGGCGAACGTCTCGCGCTTGAAGCGCTCCTCGGCCCACGCGGTGGCGGCCCGCCGCTGCGACAGCAGCCCGAGGGCGTCCACCCGCTCCCGCGTCAGGCCCCGCTTGCGGGCGATGCGCTCGGCGGCCTCGAACTGGTTGGGCAGGTCGACGTTCCACTCGTCGGGGAAGGGCTTGCCCGGCCCGTGCTTGGACCCGCTGCCCAGCGGCACGCGGGACATGGCCTCGACGCCGCAGCTGATGCCGACGTCGATGACACCGCAGGCGATCATGTTGGCGACCATGTGCGCGGCCTGCTGCGAGGAGCCGCACTGGCAGTCGACGGTGGTGGCGGCCGTCTCGTACGGCAGCCCCATGGCGAGCCAGGCGGTGCGGGCGGGGTTCATGGACTGCTCGCCGGCGTGGGTGACCGTACCGCTGACGATCTGCTCGACGCAGTCGGCGTGGAGGGCGGTCCGCCCGAGGAGTTCGCGGTAGGTCTCACCCAGCAGGTAGGCGGGGTGGAGGTTGGCGAGGGCGCCGGAGCGCCTTCCGATGGGCGTGCGTACGGCTTCGACGATGACGGGTTCCGCGGCCATGGGCTGGTCCTCTCCTGGCCGGCCGCACCGGCGTCCCGGCGCCCGCACGGACGGCTGTGTCCGTTCGGGGAACGGCTGCCCCCGAACCCCCGGCTGTCTCTGAACGGGGGGCGGCCCCCGGCCCCCCGGCCGTGCCCGGACGGAGGCGGCCCCCGGCCCCCGGCCGCATTCGTCCCGGGGCGCGCGCCCCGGACCCCGCGAACTGGTACGCGTTCTAGTTCCCGGGCCAGTCTGCTGAGGCTTACCCCCGGTACGCAAGGGTCGTGCAGGACGGCGGCCGCAACCGGACACCGCGCGCCCCTTGCCACTTGTGGAACCCGTTACTACCTTGCGGGCACTATCTGATGGTCCGTCAGACGTAGGGGAGTCGCCGATGCCCTGTCCCCATGCCCGCCCCGCACACCCCGACCTGCCCGAAGGCTTCGACCTCACCGATCCGGACCTCCTGCGCACCCGCGTCCCGCTGCCCGAGTTCGCCGCCCTGCGGCGGACCGCCCCCGTCTGGTGGTGCGCCCAGCCGCACGGCATATCCGGCTTCGACGACGACGGGTACTGGGCGGTGACGCGGCACGCCGACGTCAAGTACGTGTCCACGCACCCGGAGCTCTTCTCGTCCGCCGCCAACACCGCGATCATCCGGTTCAACGAGTCGATCGGCCGCGACCGGATCGACGCCCAGAAGCTGATCATGCTCAACATGGACCCGCCGGAGCACACCCGGGTGCGCCAGATCGTCCAGCGCGGCTTCACCCCCCGCGCCGTCCGGTCCCTGGAGTCCGCCCTGCGCGACCGGGCCCGGCGCATCGTCGGCACGGCGCTCGACGCCGCCGCGGACGGCGACGGGTCGTTCGACTTCGTCACCCGGGTCGCCGTCGAACTGCCCCTCCAGGCCATCGCCGAGCTCATCGGCGTACCGCAGCAGGACCGCGCGAGGATCTTCGACTGGTCCAACAGGATGGCGGCGTACGACGATCCCGAGTACGCCGTCACGGAGGAGGCCGGCACGGAGGCGGCCATGGAGATCGTCTCGTACGCCATGGGCCTCGCCGCCGCCCGCAAGGAGTGCCCGGCCGGGGACATCGTCTCCCGGCTCGTCGCGGCGGAGGACCAGGGCAACCTCTCCACCGACGAGTTCGGGTTCTTCGTGATCCTGCTCGCGGTGGCCGGCAACGAGACCACCCGCAACGCCATCAGCCACGGCATGCACGCCTTCCTCACCCACCCCGACCAGTGGGAGCTGTTCAAGCGGGAGCGCCCGGCCACGACGGCCGAGGAGATCGTCCGCTGGGCGACCCCCGTGGTCTCCTTCCAGCGCACCGCCACCCAGGACGTGGAGCTGGGCGGCCGGAAGATCCGCGCGGGCGACCGGGTCGGGGTCTTCTACTCCTCCGCCAACAACGACCCCGAGGTCTTCGACCACCCGGAGCTCTTCGACATCACCCGCGACCCCAACCCGCACCTCGGCTTCGGCGGCGGGGGCCCGCACTTCTGCCTGGGCAAGTCCCTCGCCGTCCTGGAGATCGACCTGATCTTCCACGCCGTGGCCGACGCCCTGCCCGGCCTCCGCCTCGCCGAGGAGCCGCGCCGGCTGCGCTCGGCCTGGCTGAACGGCATCAAGGAACTGCGGGTCACCCCCGCCTGACCGGCCGGCGCCACGCCACGTCACGCCAGGTCACGTCGTCATTTCGTGGGCACGCGGACGGGAACCGTGTGATCCGCCTCCGCGTCCGAGCGGGCATGCGGGGGAAACAACGGATACTCGGTCTCGTCGTCGCGCTGCTCGCGCTGCAGCTCGGCTCTCTCATCAGCCCGGCGTACGCGTGCGGCTGCGGCGCGATGATCCCGGACCGGGCGTCACGGATCGGCGTCCAGCGCGAGACCTCGGTGGTGCACTGGGACGCCCGGTCGCGCACCGAGCAGATCGTGATGCGCTTCTCGGTCCGCGGGACGGCGCGCGAGGCCGCCTGGATCATGCCCGTGCCCGGCCGGGCGGACGTCGAGCTGGGCGACCCGTACCTGTTCGAGGAGCTGCGCGAGCTGACCGCGCCGGAGCACCGCACCCGGCACTACTTCTGGCCCCGCTCCGGCGACTGGCCGTTCGGCGGGGGCGGCGACAGCGCCGCCGCGCCGGCTCCCGGTGCGGCCCCGGACGCCGCCGCGCCGCCGGTCGGCGTGGTCGGCCGGGAGCGGCTCGGCGACTTCGACGTCGCCCGGCTGACCGCGACCGACCCGGACGCACTGCGCGACTGGCTGGACGACAACGGCTTCGAGCTCCCCGAGCGGCTCAGCGGCGAACTGCGGCCCTACGTCGAGCAGAAGTGGGAGTACGTCGCGGTGCGCCTGGCGCCCGAGGAGCGCGGCGCGGCGCTGTACGGCACCCTCGACCCGCTGCGGATCACCTTCACCAGCGAGCGGCCGGTCTACCCGATGCGGCTGTCGCGGCTGGCGACCACGCCGCAGTCGCTCGGCCTGTACGTGCTCTCCGAGCACCGGATGGAGCCGCGCGGCACCATCGGCGGGGACGCGCCGGAAGTCACGTACGCGGGCGAGATCGCGGCGGAGGGCGCGGTGGGCGAGCTGACGGGCCGCGGCAGCGGGGAAGGGAACGGCGGCGGGGGGCGCGAGGGGGACGGGGACAGGGGCGCGCGGCTGTTCCTGACGGCCGTCGAGCAGGAGTTCCCGGAGCCCGGCCGGATCGACGGCGACCACGAGCTGCGGGCGGCCAACGCGGACACCCCGTACCGCCAAGTCGTCTTCCACGACCGGCTGCTGACGATCGGCGGCGAGGTGCCGGTCTGGCTGGTGACCGCCGTGGGCGTGCCGGCGGTGGCGTCGGCTCTTCTGTGGGGCCTGCGGCGACGGCGTGCAGTACGTTCGGCGGCATGACACAAGCTGAGTGGAACGCCGTGTCGGACTACCTCACCGACATGCTGGCGCCCCCGGACGAGGCACTGACCGCCGCGCTCGCCGCCGCAGCAGCGGCGGGGCTGCCGGACATCGCCGTGTCGCCGACGGAGGGCAAGCTGCTGCATCTGCTGGCCCGTACGCAGGGGGCGCGCACCGTCCTGGAGATCGGCACCCTCGCCGGCTACAGCACCATCTGGCTGGCCCGGGCGCTGCCGCCGGACGGGCGGCTGGTCACCCTGGAGTACGAACCGGCCCACGCCGACGTGGCCCGCGCGAACCTCGCACACGCCGGGCTCGGATCGATCGCGCAGGTGCGCACGGGTGCCGCCCTCGACCTCCTGCCCCGGCTGGCCGAGGAAGGCGCGGGCCCCTTCGACTTCGTCTTCATCGACGCCGACAAGCGGAACAACGCGCGGTACGTGGAGTGGGCGCTGCGGCTCACCCGGCCGGGCAGCCTGATCGTCGTCGACAACGTCGTACGCGGCGGTGCGGTCACCGACGAGACCGGTACCGACCCGTCGGTGGCCGGCACCCGCGAGATGCTCGACCTGGTCGCCCGCGACCCCCGGCTGGACGCCACGGCCCTGCAGACGGTGGGCCCGAAGGGCCACGACGGGATGCTGCTGGCCCGCGTGGTGGACTGACCCCATGACGACCAGCACGTGGGCCGTGGAGCCCGAGCCGTACGACACCGCCGACGCCACCGCGCTGCGGCGCGAGTACTACGCCGATGTGGCGGGCCGCTACTGGCGGCGGCCGGCGACCTCCGCCGAGGTGGACGAAGGGCTCGCCGGGGACGGCGTGGAGCTGCTGACGCCGCCCACCGGGCAGTTCGTGGTCGGCCGGGTGGCCGGCGCGCCGGCCGCCTGCGGCGGGGTGCTGATGCTGGACGCGGAACGGGCCGAGCTCACGCGGGTGTTCATACGCCCCGCCTACCGCGGCACCGGCGGCGCGGCGCTGCTGCTGTCCGTGCTGGAGGACGCCGCGCGCGGGCTGGGCGCGCGGCGCATGGTGCTCAACACCCGGCTGGACCTGGTGGAGGCGCGGGCGCTGTACACCCGCAACGGCTACCGGGAGATCCCGGCGTACTGCGAGGGCCCGTACATGGAGGTCTGGTACGGCAAGGAGCTCCACGCCACTTAGCGCGGCGGATGCCGGGCCACCCGGCGCGCCGCGCGACGGCCGCGCGGCGCGCCCGGCTCCGCTCGGCCTGGGTGGCGCGGCGCGAGCGGCTCCGCTCAGCCCGTGTGGCGCGGTGCGCACGGTTCCCGCTCAGCCCGTGTGCGCCGCGTGGTCGCGGCGCGGGCCGGCGGTGCGCGGCCGTTCCCGGGAGGAGCCGCACAGCTCGGCCGTCAGCTGCTCCACCAGGTGCACCAGGTCGGTCGGCCGCTGCGGACCCCACCAGTCGCCCAGCAGCTCCGCCAGCGATTCCTCACGGGCGTGCGCCAGCCGGGCCGCCACGGTCACGCCCTCGTCGGTGAGGACCAGTTGCAGGCCCACCCGGCGCACCAGGCGCCGCTCCTCCAGTTGCCGGGCCGCCTCGGTGACCACCCTGATCGGTACGGGGGTGGTGTCGGCGAGTCGGGCGGGCTCGACCGCGCCGTGGCGCCGCACCCGCAGCAGCAGCCAGCTCGCGGCGGGCAGCAGGTCCAGGCCCGCCCGTTCGGTGATCCCCTCGTAGACGGCCTTGCGGCCCTCGCGGGAGCCGAGCACCGACAGGGCGCGGGCGCACTCCTCGTACGACGACCGCTCCACGGGGTTGGAGGCGAGGGTCTGGCTGGGATCGGGCGCGGTGACCGAGCCGCGCAGCCGGTCCTCCTTCAGCAGCCAGGCGAGGAGGAAGGCGACCAGCACGACCGGGGCCGCGTACAGGAACACGTCCGTGATGGACGTGGCGTAGGCGTGCAGCACGTCGGGGCGCAGGGCGGGCGGCAGGTCCGTGATGGCCCGCGGATCCGCGGCGACCCGGTCCGCGCTCGCACCGGGCGGGACCTCCTGGCCGGCGAGGGCGGCCTCCAGCTTGCTCGTGAGCCGGCTGGTGAAGACCGTGCCGAAGATCGCGACGCCGAAGGAGGCGCCGATGGAGCGGAAGAAGGTGGCGCCGGAGGTGGCGACGCCGAGGTCCTCGTACGCGACGGCGTTCTGCACCACCAGGACCAGCACCTGCATGACCAGGCCGAGCCCGGCGCCGAAGACGAAGAAGTACACGCTCATCTCCGCGTCGGAGCTGGACTCCTTCATCCGGTGCAGCAGGACCAGGCCGAGGGCGGTGATCGCGGTCCCGGCCACGGGAAAGACCTTCCAGCGGCCGGTGCGGCTGACGATCTGGCCGGAGGCGGTGGAGGTGAGCAGCATGCCGAGGACCATCGGCAGCATGTGGACACCCGACATGGTCGGTGACACACCCCGCACCACCTGGAGGAACGTCGGCAGGTAGGTCATCGCGCCGAACATCGCGAAGCCCACGACGAAGCTGATGGCGGAGACCAGCGTGAAGGTGCGGATCCGGAACAGCTTCAGCGGCAGGACCGGTTCGGCGGCGCGCCGCTCGACCCGGACGAACCAGACCAGCAGGACGGCGCCGAGGACCGCGAGACCGATGATCTGCCAGGAGCCCCACTCCCAGGTGGTGCCGCCGAGGGACGCCACGAGCACCAGACAGGTGGCGACCGAGGCGATGAGGAAGGTGCCGAGGTAGTCGATGGTGTGGCGGGTGGCGCGCACCGGGATGTGGAGCACGGCGGCGATGACGAAGAGGGCCACGACCCCGACGGGCAGATTGATGTAGAACACCCACCGCCAGGACAGGTGCTGGGTGAACAGCCCGCCGAGCAGCGGCCCGAGGATGCTGGTCACGCCGAAGACGGCACCGAAGAGGCCCTGGTAGCGCCCGCGTTCCCGCGGCGGGACGATGTCGCCGACGATCGCCATGGAGAGCACCATCAGCCCGCCGCCGCCCAGCCCCTGGACGGCCCGGAAGGCGATCAGCTGCGGCATGTTCTGCGCGATGCCGCACAGCGCCGAGCCGATGAGGAAGAGGACGATCGCAGCCTGGAAGAGCTTCTTGCGGCCGTACTGGTCGCCGAGCTTGCCCCACAGGGGCGTGGCGGCGGTGGACGCCAGCATGTAGGCGGTGACGACCCAGGACAGGTGCTCCATGCCGCCGAGCTCGCTGACGATGGTCGGCAGGGCGGTGGAGACGATGGTCTGGTCGAGCGCGGCCAGCAGCATGCCGAGGAGCAGGGCTCCGATCGCGACCAGGACCGAGCGGCGGGGGAGACCTTCGCCCGGGGCGGGGCTGGTGGCCGGGGTGCTCACTTGCTGCGCCATCGACATCCTCTCCCTGTCTGACCGCGTTCTCTCGCGTCTTGGCGCCCTTCGCGCCCTTCGAGCCTTTCCGAGCCTTCCGCGAGTGACGGGCGGCGCGCGCCAACGGGCCGTCGGGGCCGCCGGGTGCGTCGCGTACCCCCTGTTTCCTCTCCCATCCTGGGCGTTCTGGCCTGTTATGGCCTGTCGAGCGGACGGAGGCCGGATTCATGCGCCCGGGAGGGGCTGCATAATCGCTGGCAGTTCAAGGGGAGGGGACCCACGTGACGGGACGGGTGTGTCCTGAATGCGGTGCTGCACCGCACAAGGGCTGCGGCTGCGCCGACGGTTTCGAGCCACTGCGTATCGGCCCGTACGTGAACCTCGACGCGCCGCACGGGCCGGACGGGCCGGGCGACGCCGCGACGACGATGCCGCTGCCTCTGTACGCGCCCGAGGCGGGGCTCCCGGGCCCCCTGCCGGGCCTCGGGGAGGCGTCACCGGCCGTGGATCCGCAGCCGGAGGCGCTGGCGGCCCCTGCGCCGTCGGCCCATCCGGGGCCGATGCCGCCGGCGCTGCCGACGGCGCCGGCGGGACCCGGTCCGCTGCCGGACGCGGTACCGGAGCCGGGCGGGGCGGTGGGGCCGGAGGCCGCGGCGGACGCTCCGGTATCCGCGCCGTCCAGCACGGCGACGGGCACCCAGCCGCCGGGCTCGCACGACACGCCCGCGTACGGCACACCCGCGCACGACACACATCCGCACGACCCGGAGCCGTACGCCCCCGACCCGTACGCAGCGGCGCCCTACGCAGCGCAGCCGTACGCCGCGGAGCGGTACACCGCGGAGCCCTACCCCACCGAGCCCTACCCCACCGAGCCCTGCGCCGCGGGGCCGCAGGGCCGGCAGTCCGAGGGGCGGGCACCGCACGGCCAGGGCCCCTACGCCCCGGCACCGCAGGATCGCCGACCGGAGGCCGCGGGCCCGCAGGGCTGGGAGCCCGAGGCGCGGGACTCCGGGGAGCTGCTCGCTCCCTCGTGGGAGCCGGCGGACGGGCTGGGGCCCCGCCGGTCACGCGCGCGGGAACGGGAGCGCGCCCGCGAGCAGGAGCGCCGCCGGCCCTACGCGGCGCTCGGTGCGGCGGCCGCGGTGGTGGCCGTGGCCTGCGCGGTGGCGTTCGCCGGCGGCATGTTCGACGGCGCCGAGGAGGCGGATAAGGTGCTGCCCGATCTGGACGTGAGCGCGCCCGCGTTCCCGAGCGGCCCGCCCGACGCACCCTCGGACCTCTCCTCGCCCTCGGCGTCCGCATCGGAATCCGCTTCCGCCGAGGCGTCGCCGTCCGCGTCCGCCTCGCCGTCCGCTTCCCCCACGCCCTCGGTGTCGCCCCTCTCGTCCGCACCCGCCGCACCGGGCGCCGGCGGCGACGCACAGCCGTCGGCCTCCCGCAGCCGCGGCCCGGCCCCGGACACGTCGCCGACCGCGGAGCCCGCCCCGGAGCAGCCCTCGGCCCTCCGCCGAGGCGACCGCGGCGCCGAGGTGACCGACCTCCAGCACCGCCTGCGGCAGGCCGGCCTCTACGACGGCCCCCTGCACGGCCGCTACGACAAGAACGTCGAGGAGGCGGTGTACCGGTACCAGTGGGCCCGCTCGATCGACGAGGACGGCTGGGGCGTGTACGGCCCGGCGACCCGGCAGTCCCTGGAGGCGGAGACGACGGGCGGGTGAGACCAGGCCAGGCAAGACGAGGGGCCGGTGCACCGGGGGCGGGGTGGCGCGTACCCGCCTCGTTTTGTATCGTGGAGGAACAAAGTGGTTCCCGCCCGTATACCCTGACCGGCGGGCGGGGCCACTTCGTACCGCATCCCTCTGCCCGTGGAGCCCGTCCATGACGTCCGCGTCCGCCGTCCCGCACCTGACCGCCAGGGCCCTCCTGCTCGACATGGACGGCACGCTCGTCAACTCCGACGCCGTCGTGGAGCGCTGCTGGCGCCGCTGGGCCCTGCGGCACGGGCTGGATCCCGCGGAGGTGCTCCAGGTCGTCCACGGCCGCCAGGGGTACGCCACGATGGCCCTGCTGCTGCCGGACCGGCCCATGGAGCAGAACCACGCCGAGAACCGGGTGCTGCTCGCGGAGGAGACCGCCGACCTCGACGGCGTCGTGCCGATCGGCGGCGCGCCCGCGTTCATGGCGGCCGTCGCCGCGCTGCCGCACGCCCTCGTGACCTCCGCCGACGCGGCGCTGGCCCGGGCCCGCATGGGCGCCGCGGGGCTGCGCATGCCGCGGGTGCGGGTGACCGCGGAGTGCGTGGGCGCGAGCAAGCCGGACCCCGAGGGCTTCCTGAAGGGCGCCGCCGAGCTGGGCGTCGACCCGGCGGAGTGCGTGGTGTTCGAGGACTCCGAGGCGGGCATCCTGGCCGGCCGCGCCGCCGGGATGCGCGTGGTGGGCGTCGGACCGCGCGCGGGCGCCTTCGCCCCCGACGTGCACGTACCGGACCTGACGCACGTGCGCGTGACGGCGGACGGCCCCGACGGCACGATCCGCCTCCACGTCACCGCGTAGCGCGCCCGTACCGCTCCACATCACCGCACAGCGCGCGTCACCGCGCCACGCGGCCGCTCGCCTCCGCGGGCGTCACCGCCCACCACGTCGCCCGGACGGCGCCGCCCGGCGCGCGGCGCCGTGGGCGCGTACGTCAGGGCGCCAGCGCCTCGTACAGACTGAAGCCCGCCAGCGCCAGCATCAGGCAGGCCGCGATCTTGGTGATCAGCCGCAGCGGTACGTACTTCATGAGCGTGCGGCCGCCGAGGATGCCCAGCCCGGCGACCGTCCACAGGGCGAGCACGGCGCCGAGGCCGACGGAGAGCGGGTTGTCGTAGCGGGCGGCGAGGTTCGCGGTCATGATCTGCGTCAGGTCACCGAACTCGGCGACCAGGATCAGCATGAAGCCCGCCCCGGACACCTTCCAGAAGGACTCGTCGGCCGGGGCCTTGATGTTCTCGTCCTCGCCGTGGTCCTTCTTCAGCAGCAGCACCGCGGCCCCGCACAGGAACAGCACGCCCACCAGTGCCTGCACCAGCCGGTGCGGCAGCAGGGTCAGCACGCTGCCGGCGGCGACGGCCAGCGCGACGTGGACGGCGAACGCCGCGGCGACGCCCGCGAAGACGTAGGACGCCCGGTAGCGGGTGCCCAGCATGAGGCCGGCGAGCGCGGTCTTGTCGGGGAGCTCGGCGAGGAAGACGACGCCGAAGGTGATCGCCATGATCGTGAGGCTGAGCACGGGATGGGTTCCTCAATCGGTCGGGCACCGCCGTACCGAGAAGAGACGTGTCAGGGGTCGCTCCGGCTCGGCGGCACCATGGGCATGTCGGGCATGGCATGGCACTGCTGTTGCCGAAGGTCTCGCTGGCCGCCCCGCAGGGCCGCCTCCGGGCGCCGGCCGGGCGCGAGGCCCAGCAGTATGTCGACGGTCCGGCGAAGAGCTACTCCCCTTCTGCTCCGTCCAGGGTACGTGATGGGCCCGGTGACGCCTCGCGCCGGTGCAGTCTCCCCCGCGCGACCAGCTCCAGGACCGCCGCCACCGCGACCGCCTGCACCGCCATCAGCCCCACCAGCACGAACAGCTGCACCGCTCCGGCCTCCAGCGGCTCCGCCCCGCCCAGCAGCATCCCGACGAACGCCCCGGGCAGCGTGACCAGCCCCACCGTCCGGGTCTGGTCGAGGCCGGGCAGCAGCGCGTCGGCCGCCGCCTCCCGCGCCACCTCCAGCCGCGCGTCGCGCTCCAGCAGCCCCAGCGCGAGCCCCGCCTCGACCTCGCCGTGCCGGGTGCGGAGCTCGTCCAGGGCGCGCCGCCCGCCGAGCACCGTCGCGGTGAGCGCCCCGCCGATGAGGATGCCGGTCACCGGGATCAGCGCGATGCCCTTCAGCGGTACGAGCCCGGTGAGCAGCAGCGCGGCGACGACGGGGACGACCCCCGCGGCGATGGGGACGGCCGCCCACCACCAGGTGCCGTTCGGGGTCACCCGGCGTCCGGCGGTGCGGACCGCGACCGCGTACATCAGCAGCAGGAAGAGCAGCAGCAGCGGTACGACCCGGACGACCCAGCCGATCACCAGCGAGACGGCGGCGAGCTGGACCGCGGCGCGCACGCCTGCCGTGACGGTGTCGCGCGCCGGCCGCAGGCGGGCGACCGCCACCACCGTGGCGGCGAGGGCGAGCAGGACGGCGAGAACGGCCCCGAACGTGACATTGACGGGCAGAAGCACCCGCCAACCGTAGTGCGGCGGTGGGGATCTGGCGTGACGTCAGCACGCCAAACCCTTGATCTGACGTGAGCATGTCGCCACTCTGTTACCTGGCGCCCGCCTGACCGAAACCTGGCGCCGCAACCCTGGCCGAGCCGCCCGCCGGGCGGGATCTCGGCCAAGGCCCCCCACTTCACTAGGAGTTCGCATGTCCGGTGTCTACGCGCGTCGAATAGCCGTGCTCGCCGCCTCCGCAGCACTCACCGCCACCGGCGTCCTGGCCACCGCCCCCGCCGCCCAGGCCGCCCCGCCCACCCCCGTCAGCGCCGCCACCGCACGCTCCTACCTGAGCCAGCTCACGGTGAAGGCGGAAGGTTCCTCCAGCGGTTACAGCCGTGACCTGTTCCCGCACTGGAGCACCCAGTCGGGCACCTGCAACACCCGTGAGGTCGTCCTCAAGCGCGACGGCGTCGACGTGGTCCAGGACTCCGGCTGCGCGGCGGTCAGCGGCACCTGGTACTCGGAGTACGACGGCGCCACCTGGCGCGCGGCCTCGGACCTGGACATCGACCATGTGGTCGCCCTCGCCGAGGCGTGGCGCTCGGGCGCCAGCAGCTGGACGACCTCGCAGCGCCAGGCGTTCGCCAACGACCTGTCCCGCCCGCAGCTGATCGCGGTGACGGACGACGTGAACCAGGCCAAGAGCGACCTCGACCCGGCCGAGTGGCTGCCGCCCCGCACCGCGTACCGCTGCACCTACGCCCGGATGTGGGTGCACGTGAAGTACCACTGGAAGCTGAGCGTGGACTCGGCGGAGAAGAGCGCGCTGCAGTCGGTCCTCAACGGCTGCTGAGCCCCCCGGCTCCCGGCCTCCCCCGTCGTTCCGTACCGTATGAGTACGGGGACGGGCGACGGAGGAGGCCACGCATGGCAGCCGGATTGCGCTTGGGACCGGTCCTGCGGTACGTCGACTGGGCCGGCGGCGACCGTGCCACGGTCTGGGTCGAGGCGGACCGGCCCTGTACGGCCGAGGTGCGGTGCGCCGACGGGGCCGGGGGTGCCGCGCCCACCTTCCGGATCGCCGGGCACTACTACGCCCTCGTGACCGTCACCGGGCTGACGCCCGGCACGACGACCCCGTACGAGGTGCTGCTGGACGACCGCACGGTGTGGCCGCCCGCGGAGGCGCGGTACCCGGCGAGCACCATCACCACGCCGGGCCCCGGTGCCGGCGAGGTCCGCGTCACCTTCGGGTCCTGCCGCTGGTCCGCGCCGCCCGGCGACGGCAAGGACCCCGTGGGCGCGGACGCGCTGGACAAGCTCGCCGCCCGCCTGGCGGCCGACCCCAGCGCCGTGCGCCCCGACGTCCTGCTGCTCCTCGGCGACCAGGTGTACGCCGACGAGACGTCCGAGGCGACGCGCCGGTGGCTGGCCGCGCGGCGCGACCTGGACGAGCCGCCGGGCGC
The DNA here is from genome assembly GCF_044455245.1 of Streptomyces sp. NPDC051310. Taxonomy (NCBI): domain Bacteria; kingdom Bacillati; phylum Actinomycetota; class Actinomycetes; order Kitasatosporales; family Streptomycetaceae; genus Streptomyces; species Streptomyces sp. NPDC051310. Next base: position 208,397 of record NZ_JBITEO010000001.1, read on the forward strand.
CCAGGTGGCGGACTACGAGGAGTACACCCACCTCTACTACGAGTCCTGGCTGGACCCGGGCGTGCGCTGGCTGCTGTCCACCGTGCCCAGCTGCATGATCTTCGACGACCACGACGTCGTCGACGACTGGAACACCAGCGCCGCGTGGGTGGCCGACATGCGCCGTACGACCTGGTGGCGGGAGCGCATCCTGAGCGGGCTGATGTCGTACTGGGTCCACCAGCACCTGGGCAACCTCTCCCCCGACGAGCTGGACGCCGACCCGCTGTACGCGGCGGTGCGCGCGGCACCGGACGGGACCGAGGTGCTGCGGCGGTTCGCGGCGGAGGCGGACGAGAAGCCGGCCCGGGTGCGCTGGAGCTACCGGCGGGACTTCGGCCGCACCCGGCTGCTGATGGTGGACACCCGGGCGGCCCGGGTGCTGGACGAGCACGAACGGTCGATGCAGGACGAGGCCGAGGAGCGGTGGATGCGGGAGGAGGCGCTGGCCGACCGCGCCTCCTGCGACCACCTGCTGATCGGCACCTCGCTGCCCTGGCTGCTGCCGCCGCTGATGCACGACGCGGAGGCCTGGAACGCGGCGCTGTGCCGGGGCGGGCGCGGGGCGCGCTGGGCCCGGGTCTCGGAAGCGGTGCGCCGCAAGGCGGACCTGGAGCACTGGTCGGCGTTCCCGGAGTCGTTCGACCGGCTGGCGCGGCTGCTGGCGGAGGCGGGCGGCGGGCCGGACGCCCCGGCGACGGTGTGCGTGCTGTCGGGCGACGTGCACCACGCGTACCTCGCGGAGCCGGTCTGGCCGGGCACCACCGGTGAGACTCCGGAGGCGCGCGTGGTGCAGCTGACCTGTTCCCCGGTGCACAACCGCATCCCGCGCTCCCTGCGCTGGGGCTTCCGCTTCGGCTGGAGCCGCGCGGGGCGCCGGCTCGGCCACGCCCTGCGGCGGCACGCGCGCGCCGCGCCGCCCGCGGTGGACTGGCACCGTACGGGCGGCCCCTGGTTCGGCAACCAGCTGATGACGCTGACGGTGCGCGGGCGCGCGGCGGAGCTGCGCCTGGAGCAGGCGCGCGGGGACGCGGGGCTGAGCACCGTATGGGAGGGGACGCTGGCACGGGACTGACACCGGCGACGCACGGGACCCACACCGGTGGGCGCACGGGACCGACACCGGCGACGCGGCGGCGGGGCGCGGGTCCGGCGGCGGGCCGCGCGGCGGTGGCGGGGCGGTTCCGGAAGCACCACGCGTCGCGGCGGGGCGGTTCCGGAAGTGAGCCGCGCGGTCTCGGCGAGGCGGTTCCGGATGCGGGCCGGGCGGTCGCGGCGGGGCGGGTGGCGGGTGCCGCGCCGGTGGCTGTGAACGTCAGGTGAACGTCCCGTTCAGACCCCCCGACGATCCCCGCATAGCGGACGGTAACGCTCTCCGCAGTGCTTCGGTGAGCCGGGCCGCACCGGCATGATGAGCGTTCCGCTTGCCGCCCCCCGCTGCCCGGGAGCCGTGTCTTGTCCGTCTCGTCCGTCCCCTCCGCGACCCCTCCTGCCATAGCCCTGGTCGGCGCAGGTCCGCGCGGTACATCGGTGCTCGAAAGACTCTGCGCCTCCGCCCCCGAGCTCGCCCCCGGCACCCCGGTGACCGTCCACGTCGTCGACCCGTCCCCACCGGGCCCCGGCCGGGTCTGGCGCACCGACCAGCCGGCCGAGCTGCTGATGAACACCGTCGCGTCGCAGGTCACGGTCTTCACCGACGACAGCGTGCGCTGCGAGGGCCCGGTGCGCCGGGGCCCCAGCCTGTACGAGTGGGCCGCGAGCCGTTCGTACCGGCTCGGTGCCGACGACTACCCCACCCGCGCCTGCTACGGCGCCTACCTGGCCTGGGCGTTCGCGCGCACGGTGCGCGAGGCGCCGCCGCAGGTGACCGTGCGGGTGCACCGCGCCCGGGCCGTACGCCTGCGGGACGGCGCCGACGAGGCGCACCGCGGGTGCGGCACCCCGGCGCGGCGTGACGCGGCCGCCGCGGGCCCACCGCAGACGCTGACGCTGGACGACGGCACGGTGCTCACGGGCCTCGGCGCGGTGGTGCTGGCGCAGGGCCACCTGCCGGCGGCCGCCGGGGAGACGGAGGCCCGGCTCGCCGCCCACGCGGAGCGGCACGGGCTGCGGTACCTGCCGCCGGCCAACCCCGCGGACCTCGACCTGTCGTTCCCGGCGCCCGGCGAGCCCGTGCTGCTGCGGGGCCTGGGGCTGAACTTCTTCGACCACATGGCGCTGCTGACGGCGGGTCGGGGCGGCCGGTTCGAGCGGGCGGGCTCCGGGCTGGTGTACCGCCCCTCGGGCCGCGAGCCGCGCCTGTACGCGGGTTCGCGGCGCGGGGTTCCGTACCAGGCCCGCGGCGACAACGAGAAGGGCGTGTCGGAACGGCACGAGCCCCTCGTGCTGACGGCGGACGTCATCGAGGCGTTCCGCAAGCGCGCCGAGGCGGGTGACCCGCCGGACTTCCTCGACGAGATATGGCCCCTGGTGGCGCTGGAGGTCGAGGCGACGTACTACGGGACGCTCCTGCGGGACCCGCGCGGCTTCCGTCCGCTGTTCCTGACCGACCCGCAGGCCGCCCTGGACGCGTACGGCGTCCCGGAGCACGAGCGCTGGTGCTGGGAGCGGCTCGCGCACCCGCACCGGGGGGAAACGTTCCACTCCCCGGAGGACCACCGCGCCTGGCTGCTGGCGTACCTGCGCCGGGACGCGGCCCGGGCGGCGCTCGGCAACACCACGGGCCCGCTGAAGGCGGCCCTGGACGTGCTGCGCGACATCCGCAACGAACTGCGGCTGATCGTGGACCACGCGGGACTGCCGGGCGCCTCCCGCCGCGACCACCTCGACCGCTGGTACACGCCGCTGAACGCCTTCCTCTCGATCGGCCCGCCGCGCCGGCGCATCGAGGAGATGACGGCGCTGATCGAGGCGGGCGTCCTGGAGGTGCTCGGCCCGCGGATGGAGGTGCGGGCCGAGGAGGGGGCCTTCGCCGGGTGGTCGCCGGACGTCCCCGGCCCGGCCGTGCGCGCGGCGACGCTGATCGAGGCGCGGCTGCCGGAGCCGGACCTGCGGCGCACCGGCGACCCCCTGCTGGCGGACCTGCTGCGGGAGGGCGGGTGCCGGACCCATGTCGTCGACGGTTACGACACCGGTGGTCTGGATGTCACACCGAGCCCGTACCGTCTGATCGATGCTCAGGGGCGCGCGCACGCACGCCGGTTCGCGCTCGGTGTGCCCACCGAGGGGGTGCACTGGGTGACGGCCGCGGGCGCGCGGCCCGGCGTGGACTCGGTGACCTTGTCGGACGCGGACGCGGTGGCCCGCGCAGCCCTGCTGGTCTGCGCGCCGGAGCGCCAAGCTCCGATTATTGAACTTGCAAGTATTGATTAGGGACGCCTAACGTGTCCCCTCATCGGTTCCGTCCCCAACCGAATGGAGACCCCATGTCCCGCCTGAGAAACAGTCTCGACGAGGCCAGCCCGTACGCACTGGGCCTCTTCCGGATCGTCATCGGCCTGCTCTTCCTGTGCCACGGAGCCGCCTCGCTCTTCGGCGTCCTCGGTGGCGCGCACGGCGGCGGCACCGTCCCCGTCGGCTCCTGGCCCGGCTGGTACGCCGCCGTGATCCAGCTCGTGGGCGGCGGCCTGGTGCTGCTCGGCCTGGGCACCCGCAGCGCCGCGTTCGTCGCGTCCGGCTCGATGGCGTACGCGTACTTCAAGGTCCACCAGCCGGAGGCGCTGTTCCCGCTGCAGAACGGCGGCGAGCCGTCCGCGATGTTCTGCTGGGCGCTGCTGCTCCTGGTCTTCACGGGTCCGGGCGCCCTGGCCCTGGACTCCCTGTTCGGCTCCCGCACCGCGTCCGCCACCGCGGCCGAGCGTGACGGGAAGGGCGCCCCCGCCGCCGTGTGACCCCCGTCCGGGCGTACGCTGTGGGGCTGTCGGCCGCCGCTGTGGGGCTGTCAGCAGCCGCCCATGCCGGACGGGACCGGGGAGTGAAGTGCTCGAAAGCGTGGGGTCGCTGACCGTCGGCCCATGGATCTACGTGGCGGTCGCGGTGTCGGTCCTGCTGGACGTGTTCCTCCCGGTCCTGCCGAGCGGCATCCTGGTGATCACGGCCGCGACCGCCGCCGCCACGGGCACCGGCTCCCTGCTCACCCTCACCCTGTGCGCGGCGGCCGCCTCGCTCGCCGGTGACCTGGTCGCGTACGCGCTGGCCCGGCGCGGCGGCGCGCGCCTGGACCGGGCCATCGCCCGCTCGCGCCGCCTGACCAGGGCGCAGGAACGTCTCGGCACGGCGCTCGCGCGGGGCGGTGGCCTGCTCGTCGTGATCGCCCGCTTCGCCCCGGCCGGCCGCTCCGTGGTGGCCCTGGGCGCCGGCGCGGCGCGGCGCAAGTCCAGCCAGTTCCTGCCGTGGTCGGCGCTGGCGGGCGTGGCGTGGGCGACGTACAGCGTGGGCCTGGGGTATTTCGGCGGCCAGTGGCTGGGCGCGACCTGGACCGGCGTGGCGGTCTCCGCCCTCGCCCTGTTCCTGGCGGGCAGCCTGGCCGCCTATGTCATGCGGCGCCCTCTGCCGGCCGCCTAGCGCACTCCACCGCAAGCCCGGCCGCCCGCCTCATACGGCGCCCTCTGCCGACCGGCCGGTGCTCCCCCGCACCTCGATGCCCGCGAGAAGTTCGCGGGTCGCCTCGGCGATCTCGGCGACGGCCCGCTCGAAGACCTCACGGTTGTGCGCGGCCGGGGCGCGGAAGCCGGACACCTTCCGTACGTACTGGAGGGCGGCGGCACGCACGTCCTCCTCGGTGGCCTCGTGGGGCAGGGCGGGCGGGCGAAGGGTCTTGATGCTGCGGCACATGCCTCCAGTGTCCTCCAGCGGCCCCGTGTCGCGGGGCTTCGCGGGCGCTCCCCCCCCGGAGCGCCCGCTACCCACCCCTCCCCCGCCACGTCCTCCGGCGGCCGCCTGCGCGCGGGCTTCGCGGGCGCTCACCCCCCAGGACCCCGGTACCCGCCCGCCCCCCGTCCCGCCATCCGGCGGCCGCCTGCCGCCCGCGGGGCCCGTCCGGTGCCGGCCCCTGGACCACCCGCTCCCCACCCCTCCCCCCGGAGGGCGCCGCTTCACCGCTTGCGCCGCCTGCGCTCCTTCTTCCTGAAGCGCTCGATCGTGTACGTCGCCCAGTCGCCGCGGTGCAGGTTGCACCGCGACGCCCCGATCATGGCGAGCCGCCGGCAGCGGCCGCCGCCCTTGGTCCGGGCACCGCAGATGGATTGCGTACGCGCCATGTCCGCCTCCTCGACCGGCTGTTTCTTCCTGCGGCCCCAGCGTCGCCCCGCGCGTCCCGCTCCCGGCAGGGCGCGCACGGGTCCCACGACGTCACGCTCCGTCGCACACGCGGACCTCACCGCGCGTGCGCGACGGCGGCACCCGGGGCGCGCCGGGCGGGACTCCGGCCGGAGCACCGGCCGGAACGAGCCGGGCGCCGACCATGCGGGCGGGGCGCGGCGAACCTAGACTGGCGCGAGGTACCGATTGTCCCTATTCAGGGAGGTGCGCACCATGTCCAAGCGAGGAAACAAGCGCCGGGCCCGCAAGGGCAAGAAGGCCAACCACGGCAAGCGCCCCAACTCCTGAGCCGCGGGCGGCCCCGACACACCGACGTCCCGACGGCGGGCAGAGCACTCTGCCCGCCGTTCCGCCGGTTCCGTGGCGCCGCAACGGGCCCCGCATCGAGCCCGCCCGCCGGATGCGGCCCCAGTGATCAAGGTCACCAGCCCCCCGAATGCCGTAAAGCGGTCTTAGCGTCCACCTCGCTGTGAAATATCGACGTGGACACACCAATCACCCATTAGCCTCACATTTCCATTACCGATCTCTTGACCAAAGGTCGCGCACAACAACATGCACATATCTCCATCCGCTCCGGGGGAGCGGAAGCCCCGACGGGCCTCCAGGCGACTGCCGCTCACCGCGGCGGTCGTCGCCCTGTCGGCCACCATGCTGGGCGGCTACGCCGTCGCCCTGCCCCAGCCGTCCGCCGCGCAGCCCGCCGCGGCGGGCGGAACCGCCGCCCCGTCCACCGCGCCTGACGTCCCGTCGGCCCGCGCCGGGGCCAAGCGCTCCGGCCACCGCGTGGAGGCGCTCTCCGAACGCACCGAGACCTCCACGACGTGGGCCGAGCCGAACGGTTCGCTGACCACCGAACTCACCGCCGGGCCGGTCCGTTTCGACCGCGACGGCACGTGGGTCGCCGTCGACACCGACCTCACCGAGCGCCGCGACGGCACCGTCGCGGCCAAGGCCCATCCCGCCTCCCTCACCCTCGCGGGCAAGGGCGGCAGCCCGGCCGCGTCCCTGGGCGCGACGCGCACCGCCGGCGCCCGGGACCTCGTCACCCTGGGCGAGGGCGAGCAGCAGGTGACCCTCCAGTGGAAGGGCGGTCTGCCCCGCCCCGTGCTGGACGGCAACCGCGCCACGTACCCCGAGGCCGTGCCCGGCGCCGACGTCGTCGTGGAGGCGACCCGTACCGGCTTCGAGCAGTACGTGCAGATCAAGAAGCGCCCCGCCACGAGCGACTACACCTACACCCTCCCGCTCCGCGCCAAGGGGCTGCGGGCGCAGCAGCAGGCCGACGGCAGCGTCCTGTTCACCGACCGGAGGACCGGCGTGCAGCGGGCCGTGATGCCGGCGCCCGTCATGTGGGACGCCACCGTCGACGAGCGGTCCGGCGAGCACACCCGCCGGGTCCCGGTGTCCATGAAGGTCCGGCAGAACGGCTCGTCGGTCGACCTGGTGGTCTCCCCGGACCCCGCCTTCCTGGCGGACCCGGAGACCCGCTACCCGGTGACCGTCGACCCGTCGACCTCCGCGCTGAGCAACGTGTTCGACACGTACGTCCAGCAGGGCGAGACGCGCGACTGGTCCACCGACACCGAGCTGGACTTCGGCAACCCGGGCACCAAGAACGCCGACGGCACGCCGCGCACCGCCCGGTCCTACCTCACCTGGGGTACGGCGCCGATCGCGGACGCGCTGGTGAGCAGCGCCAAGCTGAGCCTGTGGAACTTCCACTCGGGCAACCCGGACTGCAAGCCGCAGCCGTGGGAGGTGTGGTCCGCCGACCCCGCCGGCCTCACCAGCCGCTGGACCAACCGCCCCAAGACGCACACCAGGCACGCGACCTCCACCGAGACCAAGGGCAACCCGGACTGCGGCGCGGACGGCTGGATCAACGCCGACGTCACGCAGCTCGTGCAGTCCTGGGCCTCCGCGAAGGCCCCGAAGTCGTCCATGGCCCTGACCGCCGCCGACGACACGGCGGTCGCGCAGTGGAAGCGGGTCAACTCCGCGAACGCCACCGCCAATCCGCCGAAGCTGACGGTCACGTACAACTTCCGGCCCCGCTCCGGCAACAACCGCCAGGCCGGCCCGCCGTACGTCAAGGACGCCTCGGGCACCTGGCAGGTCAGCACCACGACGCCGACGCTGCGCGACACGTTCTCCGACAAGGACGGCGACCGCATCAACGGCACGTTCGAGGTCGTCGACGCCGCGACCGGCAAGCGCGTGGGCGACTACCTCGTCTCCCCGTACGTGGAGTCCGGGCGCGCCGCGGCCGTGACCCTGCCGGACGGGCTGCTGAAGGACGGCGGGACGTACCGCTTCCGCACCAGCCCCTACGACGGCTCGCACTTCAACCTCGCCTGGTCCGACTGGTCCACCTTCACGGTCGCCACCGGCCGCCGGCCGGGTGGGCTGCCCGACATGCCGCAGGCACTGGAGGCGGGTGCGACGCGCACCCTCACCCCGCTGCTGTCCGGTGTCGTCTCCAGCCCCGGACAGGGGCGCGTGCGCGCCGAGTTCGAGCTGCGTGACGCCGACGGCAAGCCGCTGACCGGCGTGAGGATGCCCGAGGCGTGGGTGGACAGCGGTCAGCGCGCCGCCGCCCGCGTCCCCGAAGGGGTCCTGAAGGACGGGACGGCCTACCTCTGGGCGATGCGCGCCTGCACCGACACCGGCTGCTCGGCCTGGTCGTACGAGCAGGAGTTCACCGCCGACGCCGGAACCGCGCCCAAGGCGCCCGACACGGCGTCCGTCGTCCTCAGCGGCGCGTCCCTGGACGACGCCACCGTCGCCGTCGGCACCGAGGCCTGCGCCTCCGGTGGCTGCCCGGCCGTGAAGGACACCCGGCTGACGCTCGGCGGCGGCTCCGGGCACGAGCGGGTCGTCCGGCTCAAGCCGGACCTGACCAAGGTGCCCGCGGGCGCCCGCGTCACCCGCGCCCGGCTCGTCCTGACCCCCGCCGAGTGCGGCACGGCCGTCTGCGCGCAGCGCCCGGTCGAGACCTACCAGCTCGTCGAGGCCTGGGCCGCTCCGCAGACCGGCACCGGTCTGCTCGGTGTCCTGGACGACGCGCCCTTCGCGGAGGCGGCGCTCCCGGACGCGCAGGACCTGGCCCCGCTCGTGCAGTCCTGGCTGGAACAGGGCTCGTCCGAGGGCATCGCCCTGCGGCTGCCGTCCGCGCAGCGCGACGCGACCGTCTCGTACCACTCCAGCCGTACGCCGAAGGCCGCCGAGCGGCCCCAGCTGGTGATCGACTACGTGGCGCCGACCGCGCCCGGCGCCCCGCAGGACGTGCGGGCGACCCCGGGTGACGGCGGGCTGCTGGCGACGTGGAACGCACCGCAGGACCTCGGGTCGGCGACCGACGGTCCCGAGTACACCGTGGTCGTGAAGAAGGACGACGGCAGCGAGGCCGCGAAGGTCACCACGCGTGACCCGCACGCCGTGGTGACCGGGCTGGCGAACGGCACCGCCTACCGCGTCGCCGTGTCCGCGCGCACCGCCCACGGCACGAGCCCGGTGGCCGCTTCCGAGCCCACCACTCCCGCGGCGGTACCGGGCGGCGCGGCCGTCTACCGCGAGATCGTGCAGCAGTACGCGGACGCCCGCGGAGCCCTGCTCCGGGGCGCCCACCCGACGGCCGCGGCCGCCCTGGCCGCCAGTTCGCGAGGGGCGTCGTTCCAGGACCTGCTGGGCGCGCAGGCCCCCGACCTTATCGCGTCGCGCGAGGCGCTGGCCCGGCACGACAGCCGCTACACGGAGACGGCCACCACGCTGTCGGACGTGCTGGTCGGCACCGACGAGAACGGCACGGTGTTCCTGCGCGCGGTCGTCACGGACAAGGCCGTACTGACCCGGGGCTCCGCCCCCGAGCCGGAGGAGGGCACGCGCGAGCAGCGGTTCACCTTCAGCACGAACAGCGGTGCGCCGATCCTCCACCTGGAGGCCGACGCCCCGGCGGCGGAGACGGTCCTGTCGGCGTCGGCGTCCACGGCGGCGGAGAACGGCCTGGAGGCCGCCGAGGAGGTCCAGGGCCCGATCAGCGAGGTGCCGGACGAACCGATCGAGCTCGACGCGGACGGCTTCCCGGTGGAGACGGCCCCGGCGGGGGCTGCGCCCGCGTCGGCCACGCGTGTCAGGCGCGCGGCGGTCAGCGGTTCCGGCACGGCCAACTGGGCCTCGCGCAACCTCGGCACCAAGTGGGAGTACAAGCAGGACTGCACGAACTTCGTGTCCAAGGCCCTCTACTACGGCGGCGGCATGAAGAGCCGGGGCGGCGGCCGGAAGCACGATCGTGCCTGGTGGCAGCAGTACTACCTGTTCGGCACGGTGAAGAACAAGAGCTACACCTGGGCCGGTGCCGAGAACTTCCGCCGGCACATGATCGGCTACCGCGGCGCCCAGTACGTGAAGGCGCACACGGCCAGGGCCGGTGACATCGTGCTGTTCAAGTGGAAGAAGGAGCGGGTGTACAACCACGTCGCCGTCGTCTCCGGCAACCGGCACGGGGTACAGCTCCTCCAGCACGGAGGCGTGGGCCGGACCAGCCTCGCCGCCGCCATCAACCGGTACCGCCACAGCGCGAACTACATCGAGCGGGTCATCATCCTCCGCCCGAAGTCGAGGAACTGAGCATGCCGCTGAAGAGGACCAGGTTCCGCGCGCCGGCCGCGGCCGGCGCGGCCACCGCGCTCGCCGCGCTCGCCGTGCTCGCCGGAGGTGCCCTGACGGGCTGCTCGGCGGACTCCGACGACTCGCTCGCGTACGCGAGCGACTACGCCGCCCACGAGCCGCTGCGGGTGGTGGGCTACCCCTCCCGGGGCAGCCTCGACGTGGTGCAGAAGGCGGTGTGGCGCCTCGCCGACGGTGACGCCGAAGCGCTGGCGGACCTCGCCGCGGAGAAGGGCGACGCCGCGGAGCCGACGGCGCGCAACTGGGTCAAGGCGTTCGGCGCCGCGGCCAAGGGCGAGGTGACGGCCGACTTCTACGACGAAGGCTCCACCCGGCAGGTCGTGGTGCTGTACTTCGCCGGAAGCGGCCAGGTCAAGGAGATCGAGGCGCGCGTCGGCGAGGACGACGCCTGGGCCGTCACGATGAACGAACCCGACCCGTCCGACGCCTCGGCGAAGCCCACGTGGGCCCCGCCGAAGCCCGGCGGCACGGGCTCCCGCTCGTCCGCCCGGTAACCGCACACCGCCTCACGACACCGCGCCCCCGGCTCCGCAGCCGGGGGCGCGGTCCGTTCTCCGCCCCAGGGGCGCCCGCATGGCGGGGCGGTCCGGGCGCGCGGATGATGGAACCGTGACCGAGGGGACCGTGCCGTTCCGCGGCTACCGCACCTGGTACCGGATCGAGGGCGAGTGGCCGCGTGCGCGGGGCACGCCGGACGCCGGCCGACTGCCGCTGCTCGTGGTCAACGGCGGGCCGGGGTGCCCGCACGACTACCTGGAGGACCTGGGGGCGCTGGCGGAGGACGGCCGGCCGGTCGTCTTCTACGACCAGCTCGGCTGCGGCCGCTCCGACCAGCCGGACGACCCGGAGCTGTGGGTCATGGAGACGTTCGTCGAGGAGGTCGCCGCCGTACGCCGGGGGCTGGGCCTGGACCGCGTGCATCTGCTGGGCCACTCCTGGGGCGCCCAGGTGCTCCTGGAGTACGCCCTCACCCGCCCGTCCGGGGTCGCCTCCCTGGTCCTCGCCGACCCGCTGGCCAGCGCCCCGCTCTACGAGGCCGAGGCACGCCGCCTGAAGGGGACCCTCGCACCGGAGGTGCGGGAGGTCATCGACCGCCACGAGGCGGAGGGCACCACCGACGACGACGCCTACCTGCAGGCGTCCATGCACTTCTACCGGCAGTGGCTCTGCCGCCTGGACCCGTGGCCCGACCACCTGATGCGCTCCTTCGCGAACTGGCGGGAGGACGTGTACGAGACCATGTGGGGCGCCGAGTGGAACGTCACGGGCAACCTCAGGGACTGGGACGTGACGGCCCGCCTGCCGGAGCTGGACCTCCCGGTCCTCCTCGCATCCGGCCGCTACGACGTGGCGACCCCCGCGGTGGTCCGCCCCCTGGCCGACGGCATCCGCGGCGCCGAGTGGACCGTCTTCGCCCACAGCGCCCACCTCCCCTCGGCCGAGGAGCCGGAGCGCTTCCGGGAGGTGGTGGGCGCGTTCCTGAGGGAAATGGAGGCTGACACGTGACGGGGCGGCGCAGCGGGCGGCCGTCCTCTATTCGAGCGTGAGCATCGCCTCGGCGACCTCGCCGACCGCTGCGTCGGGGATCGCGGTGGCGGCCTCGTCGAGGACGAGCAGCCGTGCCCCGGGGATCTCGCGCGCGAGCGCCTCGCCGTTGCCGACGGGGAAGAACGGGTTGCGGCGGCCGTGGACGACGAGCGTGGGGACCTTGATCCCGGACAGGCGCTCGCGCCAGCGGGGTGTGCAGTCGAGCCGGGAGAAGACCATGCCCATCTGGTTGGCCATCTGGACCGGGGGTGCGGTGCCGGGCGTACGGTCCCAGATGCGCGCGGCGGTCGCGCGCGCGGCGACCGGGTCGTCGCCGAGTATCTCCGCGCCGGTGGCGGTGAACTCCGCCACCGCCTCGCGGTCGGTCCAGTCGGGCATCGGACGCGCGAACAGCCGGCTCATCGTCGCCGGGTCATGGTCGGGGAGGTCGTCGTCGGGCGGGCCGGGGGCAACCGCGCGGGTGCCGACCAGGGTGAGCGCCGAGAACGCGCCCGGATGGTCGAGCGCGGCCACCTGGGCGACCATACCGCCGACACCGATCCCCGCGAGGTGCGCGGGTCCCCCGCCGAGCACGTCGGCCAGGGCCGCCGCGTCGGCGGCGAGGCCGCGCAGGGTGTAGCCGGGCGCTTCCGGATCGGTGGTCGTCGACTCCCCGCTGTCGCGCAGGTCGTAGCGCACCACCCGTCGCCCGCCGGCGGCGAGGCGCTCGCACAGCGCGTCGGGCCAGGAGAGCATCGTCGTCCCGCCCGCGAGCAGGACGAGCGGCGCGTCGTCGTCGCCGAACGACTCGATGCCCAAGGCGATCCCGTTGGCGTTGATCGTGGTCATCGGATCACCCCAGGACGTCGTAGGTCAGGTGCGTCGCGGTGGATGTCGGGATCACGCTCCGCTGCACCAGGGTGCGCGGCGCTCCGCCGGTGAACAGGGTGTCCCGGCGCCCAGCACGACGGGCGCGAGGTGCAGCGTCAGCGCGTCGACCAGCCCGGCGTCGAGCGCCGAACGGACCGTGGCGCCGCCGCCCATGAGGATGACGTCGAGGTCCTTGTTGCTGTCCGACGACGCCGCCTCGGCTCGCTCGCGCGCGGTGGTGACGGCGTCGGGCAGACCGGTGGTGACGAACGTCCAGTCGAGGTGGGCCGTCCGCACCGACTCCGGCGGCGAGCTCGTCACGACGACGAACGCGGGCTTGCCGACCTCGCCGGCGCCGTAACCGGTCGTGTCGCCCCAGCCCTGCGGCCCGTCGACCACGTCGAAGAGGCGCCGGCCGAGGACGACGGCACCCGATCGCGCGGTCCCCTCGCGCAGCACCCGCCGGTCGTCGGGGTCGTCGGAGAACGCCCACGCGTGCAGGGCCTCGCCACCGGTGCCCAGCCCATTGTCCGGGCCGGGGCCGGGCCCGGTGACGAAGCCGTCGAGAGAGACGGAGATGTCAGCGATGATTCGGCTCATGCCAGGACAGACCGGATCCGCCGCCGGAATTCATCGCTGCCGCGTGCGGCCGGGTGGCGGATGCGATCTCGCCGGCTCGAGGCGCGGGACGGGCACCTCGGGCGTCGGGCGGACGGTCGACGTGAGTACCTCATAGGCGGATATGCACAGGTCGGTGGGTATTGAGGATGCAGTCGGCCACTACGTCAAAGCCCCCACAGCGAGGAGCTGCGGGGGCCTTTGCACTGGTGGGCGCGGACGGTTTCGAACCGCCGACATCTGCTTTGTAAGCTCGTGCGGGGCACTCTCACCAGGGGCGGATCGCTGGTCACCACCGCCACGGCGGCCCGTGTGCGACCGCCGTCATCCGTCGCCGTTGATGTCAGTTTTAGATGTCAGCCGGCCGCACTCGACGGCCCGCTACCGCTTCTTCCGAAGCTTCTTCATCTTGGCTTCGGCTTCCTTCTTCTTCCGCTGCTCGACCCCGTACGGCGACCACGGCCCCTGGTGCTTGGAGCACCGAGAAGTACCCGTCATCGCCTTGTTCTGGCAGCGGCCCCCGCTCTGGGTAGGAGCACCGCACCTTGACTGAACCATCCTGCCCCCTTCGTCGCCGGACCCTGGAATGCTTCCAGCGCCCGACGCAGAGCGGGGAGGCGCAACCGCGGCGGACAGCAGCACGCCGACAGCACACGCCCCGGGATACAGGCTCAGCCCTCTTCTGCCGTGCCGACCGTCCGACCGGATGCGTACTGCCCGTCCGCCGCCCGCTCCCCGCCCTCCAGGGCCGCAATGGCATTCCGCCGCCATTGGCCGACCGCGACGGCCACAACCACCAGCACCACGAGAGCGGCAACGGGTGCGCCCCAGATCAGACCACCGATGGCAAAACCAAGCGACTCCGTGACTCCCCCTTGCGTGGTGCTCCCTCAGCGATTGATCGGGATCTCATAGACGATCTCGCAAAGCGCAGCAGGCACGACAATGTCCGCCGTCTCTACGGGCTGGCCCTGGTCGCTGTAGTAGGTCCGCCGGATGTGGGTGACGAGCGCGGCCTTCTGGATCCCGAGAAGTGAGGCTTCCTCGGCGCTCGCCTGCCGCGGCTCCGGCTGCTCGACGGCATGGCTGACGGTGACGCCGATCTCCGCCATCCGGTTCACGACGCCGGCCCCGGCATGCGGCCCGCCCTCAGGAAGCACGACAAGCGTCCCGCCGGTCAGGTCGTACGGCTCCCAGCTCGTCGACAGCTGCACGGGCCGCCCATCGGCGAGGAACTCGTACACGGTCCGGACGCACAGCTCGCCCTCACCGATCCCGAGCCGCGCAGCGATCTCCGCCGGCGCGGGCACCTTCGCATCGGTTCGGCTCTCCCAGCCACCGTTCCGCCCGACGGCCTTCATGTCCGCCCGGAACGGCGACCCGTCCGGCTGCTCGCGCGCCGCGGACCGCACCATCCGCACCCGCTGCCGGGGCTCAGCCACATAGGTCCCGGACCCGGCCCGCCCCTCCAGCACGCCCTGGGAGATCAACAGCTCCTGGGCACGGCGAACAACGTTCTCGCCCACCCCACACTCCTGGCCGATCTGGGCCCGAGAGGGCAGCCGGTCTCCAGGACTCCACTCGTGCTCCGCGATCCGCCGCCGCAGTTCGTCGGCGATACGGAGGTATGGCGGCTGCTCAGGCATATGGAAAATCTAGTCCACTAGCTCTAATCTAGTTAACTAGCTTCACTTAAAGTGATCACCGGTAACGGAGGCTGCCCTGTGCCTGCTCCCGAAGTAAGCGCGGAGGCTCTCGCCGCCCGGTTGTCCGCACTCGGACTCACCACACGCGTACTAGCCCACGCCAGACACACGTCGATCGAAGCGGAGGTACCGGAAGCCCTCCCGGCAGAGACATGGCGGGAGGTCCTGGAAGTCCTGGCACAGGCAGACCGCTTCGGTCTCCTCGCCACCAGCCTGGGCGGCCGAACCCTCTGGGCCGCCGTGAACAAGCGGTCCCCGCGACACGCGACGTCCGGGGACCCGGCCATCAGCGATGGGAGCTGATCAGCATGCACAACCGTATCCGCCGCGCACTCCACCCCACCAGACCACGGCACGCCCGAACCACCCACCCCCACAAGCCCTTACGCCGCGCCACCCCACCGGAACGGACCATCGCCCACGGCGCCAGCACGCTCCGTGTCAGTCGGTGCGCCCCCAGCGTCGAGCGCCCCCACCTCACCCAGGCGGAGACGCCCTGATGCCCCACACGAAGCTCACCCCGTACCGCTCGTCCCGGTGCCAGATCGGCACCCATCACGAGTGCGCCCACTCCTCCCCGGCAACGGCCCCGATCGGCATCCCGGTGATCTACGAGGCGTGCGCCTGCCCCTGCCACACGCCGGCGACCAACCCGCCCCACTCGGAGGCAACGGCATGAAGCCCTGGACCCCGACCGGCGCCGTGGTCGCCCCCATTGAGATCACCTCGATCAACGTCCAGCGAGGCGACGTCATCCAGATCGGCGGCCACCCCTGCCGAGTAGCCGACCTCCGCCAACTCCCCCTCGGTGCGAAGCGTCTCCTCTTCGAAACGGGCGAGCAACTGACCATGCACCCCCGCACCCGCCTGGTCGCCCTCCGAGTCCAGAAAAGGTGGTGACCACGACCGTGCCGACCCTCCGCGACACCATCGCCGAAGACCTCCGCACCCAAATCACCACCGGCCGCCTCAAGCCCGGTGACCGCCTCCCCTCGGAGCCCAAGCTGGCCACGCACTACAAGGTCAGCACCCCGACCCTGCGCAACGCCCTGGCGCTCCTACAGGCAGAGGGACTGATCGATAAGCGTCACGGCAAGGGCAACTTCGTCCGCCGCTCTCTCAGCCGGCTGACGTACGAGGGCGGCGTCCTCACGCCCACCCTCCACCTGACCATTCGCAAGACCCAACTCCAGGCTAGCAACCTGCTGGCAACACTGCTCAAGGTCCCGTCACGCACTCCGCTGACGGAATTCCTCTGCATCGGCCATGAGGGCGAATCCCCACACAGTCTGGCCCGTATCTATATCCCTCGGGACCTCGCCGCTGCCGAGCCGCCTTGGTACCGCCAACGGCCAGCGGAAGTCCAGGACAGAGTCACCGCCCGCCTCCCAACCCCTGAGGAAACCTCAATCCTTCGCATCACCCCGACCCTGGCCATCCTCGCCATCACCCGCATCTCGACCGATTTCACCGGCCGCGTCATCGAGGCGGCTCGCCTAGTGCTCCCAGGCGACCGCGCCGAAGCCTTCTTCACCACCCACCCCACGACCGCGGAAGCAGGTGCAGAGGGATGACAGCCCACTACGGCCTCCGCCTCCTCCCCTGGACGACCCCTGACGGCAACCCCTGCTACCTGAACACCGACGACACCGATAGCCACTTGTCTCGTCTGGCTGACCGCCTGGAAGGCGAACAACTCGACTTGGCGTCCGATCTGGTCGACCTCGTGTCAGATGTACTCAACGGCAAGGATGCCGACCCGAATGAGCTGCACGCGCTGGCCCGGAGTCTGGTCGGTGCCCTGCGGGATGTGCTGCGTGTGGCGGAGAGCCGCGGCGATCGCCTTGCGGATCCGGCAGTGACGCCGCGAGGCCAACATCTGGGTGGTCCTCGACTGCCGGCAGCATCCTTCGGCTAGCACCACTGCACGGCAAGACGAGGGCCCCTGCTCAGCAGGGGCCCTCATGCGCGGCAGCGCCCTCAGCGCCAAGGGCGATGAACCCGCGTCGCCAACCGAGATGTCGGACGGTGACTGTCGCTCCTCTTGATCTACTGACGCGCTTGCCATGCCCATCCTACGGGGCTGGATTCTCTCTCTCCGCCTTCACGCACGCAAGCAGGTATTCGCTAAACCGTTGAGCCTTCGTCGCCCTCTCCAAGATCACTCCCTCACGCTTCAGATAGGCAGCCGCCCACTGCTTGAGGTTACTGAAGATCTCCCCAATTTCCGCATCGCTAACATCGGCATCCTTTAGTGCAAGTCGACGAAGTTGCTGAGGTCGCCGAATCGGTCCACTATTCAACTTTTCCGCGATGAGCATAGAGAGGTGAAACTTCAGGTTGCTCTTTTGGGGGACGGTAGCTTCAGCCGCTTCGGATAGGATGAATCCATCAACTCGGCGTTGCAGCTTTGCGGCCCACAAATAGATCTGCAAATCGATGTCGGAATTGAATACAAGCTTGTAATCATCGTCATTCTTCAAGAGCGATGAAGGCTTCCCTCGCGCCTTGTCGGGTCGAGCCAGGCCCATAGCAGTAATTGACGCACCCAAGAATTGGATGCTGATGATCTTCGACGGGTCCTTTCCGTCGTTCTTGTAGTACCCCTTCCTGCGGTCGTAGTACCAGCCATGCGTGAGGAAATAGTCCTCGATATTTCGCTGGACAGCGTCCGTTGCGCGAAGCGACGCATCGGTGATGGCGGTCTGGCGGTTGGTGGCCCTGATTACCTGATCGCGAGTCACCGCGTCGCCGGTAACGATGATGCGCACCAGGAGCATGCGCTCCTCTGCTTCCGCAGCACCGGGATTTCGTAGTGCTTCGTAGATTTCGTGACTGGTCTGCAGGCCGTTGACGATCTGAATATTGGAAAGGGAGTACGTCTTGGATGTGCTAGTAGCCTCACTACATAGCAGCGTGACGCCATTGTTGAGCCACCAAAACTCCGGGCCATCCTGAGCCGTCAGAGTGCTTCGGATTTCTTGATTTACCGAGACGTTGCCCTGGTAGTCCCTCACATTCCATTCGAAAAGGTGGCGTCGAAGTCGGCCGTTCTCGTCGACGATTAGGTTGTAGTAATCCCGCAACTTGACAAGTGCCACATGAGACTGGCCGCTCGTGGCGCTCTCCTGGTAGCTCATTGCCAGGGTATAGGGCGGACGCTCGTTGTAGCGGGCCATCATTTCCTTGTCTCCAAGGAGTTGTGTGACCACTCGTTCAGTGTCTGGGATCGCGTTCTGGATCGACTGCTTGAGGGTGTGAAGCTTTGCCTCTAGTTGAGGCGTGATGTTGCGGGTGTCTCCTGGAGCGGCATAGACCACATTCACACTGATCCGCGGTCGGCGTGTGATCAGTTTTTCCCACGCGGAGCGAAAGAGCTCGAAACGAGACAGGAGTGAGGAATTATAGAGGATGGAGAGGGAAGAAAGGGGTTGCGAGAGGTCGAGTAGGCGACTCATTGTGAGCTCAAGCTTTTCGACGGCGTCCTCAGAAAAGCTGGGAGTTCTCTTGGCCTGAATTACCCAAAGTTCAAGATTGCGATCTTGGCCAAAATCCGTGGGACGACTTTCGGGGGAGACTACGTCGGAGTCTTCATCCAGCAATGCGTCATCGAAAAAGACATAAACGGAGTCGATGGCCCCGTCTTGCCCGCCTCCAACAATCCCGCTTTCGATATTCTCCAGCCCCAGGTCAAACGGGCGGAGGGCCAGTTCTGAGGCGAAGACTTCGAATGCGGTACTTCCCTCCGCTGCAGGTAGGTTTTCCGTCTTCCATGCATCAAAGATGCGCATGATGAGAGTCTGGGCATTGCTGGGCATCTGCGGCACTGCGGCTCCCGTTTCAGGCTGATTCGCTTCGCAATAACGTATCAGTGGTTTCGCGCTCGAACACGCGAAATGCTGCCCTTAGGCAAACTGTCGACTTTGCAGTGAAATTGGCTTTATGTCACAGACAAGCTGGATCGTTCACAACTGCGGAGCCCGAGCAGCGCCGCTAGGAGTCGTCCTCACCTCCCATCCCGTCTGCCGTCGACCCACACACCGTGGAGCAGGCGCGGTGCCGGGCGTCCAGGTGGAGCGCGCCACTGTACGAACGACCTGGACGCCCGGCACCGTGTCTGCTCGGCTCTGCCTGGGTCGACGGCAGACGGGATGGGAGCCCCCACCACCAAACCCCCACCGGCCGGCACCCGCCCGGGGGCCCCTCCCATCCCGGAGCCTGAGCGCCCCCGCCGGAGGCATCGTCTTGAGCTGCACTCGCGTACGGCCTCGGCCGCGTCGTGGTTCGTCACCCATCAACCCGAGCTGTCAGGCGTGCGGCCGGCGGCCGGGCTGGAGCGGGGCGTCAGACAGGAGCGCAGGCCCGGGCGACGGGCCGCGCGCGCCGCGCTGTGCGCGGCGGGTGCCTTGATGAAGTAGGGAAACTCTTACCGCACCTACTGCTGGCGCTCGGCTCGGAACTGGTCTAGCAGGGTGAAGAACAGCTCAATGGGTGGGGTGCCAATCGCCTCGGCTTCGCGCTCGATTCG
Organism: Streptomyces sp. NPDC051310; assembly: GCF_044455245.1. Lineage (NCBI taxonomy): Bacteria > Bacillati > Actinomycetota > Actinomycetes > Kitasatosporales > Streptomycetaceae > Streptomyces > Streptomyces sp. NPDC051310. The sequence goes on from NZ_JBITEO010000001.1 coordinate 227,693, forward strand.
TGTGGACCAGCGCAAGGAGCTTGCAGCGCCGGAGCGCTTGTTCAGCCAAAGGTCGAAGGGGGAGTCCCCGCCGGGAGTCCAGAAGGGGAAGTCCTCTTCTGCGTTGTGCACGGACACGGCCACTCGGTAGCCGATGATCATGGAGTCCAAGTGAGCCAGAGAACTGCCCGGGAGCCACATGCCTGGGCGGAGGCGGACCTGGTCCAAGAGGTCGTCGATGCCCTCGAACTCGTGCAGAGGCTTCGGCTTCGTCATGCAGGCTTCTTCAGCAAGTGGCGGCCGTCGTGGCTGCGGACGTGGGGGCCCTTGTCGTCCAGGGCGTCTAGGAGGCGGATCGCGTAGACCTCGGTCATGCGGGCGGTGATTTCTTCTTGGGTGAGCCATTCGACCGCGGTGGACTCGGCGGAGGTTCGTTCCTCGCCGCCGGCGGGCTTGCAGCGGAAGACCAAGGCGACAACGCCTCGGGTGGTGTTCTTGTAGACGCCGGTCAGCTCCTCCACCTCTACCCGGATGCCCGTCTCCTCCCAGACCTCGCGGGTCACGCCGGCTTCGGGGGACTCCGTGAGTTCCAGGACGCCGCCCGGGAGTTCCCAGGTGCCGTTGTCGGCTCGGCGGATCGCCAGGAGGCGGCCGTCTTCGCGTACGACTGCGCCCGCGACGGACACAGAGTGCAGTGGCGTTGACGTCGTCTTCCGGGCGCTGTTACTCATGTACAGGAGCATAGGAGAGTGAAGAGGACTATGGGTACGACTGCAGGGGGTGGCAGGGCGGTACCCCGGTACGTCCAGATCGCCGAAGAGATCGTGGAGCAGATCCGGGCCGGCGTTCTCAAGCCTGGTGACCTGGTGCCGAGCGAGTCCGAGCTTGTCGAGCGGTACGGCGTCGCCGGCGGGACCATTCGGAAGGCCATGGTCGAGGTGCGGGCCAGTGGGCTCGTGGAGACGCGGCACGGGAAGGGGTCGATCGTGAAGGACCGGCCGCCTGTGCGGCTGCGGTCATCGGATCGGTTCCGGGCGTCCCATCGGCGGGGCGGGAAGGCTGCCTATCTGGCCGAGTCGGCCCAGTCCGGGGCCACCGCCAAGGTGAGCGTGCTGTTCATCGGGCCCATGGAGGCTTCCGAGGAGATCGCCGAGCGGTTGGGGGTTGAGCCCGGGGCTCAGGTCCTGGCCCGGCGGCGGCTGTACTTCCGGAACGGGACGCCCGTCGAGACTGCTTCGTCCTATCTCCCGTGGGACGTCGTTAAGGACATCCCTGAGCTGTTCTCCGAGAACCCCGGGCCCGGGGGGATCTACGCCCGGCTTGAGGACGACGGGCACGTCTTCGAGGAGTTCGTGGAGACGCTTCAGGCTCGGCCGGCGTCGAAGGCCGAAGCGTCCGAGCTGGCGTTGAGCCCTGGTGCTCCCGTCGTTCACCTGCTGCGGAACGCCGTCACCAAGACCGGGCGGGTGATCGAGGTCTGCGACACCCTCATGGCCGCTGACCAGTTCGTCTTCGAGTACCGGATCCCCGCCGCCGACTGACGCGCGGTCAACTCTTGCCAGCCCGCTCGGACTTCTTCGTCCGGGCGGGTTGACTCATGTATAGGAGTGATGCACTCTTCTTCATGTCACTCATGTACATGAGTGAAGGAGTTCAGGACTTCTAGAGGAGTGATCTTCATGCGCCAGATTCCCGTCGACACCTCTGCGGCGACCGTGATGGTGGCCCAGCCCCCGCAGCCCAAGGTGAAGGACCGGCGTACCGGCGAGCGCGCCATGGACGCCGAGAGCGGAGCCGCGCTGTCGACTGTGGACGTCATGTTCGCGGCCAACGGTGAGGTGGAGATCCTGAGCGTGACCGTCCCGGAGACCGGTGTCTCCGCCGACCTGGCCATGGGGACCCCCGTGGCGATCACGGGGCTCGTCGCCCGGCCCTGGGAGAGCGAGTTCAACGGGCAGCGTCGGCACGGCATCGCCTTCCGGGCCGTGGCCGTCACCTCGCTCGCCGCCGGTTCTTCGATGCCGAAGGCCGCCTGATCATGCGGTGGTTGATCGCCGCCGTGGTGCTGGTCGCCGTCCTCGCGGGACTCCTGCGGTGGCGGCGGCCCGCCTGGTACTGGCTCTCCTTCGGCGTCACATTCGCCACGTGCCGGGTCCTCAGCCGGTACCGGGCAGTCATGGACGCCTGCGGGCTCACCGTTCCGCCGCCCCGCTGGCGTCTCGCCATCGCCCGGATGGCGAACCGGCCCGTTCCCGAACCGCGGGCGCCACGCATTCTGCGGCTCAGGCCCACCCGTACCGGGCTCGTCTTACGGCTGGGGCTCCGGCCCGGACAGGACGCCTTCGACGTGGCGGCCTCGTGCGATCGGCTCCGGCACTCGTTCGGGATGTTCGGAGTCACCTCGCGGGAGATCCGCTCCGGTGTGGTCGAACTTCGGATGACCGGGTACGACGTGCTCCGGCGGGTTCAGATGCCGGCGCGGGCCGAACGCTCGACCATGCGGGTGCCGGTCGCCCTCCGTGAGGACGGAGACGTCCACTACCGCGACTACCGAACCACGCCGCACGCCCTCACCATCGGCGCCACCAAGTCGGGGAAGTCGGTGTACCAGCGGAACCTGGTGGCCGAACTCGCCGCTCAGGAAGTCGCCTTGGTGGGGATCGACTGCAAGCAGGGGGTGGAGCTGTTCCCTCTGGCCCGGCGGTTCTCCGCGCTGGCCGACAACCCCGACACCGCCGCCGACCTGCTCGATGCCCTCATCTCGCACATGGAGGACGTCTACCAACTCATCCGCGCCGAACAGCGCATCACCGCCGACACCCCGGACGCCGACATCGCCGCCGACATCTGGGACCTCCCCGACCACCTCCGGCCCGTTCCCATCGTCCTCCTCGTGGACGAGGTCGCCGAACTCGCGCTCTTCGCCACGAAGGACGAGGAGAAACGGCGCGACCGGATCATCACCCTCGCCCGACTCGCCCAGCTCGGCCGCGCCGCCGGCATCTACCTGGAGATCTGCGGGCAGCGCTTCGGCTCCGAACTCGGCAAGGGCATCACCATGCTCCGCGCCCAGCTCAGCGTCCGTACCGCCCATCGCGTCAACGACGAGACCAGCGCCAACATGGCCTTCGGCGACATCGCGCCGGACGCCGCCCTCGCCACCGTCCAGATTCCCGTCTCCGCTCCCGGCCTCGCCATCACCGGCGACGCGTCGGGCGGCTGGTCCCGCATCCGGACACCCCACACCTCGCTCCGCGCCGCCGTGGACGCCTGCAACAAGCACGCCCACCTGACCCCGGAACTGCCCGCGCTCGACGCGTTCCGGCCGGTCCTCGCCTCACCCGCCGTGCCCGTGGCCATTCCTGCCGCGGCGGCCCCAGCGACTCCCTGAGGCTCCCCGCTCCCCTGGCCGGCGCGGCCACCTCGCGCCATATCCCTACCTCCGCCATGCCCGAAACGCCCACCAAGGAGGTGCCGTCATGACCAGCAAGCTCCGCCTCGACGCCGTGCTGGTCCAAGCCCTGATCGCAGGTGCGCTGTCCTTCGCCCACCTGCACGACCTGGCCGCCGCTGCCGGGCAGACCGGATGGAAGGCGTGGGCCTACCCCGTCTCCGTCGACCTCCTCTTGGTCGCCGCCTGGCGCCGGTTCCGCGCGGACGGATCGTCCCGGCTCGCCTGGTGCTGGTTCCTGGTCTCGCTCTTCGCCTCGCTCGGCGCCAACGTCGCCACCGCCGGCTTCCTCGACCTCGCCGACCCGCCCGCCTGGCTGCGCTTCGGCGTCGCCGGATGGCCTGCGGTCGCCTTCCTCGGGGGAACGCTGCTCGCCCACTCCGCCCCTGCCCCTGCCCCTGCCGTCGAGCCGGAGCCGGAGTACGTACCCGAGCTGGAGGACACCGGGGACGTCGGACCCGTGACTCAGCCAGAGACCGAGCCGGTGGACGTGCCTGCCCTTCCGGCCCCTGCGCCCGAGCCCGCACCCGCCGTCCCGGCCGCGCTCGTCGAGCACGCCCGCAAGGTCGCCGCCGACCACCACGCCCGTACCGGCTCCCCCATCGATACCGACACCCTCCGCGCCCGCCTCGGCGTCCCCGCGCCCATGGCCAGCGCCATCGCCTCCCAACTCGCCCGATCCGGAAGGAGAACGGCATGTCCGCCCGCGACCACTTCCACTCCCTGATGCGTATCGGCCCCGTGCAGATCGGCACCCACCGCGACCGCCACGGACGCACCAAGTACGCCGCCGTCTGCACCGCCGACCGCTGCGGCTGGTCCGCCGACTACTCCAGCTCCTCGGCCGCCCAGCTCGCCGCCCGCACCCACCGCTGCCGCCCCACCGACTGAACGGAGACCGTCCGTGGACGTCCCGCTCTGGTTCACCCTCCTCGTCGTCGGCGCCCTCGGCATCAAGCTGATCCGCCCGCCCTGGTGGCTCGTCGCCGTGCTCCTCCTCGGCGGCTTCCTCCTCGCCGACAGCCTCCTGGCCCCCGTCATCGACGCCGCCGTCTCCGAGTGACCCGACCCGTACGGATCCGACCCGCCCGGAAAGGAGAACCACCCATGCTCCGCCCCAAGATCCCCACCATGCCGACCCCGGTCGGCGTCACCGCGCCGCCCGCCATCGTCCAGTCGACCGCCGTGGAGCCCGCGCCACAGACCATGACCCCGGCCCCGGCTGCGGTCCCGGTCGTCCCGACCGCCCGGCCCACCGTCCAGCTCACCCCCGGCAGCGTCCTCGCCGTCGTCGGCGCCGGCACCGCCGTGGTCCTGGTCGTGGGCACGGTCCTGGTCTCGATGCTGCTCGCGACCGCCGTCACCGCCGCCTCGGTCGCCATCTGCGCGGTCGTCGTCCGCTCGCTGCTCACGTCCCCGAACAAGCGCCGCCGCTGACCGGCCCCCGGGCGGCCTCGATACCGCCAAGCATCCGCCGCCCGGGAGCCGTACCCCTCGCCGATCTCTCGACCGGAAGGAAGACCCATCATGGCCCAGCCCAACGCCGCGACCGCGGCGGGCCTGGACCCGGCCACCCTGCACGACGTCCTCCGGGTGGCCGCGAACCCCGGCTTCGACCGCTGGAAAGACCAGGTGCACCGCACCGGCGGCTGCTCCGACCCCGTCCACCTCACCGGCTGGTCCCTCGCCAAGGACCGGACCTCCGGCGAGACCCTCCGCCGGTACTCAACGGAGAACGAGCCCGGCGGACGACTCCGCGTCGCCTGCGGCAACCGCCGGGCCTCCCGCTGCCCCTCCTGCGCCCACACTTACGCCGGGGACACGTACCACCTGCTCCGCGCCGGCCTCGCCGGTGACGAGACCAAGGACATCCCCGCGACCGTCCGCGACCACCCCCGCGTGTTCGCGACGCTCACCGCCCCGTCCTTCGGACCCGTTCACAACCGACCCGACCGGGGTGCCTGCCGCTGCGGCGCCCGGCACCGGGACGACGACCCCGCCCTGGGCACGGCCCTCGACCCCGACGCGTACGACTACGCCGGCGCCGTCCTCTTCAACAACCACGCCGGACAGCTCTGGCAGCGCTTCACCAACCGTCTCCGCCGCGAGCTGGCCGCCCGCGCCGGGCTCACGCAGCGCGCCATGAAGGATGTCCTGCGGGTCTCGTACGGGAAGGTCGCCGAGTTCCAGAAGCGCGGCGCCATCCACTTCCACGCCGTCATCAGGCTCGACGGACCGGACGGGCCCGGCAGCGCCCCACCCTCCTGGGCCACCGTGCCGCTGCTGGACGACGCGATCCGGGCCGCCGCCGTGCACCCGTACACCACCATCACCGTCCCGGCTGCCGGGGACCAACCGCGTCGGCGGTTCCAGTGGGGACGACAGCTCGACGTCCGTCCGGTCAAGGCGTTCGGGGACGGCTCCGACATCACCGAACAGGCCGTGGCCGCGTACGTCGCCAAGTACGCCACCAAGGCCGCCGAGACCACCGGAAGCCTCGACCGCCGCATCGGCAACCGGGAGGTGCTCGACCTCCTCGACGTCCCCGACCACCCCCGCCGCCTCATCGAAGCCTGCCTGGACCTGGCCCCGCTCTACCCGGACCGCAAGCTCACCGCCTGGGCCCACATGCTCGGATTCCGCGGCCACTTCTCCACCAAGTCCCGCCACTACTCGACCACCCTCGGCGCCCTCCGCCAGATCCGCGCCGACTACCGCGCCGCCCAGGAAGGCCACGCCGACCCGGACACCGTGCTCGTCCTCGCCACCTGGCAGTACGCGGGCCACGGCCACTCCCCCGGCGAGGCCGCCCTCGCCGCCACCATCGCCCGGGACATCCACCTCAACCGCCAGACCGCACGGGAAGCACTCCGCCTGGAAGGAGCCGCCGCATGACCACCGCCACCGCCGAACTCCTCACCGTCCCGGAGGTCATGGAGCGGCTCAAGCTCGGCCGTTCGACCGTCTACGACCTCATCCGGTCCCGCCGCCTGGTCTCGATCACCGTCGGCCGGTCGCGCCGCGTCCCCATCGACGCCGTCCGGGACTTCATCGACAACCAGATCGAGGAGGCCGCCTGATGGCCAGCCAGCGCAAGCGCAACCCCAACGGGGCCGGCACGATCACCCAGCGGTCCGACGGCCGCTATCAGGCGGCCGTCTACGTCCTCCAGCCCGACGGCACCCGCGCCCGGAAGTTCGCCTACGGCAAGACCTGGGCCGAGTGCGACGCCAAGCGCCGCGCGCTCCTCGACAAGGTCGACAACGGCGTTCCCGTCCCGACCCGTTCGATGAAGCTCTCCGAGTGGCTGCCCTACTGGCTGGACAACATCGTCAAGCCGCGCCGCAAGAAGACCACCGCGGCCAAGTACGAGGTGCACGTCCGGCTCTACCTCGTCCCGATGCTCGGCTCCAAGCGGCTGGAATCCCTTGGCGTCGCAGACGTCCGGCGCTTCCTCGCCCAGTTGGAGAAGAAGACCAGCGCCGCCACCGCCAAGGAGTCGCACCGCGTGCTCCGCACCGCCCTCACCGCCGCCTGCCGTGAGGAGCTGGTGAGCCGGAACGTCGCGACGCTCGTCGAGCCGCCGACCGTCGCCGCCCGGGAGCTCTCCCCCTGGTCCCTGGACGAGACGCTCGACTTCCTCGCGGCCGCCCGGAAGGACCCGCTGTACGCCGCCTTCGTGCTCGCCATCGCCCTCGGCTTCCGCCGCGGGGAGGTCGTCGGCCTCCGCTGGGAGAACGTCGACCTCGACAAGCGGGAGATCCGGGTCAGGACGCAGCGGCAGCGGGTGGCCGGTGAGGTGTACGAGGACGATCCCAAGGGGCGCCGGCGCAAGCAGACGCTTCCCCTCCCCGCGATCTGCGTCGCTCCCCTGCGGTGGCAGCGTCTCAAGCAGGCCGCCGCCCGCGAGCGTGCCGGGGAGAAGTGGACGGAGACCGGGTACGTCTTCACCACGCGCACCGGCAAGCCCATCGAGCCGCGCAACCTCTACCGCTCGTTCACCCGCGTCGCGAAGAACGCCGGCCTCCGCGTCGTCCGGCTCCACGACGCCCGGCACGGTACGGCGACGCTCCTCACCGCCGCCGGCGTCCCGCCCCGCGTCGTGATGGAGATCCTCGGACACAGCCAGATCGCCGTGACGATGAACGTGTACACGCACGTCGTCCAGGACACGCAGCGGGAGGCCGTGGGGCACGTGGATCGGCTGCTCAGGAGTCGTCCCCGGTCGTGATCGACCGTCCCCGTTGATGTCAGAAATAGATGTCAAAGGCCCCGGACCATGATCGGTCCGGGGCCTTTGTGCTGGTGGGCGCGGACGGTTTCGAACCGCCGACATCTGCTTTGTAAGAGCAGCGCTCTACCCCTGAGCTACGCACCCGTGGAGTGAGGCAACAGCGTACATGGCCCACCGGTGGGTGCTGCAAACCAAGGGGACGGACCTCGCGGGTGGGGGGGGTGTCCCCACCATGGGACGGTGGGCCGCCGGATCGAGGGGTGAGGGGGTGGATACGTAGCGTGGAGGGACAGCAGCAGCGCTACCTGGGGGTTCATCGTGGCCGGAGTCCGTGTCCGTCGTCGTGTCCGTACGCTCGTCGCCGTCGGCGGGGCCGTGCTCGTCGCGGTCGGGGCCGGTGGGTGCGGCAGCACCGACGTGGCCGAGGCGCCGGTGGAGAAGAAGGTCTTCGCGTTCGAGGGGGAGACGCTGACCGTCGACTCGGACGACTCCGCGCTGGTGCTGGTCCCGGCCGACGTGGAGGACGTGGAGGTGACCCGGCAGGTCGACGGCTGGGTGGTGGTGGGCGAGGGACCGGAGCCCAGCTGGCGGCTGGAGGACGGGAAGCTCACGCTGCGGCTCGGCTGCACCGGGATGATCAGCAACTGCCAGGGGCGACACGAGGTGAAGGTGCCGCGCGGCGTCGCCGTCACCGTGGAGGACGACAACGGGAGCGTGACCGCCGACGGGTTCGGTACGGCGCTGAAGGTGCGCTCCGACAACGGCGAGGTGGTCGTGCGGAACGCGAGCGGGCCGCTGGAACTGCAGAGCAGCAACGGGGAGATCGTCGTCGAGCGGTCGGCGTCCCGCAGCGTCATAGCCCGGTCCGACGACGGAGAGGTGCGGCTGGGGTTCGCGGCCGCGCCGGACCGGGTGGACACGACCAGCGACGACGGGGAGATCAGCATCGAGCTGCCGGCCGGGAAGGCTTCGTACGCCGTCGAGACACACAGCGACAACGGCGAGATCGAGGTGGGCGTGCCCACCGACAAGAGCAGCGCTCACATCGTCAAGGCGCGCAGCGACAACGGGGAGATCACCATACGCAACGCGAACTAAAGGGGGCCTGTGTTCGTCCTTACCTGGTGGGAGAATGACCAGGCAGGGCGGACACGGCACGGGAGTGGATGTGACGGCGAGACACGCGCGGCGGTACGCGACGGATGTGCTCGCGCTGATGCTGCTGCCGGTGCCGCTCCTGATCGCCGCAGCCCCGGCCGCCTTCGCCGGCGGCGGTACGCGCCGCTGGTTCGGCGGCGGACGCGGCGAGAGCCGGCGGGCCGACGCGCAGGCCGCCAAGGACGCGGCGGCCGCGGCGTTCTACGAGCTGGACACCGCGCAGCGCGACCTGCGGATCTCGATCGAGACCATCACGGCGGTGGACGGGTCACCGGACGCGCGGCGTGCCGTGGACGGGTTCGCGGCGCTCGGGCGGCGCATCGACGAGGTGAGCCATGCGTACATCACGGCCGTCGACGCGCACGACCTGGACCGGGACGACCTGGAGTCGGCGGCGGCCGGGCGGGCGCTGGCCGAGCTGACGCGCGCCAAGGACGAGCTCGTACGGGTCAAGGGCGAGCTGGACCGGTTCGAGCGGGGCCTCGGGCCGCTGCTCGATGAGGCGGAGACGCAGCTGTCGCGGCTGGCCCCGGCGGTCGAGCGGGCGAGAGCGGCACTCCTTTCCGCGAGCAACGCTCTCGACACGGCGCGCGGCTCCGGTTTGCGAGCGGACGATCTCGCGGCGCGGCTCGCCGCCCTCGCCCCCGAGCTCACCAAGCTCAACCAGGGCGCCGGCCGGCACGGCGTCACGGAGACGCTGCAACGCGCCGACCAGGTGGTACGCGAAGCGGAGGCCATACGCATCGAGGCGGAGCGGCTGCCCGCGCGCGCCGCCGAGATGGCCAAGCGGCTGGTATCCCTCCGTACCCGCGCCCAGGCGCTCGCCAACCGTGCCGCGTCCGTCGAGCCGGTGCTCAGCGAGTTGCGTCGTCGCTTCACCGCGGCCTGCTGGCAGGACCTCCAGCACGTGCCCGAGGAGGCCGCCCAGCATGTCCGCCAGGCCGAGGAGAGGCTGGCCGAAGCGGGCAAGGCCCATGACGAGCAGCGGTGGGCCGACGCGACCGTCCTGCTCACCACCGTACGAGCGCTGCTGAACGGCACCGACGAGGCCGTCTCCGCGGCGGGGGACCGGTTGCGGCGCCTGGAGGCCGTCGCCGCGGACCCGCAGCAGGAGATTCAGCGCACCCGGTTCGCCATCCGTGACGCGCAGCGCCTCGCGATGGCCGGCCGCAACACCCCGGACCCGCGCCATGCCCGCCCGCTCGACGACTCCGTTGCCCGGCTGGAGCGTGCCATCGGCGGCTTGGAGGGCCGCCACCCGGACTACTGGCACTTCCTGCAGGAGACCGAGGCCGTGCGCCGGACGGTGGCGCGGGTGGTGGAGCTCATCCGTGAGGAGCGCGGCGGGGGCGCAGGCCACAAGGGCTGAGTCGCTGTCCCGGCCCTGTGCCGCCGCACGCGTCGTTAATCTGGGGCCATGCCTCGTTACGAATACCGCTGCCGCACCTGCGGCGACACCTTTGAGCTGAACCGTCCCATGGCCGAGTCGTCCGCGCCCGCCGCCTGCCCCGCCGGGCACGACGACACCGTGAAGCTGCTGTCGACGGTCGCCGTCGGCGGTACGGCGTCGCGCGGAGCCGCGCCGGCACCCGCGCCGGGCGGAGGCGGTGGCGGCGGCTGCTGCGGCGGGGGATGCTGCGGCTGACCTGCCGTACGCACCCCGGCGGTGACGGCGGCCGGGGCGCGGTGCGGCAAACCTTCCGGCCGCATGCTTGGCCACCCTGCACGCCGACCGCCCGCGCCACCGGAAACCTCGCCGACCCGGACCCGGCGGCTGGGGGCATAACGGCTCAGGACCCGCACCGCGAGGCCCTGCGGCTGGGACTTGGCCGGCCGCGGGCCCGGCGGCGCGGCTTGGCCGGCCAACCGGGGCCCACGCACCGCGCGGCCCTAGTCGCCGAGGTAGCGCAGCACCGCGAGCACGCGGCGGCTGTAGCCTGCCGTGCCGCTGAGCTCCAGCTTGTCGAAGATCGCGTTGATGTGCTTCTCGACCGCGCTCTGCGACACGTACAGCCGCGTCGCGATCGCCGCGTTCGTGTGGCCCTGGGCCATCTCGGCCAGGACCTCGCGTTCGCGGGCGGTCAGGCGGGACAGCGGATCCGTGTGACTGCTGCGTGCCAGGAGGCGGCGGACGACCTCCGGATCGAAGGCGGCCTGCCCCGCCCCGACCCGCTCCAGCGCGTCGAGGAACTCGTCGACCTGCGCCACCCGGTCCTTGAGCAGGTAGCCGACACCCTCCGACTCCCCGGTGAGCAGTTCCGTCGCGTACCGCCGCTCCACGTACTGCGACAGCACCAGCACGCCCGTCCCGGGCCACCGCTTCCGGATCTCCAGGGCGGCGCGCAGCCCCTCGTCGGTGTGCGTCGGCGGCATGCGCACGTCGGCGACGACGACGTCCGGCGGGGTCGCCGCGACGGCGGCCAGCAGTTCCTCGGCGTCGCCGACCGCCGCGAGCACCTCGTGCCCCTCCTCCGCGAGGAGCCGTACCAGCCCTTCCCGCAGCAGCGTCGAGTCCTCGGCCAGGATCACTCGCACGGCAGCACCGCCGCGTGGGGAGCCGGGCTGGAGGCGGGGTGGGGCGTGGGGTGAGGGGCTGGGTGGGACGCGGAGGAGGCGGGGAGGACCGCCGTCACGGTCGTCGGCCCGCCGGCCGGGCTGTCCACCGTGAACCGCCCGTCCAGCGCCGCCACCCGGGTCGCGAGCCCGGCGAGCCCGCCGCCGGACGGGTCCGCGCCGCCGCCGCCGTCGTCCATGACCGTCACCGTCACTGTCTCGTCCTTCCCCTCACAGCCGAGTCGTACGTCGGGACGTACCTCGAGTCGTATGTCGATACGGGTCGCGCCGGCGTGCTTGACCACATTGGTCACCGCCTCCGACACGACGAAGTAGGCCGCCGTCGCCACCTGTTTCGGCACTTCGCGTTCGGCCTCGTAGGAGAGGCCCACCGGCAGCGGACAGCGTTCCGCGACCGATTCCAGGGCCGCCCGCAGCCCGGCCTCGTCCAGGACCGTCGGGTACACCCGCCACGCCACCTCGCGCAGTTCGGCGAGCGCCCTCCGGCTCTCCTCGTGCGCCTGGAGCAGCAGGTCGGCGGCGCGCTCGGGGTCGCGGCTGCGACGGGCGCGGCCCAGCAGCATGCCGAGGGCGACGAGACGCTGCTGGACGCCGTCGTGCAGGTCCCGTTCGATGCGGCGGCGTTCGTCGTGGACGGCGTCCATGACCTCGGCGCGGCTGGCCGCCAGATGAGCGATGCGCCGCTCCAGCTCGTCCTGGTGGCTGGGCCCGAGGAGCCGGCGGGCGAGCCGTTCCTCCAGCGCGGCGACCGCGTGCACGCCCTGGACGGAGAGGAAGAGCAGGAGGAGGCCCGCGAGGCTGGTCAGGGCGACCGCCCACAGGTGCTCGATGTCGGTGACGGCCCAGCCGTAGAGGATGAAGGTGCTGTACCCGGCGCCGGTGACGACGCAGCCGAGGACCACCCCGCCCAGCAGGCCCAGCGGCCAGCGGGCCGCCACGTACTGCACGGCGCGCGCCTCGTCGTACGCGCCGGACAGGCGCAGGCGGTGGAAGCGGCCGAGCCGGCGCCGCTCCACGGCGGCGAGGCGTACGGCCCGGGCCCGCAGCGGGCGCGGCGCGCCGCCCGTCAGGGCGAGCGATAACGCCAGGAACAGCTCGGCGACCGCGGTCAGGGCCCCGAGCGCGAGGCCGAGCGCCTGCCGGGACCACCGCACGACGACTTCTCTCATGATCCGACCACGCTAGCCAACCGCGGCGCCCCGCACACTGGGGAAAACCGCAGGCCGGCTGTGCGGCCGCCTTCAGGGTCTCTTCAGCCCCGGATCCCTAGCGTGGACGGCATGGAACGCTGGATCAACAGCCTCATGGACACGCTGGGTGCGCCCGGCGCCGGGATCGCCATCGCCCTGGAGAACCTCTTCCCACCGATCCCCAGCGAGGTGATCCTGCCGATGGCAGGCTTCGCCTCCGCGACCGGCCGGATCGGCCTGCTCGCCGCCCTGCTGTGGACCACGGCCGGGTCGGTGGTCGGGGCGCTCGCGCTGTACGGGGTGGGGGCGGCGCTCGGCCGGGACCGTACCGTCGCGATCGCCGCGAAGCTCCCGCTGGTGAAGGTCGCCGACATCGAACGGACGGAAGCGTGGTTCGCCCGGCACGGCACGAAGGCGGTGTTCTTCGGGCGGATGCTGCCGATCTTCCGGTCCCTGATCTCCGTGCCGGCCGGGATCGAGCGGATGCCGCTGCCCGTCTTCCTCGCGCTGACGACCGCCGGCAGCGCGATATGGAACACCGCCTTCGTGCTGGCCGGCTATGCCCTGGGGGACAACTGGGCGGAGGTCACCCGCTATGTGTCCCTGTACTCGAAGGCGGTGCTGGTGGTGGCCGTGGGTGCGGTCGTGGTCTTCGCGGCGGTACGGCTGTTCAGGCCGGGTAAGGGGGTTCGGCGGAGCAGCTGAGGAAGCGCCGCAGGATCTCCTCGCCCGCGACCACGCCCCGCTCGTCGAGTACGTCGACGTGCGGGGCGCTCCAGCCCGTGTCGGCCAGTTCGCCGTGGCCGGGCCGCCAGGCGCGGTCGGCGTCGAGCAGCAGGTCGGTGTCGAGGAGGGAGTCACCGGCGGCGAGGACGCGGGTGGCGCCGCTGCGGCGGGCGACTTCCCGCATGGCGGCGCTCTTGGTGAGGGGCTTGGGTACGGCGTAGACCTTGCGGCCCTGGAGGGAGACGGTCCAGCCACGGGCGTCGGCCCACTCGGCGAGCTCCTTCAGCCAGCCCTCCGGGAGCAGGGCCCGCTCGACGACGAGGTAGGCGAACAGGTCCTCGGCGACGCGTTCCTTGAGCAGCCAGGCGGGATCGGCGGCGGCCAGCAGGTGGCGGCGCACCTCCTCCAGGGTGGCGCACTCGTCGGCGAGGCGGGCGGCGACCGTGCGCTGCCAGCCGGGGTCGCTCTCGCCGTCGACCAGCAGATGGCCGCCGTTGGCGCAGATGGCGAACTCGGGCGGCGGTCCCGGGAGCCGGATGCGGTGGTACTGCTCGCGGGTGCGGGTGGTGGTGGGGACGAAGTCGGCGTGGCGGGGCAGCTCGGTGAGGAGCGCGGCCGCGGTCTCCGTCAGGTACGACAGCGGTTTGTGCTGGTAGACCTCGACGCACAGCAGGCGCGGGGCCTCGGCGTCGGGCATGGTCAGGCCGAGGGCGGCCGGCGAGTAGATGAGCGTGCGGTCGAGGTCGCTGGCGACGAGGGTGGTCATCCCTGTGTCACCGCCTTGCCGTCGGCGCCGGTGGCCCCGCGCGTGTACCGGGGGTGGATCAGGCCGACGCAGGTGTAGGGCAGGCCGTCGACCTCTTCGACCGGTACGCCGCGCTGCCGGGCGAGGAGGCGTACGTGGTCCAGGTCGGCGCCCGCGCCGCGCTGGGCGAGGATCTTCCACGGGACGCGGCGCAGCAGGACGCGGGTGGTCTCGCCGACGCCCGGTTTGACGAGGTTGACGTCGTGGATGCCGTACTCCTCGCTGATGCGCTCGACGGCGGCCCAGCCGGCCCAGGTGGGGGTGCGGTCGGTGGCGAGGAGTTCCTTGACGTCGGCGTCGACGGCGTCGGCGACGTCGTCGAAGCGGGCGGCGACGGTGTCGAGGAAGTCGCGCGACACATCGGCGTGGGCGAGTTCCCGGTAGTACTTGGCGCCGTGGAAGTCGTCGGGGCCGACGAGGTCGGCGCGCAGGACGGTGCGGGATATCAGGCCGGAGACGGTGGAGTTGAGGCAGGCGGAGGGGATGAGGAAGTCCTCGCGGGTGCCGTACGTGCGCACGCAGGAGCCGGGGTCGGCGAGCACGGCGATCTCCGGGTGGAAGCCCTCGAAGTCCTTCAGTGCCTCGGCCAGTTCGCGGGTGATGGCGCCCTTGCCGGTCCAGCCGTCGACGAAGACCACGTCGGCGGGGTTGTGGTGGGCGGCGAGCCAGCGCAGGGCGTTGGTGTCGATGCCGCGGCCGCGCACGATGGACACGGCGTAGTGGGGCAGGTCGAGGCCGTGGCGGTGGTGCGCCCAGCGGCGCATGAGGATCCCGACGGGCGTACCGGCGCGGGCGAGCGAGACCAGCACCGGGCGGGGGGAGCGCTCGGCGAGGACCGTCTCGGTGACGGCGCCGACGGCGCGGGCGATGCGGGCGGCCGAGGCGGTCAGCGCCGCGTGGTAGAGCTCCTGGTACCGGGCGGTGGGCTGGTACTCGACGGGCAGCGATTCGGCGTAGTGCGCGCCGCCGCTCTGGATCGCCTCCTCGCGCTCCTCGGTGGGCGCCTCCAGCTCGACGTCGGACAGGTCCTGGAGGAGCCAGCCGACGTCCTCCGGGGCGTACGAGGAGAAAGCTGGGCCACGGAGCGGCTCGGGCAGCATGGGGACCCTTCCGGGTTCGGGGACGTACGACGGTACGACGGCGAGGACGACGTGCGGTATGTGCGCGGCGAGCCGGGCGAGCAGACCGTCGGGGGCGTGCAGGGCGGGTGTGTCGGCGACGGAGTCGACGACGACGGCGACCGCGTCGAATCCGGCGCCCGCGACGTTGTAGGCGTACCGGTCGCCGGGCCCGTCCGCGGGGTCGTCGTGGGCGGGGAAGACGAGCCGGGTGCGTATGGCGTAGCCGGGGTCGTCGACGGCGAGGACGGGCGAGCGGGTGGTCGTGGAGTACCGCACGTCGGCGCCGCCGCGCGCCTCCAGGGCGACGCCGAGCGCGAGCGGCGCGTACATCAGCTCCTCGAACCCGAGGACGAGCACCCGCGGCGGCACGCCGCCCGGGCCGGCGCCGTGCGGATCGCCGCCTCGGTCGCCGCCCCGGTCGGCGTCCGAGTACCGAGCGGGACCGTCGGTGCCGGGCGGGCACGGCAGGCCCAGTGCCTCGGCGAGGCGTTCGGCCATCCCGGGGAGCGCCGCGTCGAGGCGGGCGCGGTGCTCGGGGGTGAAGCCGTGGCGGCCCCCGTCCGGGACCCCGGCGGGCCAGCCGAGGTCCACGCGCCGCACGACCGGGGCGTGGTCGAACGCAGCGGCCGCGGCACCGCCCGGTTCCGCAGCCGTGACGGCCCCGGAACCCGCGGTTGCGGCCGCCGGGGCACGCCCCGAGGGCGAGACGCAGGCAGGGGCGGAGGGGGTGACGGAGTCGGTGGCGGACGACTCGTGCCGGGCGACCAGCGCCTGGCCCTTCTCCAGGACTCCCTCCGGCAGGCGGACCGTCCCCGAGGCGAGGGCGACGAGGTCCACGCGGGCGCCGATCTCCGCGGCGAAGGCGGTCAGCCGGTCGCGGTCGGCCGGCGCGCGCATGTCGACGAGCGCCACGATGACGTACCGGTCGCGCGGGTAGCGCGCGTGGAGGGCGCGCACGGTGTTGAGCACGGTGTTGCCGGTGGAGAACTCGTCGTCGACGAGCACCAGCGGCCCGGGGCCGGCGAGCAGCTCCGGGTCCTCGGGAAGCAGCAGGTGGGAGGTGGCGTGGGAGTGGGACTCCTCGAAGCCGCCCGCGGGGGCGACGCCCGCGACCGGCCGGCGCGTGGAGTGCAGGTACGGCGCGACACCGAGCCCGTCGGCGACCGAGTGTCCGAGGCCGGTCGCGGTCTCGGCGTACCCGAGGACGACAGCGCGCCGGGCCTCGGCGGGGCCGAGCAGCTCACGGACGCGTACGCCCAGGTCGTACCCGGCGCGCCACACCACGCGTGGGCTCTGCGGGACGTGCTTGCCGAGCACGTTGGAGACCAGCAGGTGCGCCCGCTTGGGGTTGCGGCGCAGGGCCAGGCCCAGCAGCTCGCGCAGCGGCGCGTCACCGGTGAGTTCGACGCCCAGCCGCTCCGCGACCCACGTGCCCGACCAGACCATCACGTCGTCGTCTTCCTTCCGGGGCCCCGTCACAGGCCCATCCCGGCGGTGAGCAGCTCCACGAAGCCGACGTCCTCCTTCGCGACGCCGAAGACCTCGGCGCGCTGGAGGGTCCGCTCGGCCCACGCGCGGTGCGGCTTCACCTCGTTCATTTTGTTCGTGTACGCGGAGCGCAGCACTCCGCCGCCGCCGCGCTCCGGCCGGAGGATGTCCTGGGCGTCGCTGTACTCCTCGTGGCTGACGACGGACAGGGCGTGCACCGGCATCACGTGCGAGGGGTGGATGCAGGTCTTGCCCATGAGCCCGTTGGCGCGGTCCAGCTCGATCTCGCGCAGCAGGCCGTCCAGGTCGTGCTCGATCAGCGCCGTGCGCAGTTCGTCGGCGCGCTGCTCCATGAAGGGGCTGCGGCGCAGCTGCGGCTTGAACATGCGCTCGCCGAGCCGGAAGTACTCCCAGACCGGGCCGGTGATGGTGAACCCGGTGCCGTCGGAGCGGCCCAGCACGTTCACCACGTCGCCGATCACGCCGGCGACGATCTGCACGTCGTACGCGGTCATGTCGGGCGAGCGGCGCAGTCCGTAGGCGGAGCAGAAGTCGGTGACGCCGAGCCGCAGGGCGAGGACCCGGTCGCGGTACTTGTCGACGATGCGGCCGATGCCGGTCAGGGTCTCCGCGCGGGTCTCCACGTGGAGCAGCTCGGGCGATTCGAGGACGGGCATGGCGAACAGCCGAAGTCCGGTGCCGGCCTCGGTGTCCGTGAGCGCTTCCAGGAAGGCCGCGCCGCGCTCCTCGGTGAACTTCGGCAGTACGAATCCGGACAGCAGCCGCCCGGCTGCGCCGAGGCGCCGTACCAGGTCGTGGATCTGGGCGGGCTCGCGGACCCGGACGAAGAGCAGGGGCGTGTCGGCGCCGCGCTCGTGGAGGTCGGTGAGCTGCCGGACGAGATTCTCCTCAGCCCCTTCCACCTCCGCGTCATCAATGGAATCCTCCAGGCACAGCACCATCGATACGACCCCGCGCCCCACCTGCTTCAGTACGTCGTCGGCGAGGTGCGGCCGCGTGGCGGGGCTGTAGAGCGTGGCCCCGAGGGCGGCGGCCAGGACCCGCGCCGGGGAGTCCGCGGTGAACTCGCAGGGCTCCCGGTGGAAGAGTCCGGCCCGGGCGGCGGGCGGGATGTGCCCGAAATGACGCATATGACTCCCCCGAACTGCCCCTAGGGCCCTGACGACATGTGGCCGGTAATAGTACGTAGAGACAGGTGTCGCGGGTTCCCCGCCGTCATGAACTTCAGGTAACTCGTCTGCTTATCGCCCCCACGCGCCTCCGCACACCCCGCCCCCGCGTTGTCCGGTCCGCGGGCCGCCAGGCAGGATGGCGGGCATGACGCACGCCATGCTGAAGGGCTCGAACGTCCCGCTCGACGCCGCGGCCGTTCGGGCCGTCCTGTGCTGGACCCCCGGCCCCGGGGTCCCCGACGTGGACGCCTCGGCCCTGCTGCTCGGGACCGACGGCCGGGTGCGTTCGGACGAGGACTTCGTCTTCTACAACCAGCCGCGCCATCCGTCCGGCCTGGTCAGGCGGCTGCCGAAGAAGCGCGTGGCGGAGGGGCTGACCGATACGGTCGAGGCGGACCTGTCGGCGCTGGACGCGTCGGTGGACCAGGTGGTTCTCGCCGCCTCCTCGGACGGGGACACCTTCGACTGCGTCAGGGACCTGCGGATCCTGCTGTACGACGCCGGCGCGGGCTCCGGCGCGGAGCCGCTGGCCGTCTTCGAGGTGAAGGCGGAGACCGGCGAGGAGACCGCGATCATCTGCGGTGAGCTGTACCGGCGGGGCGATGGCTGGAAGTTCCGTGCGGTGGGTCAGGGCTACCCGACGGGACTCATCGGGCTGGCGACGGCGTTCGGCATCTCCGTGGACGAGGAGGAGGCGTCGGCCACCGACGGGCCCGCGCAGCCGGCGGCGGGCGACGACCAGGAGACCCAGGCGGTACCGGCACTGCCCCCGGTGCCCAGCATTCCGCCGGCGCCCCCGGTTCCCCCTGCTCCCCCGGCGCCCGGACCGGCGTACGGGTACCCCCAGCCGGCCGCGGCCCCGGCCGGCGGGCCCGCCTACGGCTACCCCCAGCCGGGCTCGGCGCCCGCCGCCCAGCCCGCGTACGGCTATCCGCAGCCGGCCGCCGCCGCGGCGCCCGCACCGGACCCGAACTTCCGGCTGCCGCCGATGGGCCCGCAGTTCGTACGGCACTGACGGGCGCGCGCGGAGCGGGCGCCGGGCCGGCGGAACTCAGGTCTTGCCGGCCTTGAAGCCGCGCCCCCACTGCATGCCCCACCCGTAGAGCCGGTCCAGCTCGGCCTGGAAGCCGTACACGAACCGCACCTCGCGCCGTACCAGCAGCTCGCCCTTGACGTTCTCCAGCAGGAACACGGCGCAGGAACGGGCCTGCGGCGCCCGTTCGTCGAGCTCTATCTCGATGCGCGGGCCGTTGCTCGGGTAGAGCGTCATCGTGGCGTGCGTACGGTCGAAGGCGGGCGTCTGGTCGTAGATGTAGACGAAGAACAGCAGCCGTTTGATCTCGTCGCGGTGGTCGAGGTTGACGAAGATCGTCTCGCCGGACGGCGCGCCGAACCGGTCGTCGCCGCTGAGCTTCACGAACGGTGCCGAGTTGAGGTCCCCGAAGAAGCCGCCGAGCGGCTGCACCACGCCCTTGCTGCCGTCGGCCATCTCCCAGAGGCACCCGATGTCGAGGTCCACGGTGGCCACGCCCTGGGTGTGCGCCTGGACCACTTCCGGCTTGAAGAGCTTGGACGGGTGGCGCAGCAGCCGGCCGCTCTGCTTGGAGCGGCCTTCGATGTCGGAGGTCCGCATGCGCCAGGAGAGGTTGACCCGCAGGTTGCCGGTGGCGGCGCCCTGTTTGGTGAGGGACACCGACGGGCGCCGCTTGGTCAGGTCGATGGAGTTCGTGGCGGCGCTGCCCGAGTCGAACTGCGCCGCGTTGTTCCGCCACAGGTTGTCCCAGAAAGCCATGCCCCACCCCTAGTGCCTGGTCGTCTCGTGCATACGCGACGGGGCGGCCGGGAGGTCCCGGCCGCCCCGCTCAGAGCGTTCCTCATTGCCCGGGTCGTCACACCCGGGCGGATGTCATATCCGCGCCGGTGTCACACGCCCGACGACACCTCTGTCTTCCGGTCGTCCGGGCCCGCTCCCCCCTCGGCCGCCAGGGCCTTGTTGCGGCGGACGGAGGACCAGAAGGAGGCGGCGATCAGGACCACGCCGACGAGACCGGTGATGATCTCGTTGATCTCGTGCTGGATGGTGATGAGCAGGATCACGGCGAGGGCGCCGATCGCGTAGTGGGCGCCGTGCTCCAGGTACACGTAGTCGTCCAGGGTGCCCTGGCGGACCAGGTAGACCGTGAGCGACCGGACGTACATGGCGCCGATGCCGAGGCCGAGCGCCATCCAGAAGATCTGGTTGGTGATGGCGAAGGCGCCGATCACGCCGTCGAAGGAGAACGACGCGTCCAGGACCTCCAGGTACAGGAAGAGGAAGAAGGCGGCCTTGCCCGCGAGGCCGACGGCCGAGACCTCCTTGCCCTCCTTCTTGGCCTTCTCCTCCTCCTCGTGCTCGCGCTCCTCCTCTTCCTCCAGCTTGTCCTCGAAGTAGCCCGAGAGACCGCCGACCACGAGGTACGTGATGAGGCCGGCGACGCCGGAGAGCAGTACGGTCGCCGACTTGTCGACGTGCCCGGTACTGGTGTGTGCCTGTGTGGCGAAGGTGATCGCGGTGAGCAGCAGGACGATCAGCGCGATGCAGACCGACAGCATGTCGACCTTGCCGAGCTTGGCGAGCGGGCGCTCCAGCCAGCCGAGCCACTTGATGTCGCGGTCCTCGAAGATGAAGTCGAGGAAGATCATCAGCAGGAACATGCCGCCGAAGGCCGCGATAGCGGCGTGCGCGTCGGTGACGAGGTCCTTGTACTGGCCGGGCTCGTCCACGGCCAGCTGGACGGCCTCGATCGGTCCGACCTTGGCGCTGATGGCGACGATGACGACGGGGAAGACCAGCCGCATACCGAAGACCGCGATCAGGATGCCGATCGTCAGGAAGATCTTCTGCCAGAAGGCGTTCATCTTCTTGAGGATCCCGGCGTTGACGACCGCGTTGTCGAAGGACAGCGAGATCTCCAGGATCGACAGGATCAGTACGACCCCGAACGCCTCCCAGCCCCACTGCCAGGCGGCGAATGCGAGGCCGAGCGCCGTGACGGCGAACGACCAGCCGAAGGTTTTCAGAACCACTGGCTACCCAATCGTGTTAAGTACGGGTACGGGTCTCCCCCGCGCCGTGTGCGCCGGGTTTTGAACCAACCCGGAGCAGTGCTTTAGGAAACATTGACCCCGAAGTCTAGAGCGATGCCCCGGAGGCCGGACGCATACCCCTGTCCCACCGCACGGAACTTCCATTCGGCGCCGTAGCGGTAGAGCTCACCGAAGATCATCGCGGTCTCGGTGGAGGCGTCCTCGCTGAGGTCGTAGCGCGCGAGCTCCTGGCCGTCGGCCTGATTGACGACCCGGATGAAGGCGTTGCTCACCTGGCCGAAGGTCTGGCCGCGGTTGTCGGCCTCGTGGATCGAGACCGGGAAGATGATCTTGTCGCAGTGCGCGGGCACCCTGGAGAGGTCCACGATCAGGGACTCGTCGTCGCCGTCACCCTCACCCGTGAGGTTGTCGCCGGTGTGCTCGACCGAGCCGTCGGGACTGGTGAGGTTGTTGTAGAAGATGAACCATTCGTCGCCCAGCACCCGGCCGCTCTGGCAGAGCAGCGCGCTGGCGTCGAGGTCGAAGGGCGCTCCGGTGGTGGAGCGCGCGTCCCATCCGAGTCCGACCAGCACCTGGGTGAGGTTGGGTGCGGCCTTGGAGAGGGAGACGTTGCCTCCCTTGGCGAGCGTGACGCCCATGACGGTGATCCTCCCCTGAGGTGTACTGCTGAATGAGGCACGTCCGGCGCCGCACGCGCGGGCGTGCGGCGCCGGACGGCGCTGGCGGCCGTGC
This sequence comes from Streptomyces sp. NPDC051310, assembly GCF_044455245.1. Lineage (NCBI taxonomy): Bacteria > Bacillati > Actinomycetota > Actinomycetes > Kitasatosporales > Streptomycetaceae > Streptomyces > Streptomyces sp. NPDC051310. The sequence goes on from NZ_JBITEO010000001.1 coordinate 249,431, forward strand.
GCGGCATACGCCGCGGCGGCCGGTCGTACTCGGTGCTCAGACGTTGACGCCGAAGTCCTGCGCGATGCCGCGCAGGCCGGAGGCGTAACCCTGGCCGACGGCCCGGAACTTCCACTCCGCGCCGTGGCGGTACAGCTCGCCGAAGACCATGGCGGTCTCGGTCGAGGCGTCCTCGCTGAGGTCGTAGCGGGCGATCTCGGTGCCGCCGGCCTGGTTCACCACGCGGATGAACGCGTTGCGGACCTGGCCGAAGGACTGCTGGCGGTTCTCGGCGTCGTAGATGGACACCGGGAAGACGATCTTGGAGACGTCGGCAGGCACGCCGGCGAGGTTCACCTTGATCTGCTCGTCGTCGCCCTCGCCCTCACCGGTGAGGTTGTCGCCGGTGTGCTCGACCGAGCCGTCGGCGCTCTTGAGGTTGTTGAAGAACACGAAGTCCTGGTCGTTGCGGACCTTGCCGTCCTCGCCGGTCAGGATGGCGCTGGCGTCGAGGTCGAAGTCCGTTCCGGTGGTGGTGCGGACGTCCCAGCCCAGACCGACGGTGACGGCCGTCAGGCCCGGGGCCTCCTTGGTCAGCGAGACGTTGCCGCCCTTGCTGAGGCTGACTCCCACGAGTCCCTCCATTGGTTTCCAGGGGCAGCGCCCCCGTCGTGCGTTGGCATCGGATCAACGACTGGATCCTAGTGACCGGTTCCCGTCGTGAGCAGGCTCTTGGCCGGAAGAATCAGAGGGTGTCGAGCGCCTCGACGTAGTCGTTCAGGTCACGGGCGTCCGGCAGCCCGTTGACGACGGTCCAGCGGACCACGCCTTCCTTGTCGATGATGAAGGTGCCGCGCACCGCGCAGCCCTTCTCCTCGTCGAAGACGCCGTACGCGCGCGAGGTCGCGCCGTGCGGCCAGAAGTCCGACAGGAGCGGGTACTCCAGCCCCTCCTGCTCGGCGAAGACGCGCAGCGTGTGGATGGAGTCGTTGGAGACCGCCAGCAGCTGGGTGTCGTCGTTCACGAACTTCGGCAGTTCGTCGCGGAGCGCGCACAGCTCGCCCGTGCACACACCGGTGAAGGCGAAGGGGTAGAAGAGCAGCACCACGTTCTTCTCGCCGCGGAAGTCCGAGAGCCGCACGGTGCGTCCGTGGTTGTCCTTCAGCTCGAAGTCCGGGGCCTTGGTGCCGACGGTGATCGCCTCGATCGCCTCGATGGTCATGAAACGCGTCATCCCTTCCAGTGCCAGTGCCTGGGGCCGTGGGCCGGTGGGCCGCGGGGCCGCGCCGGGGTCTTCCGGCGGTATCCCACCCTACGCACAGGGCCCCCGGCCGACGGTGTCGGCCGGGGGCCCTGTGGCGCTGTCGTGGGGCCGGCGGCTCAGCGCTTGCCGGACTTGACCGCCTTCGGGGTGGCCAGGCGACTGCCGGTCCAGTCCTTGCCCGCGTTGATGCTCCGGGTCTGGGTGAGACCGGCCGTCTGGACGGCCTCGTTGATGTCGCTGGGCTCGATGTAACCGTCACGGCCGGTCTTGGGCGTCATGAGCCAGATCTGGCCGCCCTCGTCGATCAGGCCGATGGCGTCAACCAGCGCGTCCGTGAGGTCACCGTCCTCGTCCCGGAACCACAGCAGCACGACGTCGGCGACGTCGTCGTACTCCTCGTCGACGAGATCCTGGCCGATGATGGCCTCGATGCCTTCACGGAGCTCCTGCTCGACGTCGTCGTCGTAGCCGATCTCCTGGACCACCTGTCCGGGCTCGAACCCCAGCTTCGCTGCCGGGTTGGTCCGCTCCTCCGCGTGGTCCGCGGTCGCGCTCACGGCTTGCCTCCTGATCTTTTTTGGAAAATGCTGCGGCCGCGCGCGTACGCGAGGCGTTGGCCGTAGTCCACACGTGCTGGGCGGATCGCGCAAGTACCCGGCGGTCGAGACCGCCGAAACGGTGACTTTTGGGGCCGTCCCGCCCCAACTCCTGGCACCGCTTCCGCCCGCGCCCATGATGCGACCGCGACTCTTGACCCACTTTAGGGGCTTCTGCGACTTCCCGGCGCCCGGGGGCGGCCGGCCACCGGCCGGAGGGCCGGGCCGAACCGGGCGTAAGGTGGCGATCCGGCCGCGACTCGGCCGCGGGTACGGGCCCGCCGCCGCACGGCCGGGCGGGCACCCGCGGGACCCGGGACCGCACCTGTGGTGGAGCCGGGATCGTAGCGGGATCCGGGGGCCACTGGGGTTACCTTTCGGTAGAGATGACGTTTCCGTCCGCGGGGTGGACGATGGTGGCGGCGCGACCGTACTGCCCCTGACCTACCCGTTGGCACCACCGAACAGAAGGAACAGCGTGGCTTCCGGATCCGATCGCAACCCGATCATCATTGGCGGCCTTCCCAGCCAGGTCCCGGATTTCGATCCCGAAGAGACCCAGGAATGGCTCGACTCCCTCGACGCCGCCGTCGACGAGCGCGGCCGGGAGCGGGCCCGCTACCTGATGCTCCGCCTCATCGAGCGGGCCCGTGAGAAGCGCGTGGCCGTGCCCGAGATGCGCAGCACGGACTACGTGAACACGATCGCCACCAAGGACGAGCCGTTCTTCCCGGGCAACGAGGAGATCGAGCGCAAGATCCTCAACGCGACCCGCTGGAACGCCGCGGTCATGGTCTCCCGCGCCCAGCGTCCGGGCATCGGCGTCGGCGGGCACATCGCCACCTTCGCCTCCTCGGCGTCCCTCTACGACGTCGGCTTCAACCACTTCTTCCGCGGCAAGGACGAGGGCGACGGCGGCGACCAGATCTTCTTCCAGGGGCACGCCTCCCCCGGTATCTACGCCCGTGCGTTCCTGCTGGACCGGCTGAACCAGGGGCAGCTCGACGCCTTCCGCCAGGAGAAGTCGAAGTACCCCGCCGGCCTGTCGTCGTATCCGCACCCCCGGCTCATGCCGGACTTCTGGGAGTTCCCGACGGTCTCCATGGGCCTCGGCCCGATCGGCGCGATCTACCAGGCGCGGATGAACCGCTATCTGCACGCCCGCGGGATCGCCGACACCTCCAAGTCGCACGTGTGGGCGTTCCTGGGCGACGGCGAGATGGACGAGCCGGAGTCGCTCGGCCAGCTGTCGATCGCCGCGCGGGAGGGCCTGGACAACCTGACCTTCGTCGTCAACTGCAACCTGCAGCGCCTCGACGGCCCGGTGCGCGGCAACGGCAAGATCATGCAGGAGCTGGAGTCGCAGTTCCGCGGCGCCGGCTGGAACGTGATCAAGCTGATCTGGGACCGCTCCTGGGACCCGCTGCTCGCCCAGGACCGCGACGGGGTGCTGGTCAACAAGCTGAACACGACGCCGGACGGACAGTTCCAGACCTACGCGACGGAGACCGGCGCGTACATCCGCCAGCACTTCTTCGGCGACGACCACCGGCTGCGGGCGATGGTCGAGAACATGACCGATCACCAGATCCTGATGCTGGGGCGCGGCGGCCACGACCACCGGAAGATCTACGCGGCGTACAAGGCGGCCGTCGAGCACCAGGGCCAGCCGACCGTGATCCTGGCGCAGACGGTGAAGGGCTGGACGCTGGGCCCCAACTTCGAGGGCCGCAACGCCACGCACCAGATGAAGAAGCTGACGGTCGACGACCTGAAGCGCTTCCGGGACCGGCTGCACCTGCCGATCGCCGACAAGGACCTGGAGGACGGCCTGCCGCCGTACTACCACCCCGGCCGGGACTCGGAGGAGATCCAGTACATGCACGACCGCCGCAAGGCGCTGGGCGGGTACGTCCCGACCCGGGTCGTGCGGTCGAAGCCGCTGGCGCTGCCCGACGACAACGCCTACGCGGCGGTCAAGAAGGGGTCGGGGCAGCAGTCGATCGCCACCACCATGGCGTTCGTGCGGCTGCTGAAGGACCTGATGCGGGACAAGGAGATCGGCAAGCGGTTCGTGCTGATCGCACCCGACGAGTACCGCACCTTCGGTATGGACTCGTTCTTCCCGAGCGCCAAGATCTACAACCCGCTGGGCCAGCAGTACGAGGCGGTCGACCGCGAGCTGCTGCTCGCGTACAAGGAGTCGCCGACCGGCCAGATGCTGCACGACGGCATCTCCGAGGCCGGCTGCACGGCGTCGCTGATCGCGGCGGGCTCGTCGTACGCGACGCACGGCGAGCCGCTGATCCCCGTGTACGTCTTCTACTCGATGTTCGGCTTCCAGCGCACCGGTGATCAGTTCTGGCAAATGGCCGACCAGCTGGCGCGCGGTTTCGTCCTGGGCGCGACCGCCGGGCGTACGACCCTGACCGGTGAGGGTCTGCAGCACGCCGACGGCCACTCGCAGCTGCTCGCGTCGACCAATCCGGCGTGCGTCTCCTACGACCCGGCCTTCGGCTACGAGATCGCGCACATCGTCAAGGACGGTCTGCGCCGGATGTACGGGCCGGACGCGGAGGACGTCTTCTACTACCTGACCGTCTACAACGAGCCCATCCAGCACCCGGCCGAGCCGGCGGACGTGGACGTGGACGGCATCCTCAAGGGCCTGTACCGCTTCCAGCGCGGCGAGCGGGGTGCGATCCCCGCCCAGATCATGGCGTCGGGTGTCGCCGTGCCGTGGGCGGTGGAGGCCCAGCGGATCCTCGCCGAGGAGTGGAACGTGCGCGCCGACGTGTGGTCGGCGACCTCGTGGAACGAGCTGCGCCGCGAGGCCGTCGCGGTGGACGAGCACAACCTGCTGCACCCGGAGGAGGAGCAGCGCGTCCCGTACGTGACGCAGAAGCTGTCCGGCGCGGAGGGCCCGGTCGTGGCCGTCTCCGACTGGATGCGATCGGTCCCGGACCAGATCGCGCGCTGGGTGCCGGGCACGTACACCTCGCTGGGCGCGGACGGCTTCGGCTTCGCGGACACCCGCGGCGCGGCGCGGCGGTACTTCCACATCGACGCCCAGTCGATCGTGCTCGCGGTGCTGACCGAGCTCGCGCGCGACGGCAAGGTGGACCGCTCCGTCCTGAAGCAGGCCATCGACCGGTACCAGCTGCTGGACGTGTCGGCTGCGGACCCGGGCGCCGCGGGCGGCGACGCGTAGGGACGACGACGTCCCGGTGCGGGGGGAGGTGCGGGGGGAGCGCGTCCCTCCGCACCTCCCCTCTTCCGCGAGGCGGGGCAGTACGCCCGCGGGACCTAGCATGCGGGCATGAACGAACGCTGGGAGGCGCGCACCCGGGTGCCGCTGCTGGGGCTTGCCGTCCTGTTCGGCGTGGCCTATGCCGTACCGATCGTGGCGCCGGACGCCGCGCCGGGGGTCCACCGCGCCTGTCTGGCGGTGGAGTGGGTGGTGTGGGGCGCCTTCACCGTGGACTACGTCGTACGACTGGTGCTCGCGCCGGGGCGGTGGGAGTTCGTGCGCCGGCACCCGCTGGACCTGGCGGCGGTGGTGCTGCCGCTCATCCAGCCGCTGCGGCTTCTGCGGGTCGTCTCCACCCTGCTGCTGATGGGGCGGCGGGCCCGGATGGCGCCGCAGATCACGCTGACCACGTACGTGGCCGGGTCGGTGGTGGGCCTGTTGATGTTCGGCTCGCTGGCCGTGCTGCACGTGGAGCGGAACGCGCCGGACGGGAACATCAAGACGCTGGGTGACGCCGTGTGGTGGTCCTTCACCACGATGACGACCGTCGGCTACGGCGACCACGCACCGACGACCGGCCTCGGGCGGGTGCTGGCCGTCGGCCTGATGCTGTCCGGCATCGCGCTGCTGGGTGTCGTCACCGCGAACATCGCGGCGTGGTTCATCTCCCGCTTCGAGCGGGACGATGCCGAGGAGCGCCGCCAGACGGCGCTCCTCGAGGCCCTCACGCAGGAGGTCAAGGACCTGCGGGCGGAGGTGGCCCGGCTGTCGGAGGGCGTCCCGCGTCAGCGTTCCGCAGCGACGCCCTCCGATCGGCCCTGAGTTCCCGCGTCGCGCGTTCCGGCCCGGTCCGCGACCACGTCCGGACGCGTGACCGAGGGTTCCCCGCGCTGCGGTGCTGGTACCCCGGTTCACGACTCCCAGACCTTGAAGGCGCGTACGCGGTAAGGGGATTCGGGCACCCAGGTCCCTCCGCCGGGGTAGGTCTCGAACTCGCCGGTCTCCGCGCACTCGGCCGACTGGTACGTGGTGACGGGGCGTCCGGTGCGGTTGGCGAGTGCGGTGGCGGCGGTGCCGGCGGGCAGCGCGACGCAGCTCTCGACGTCGACGCCGGCCAGTTCGTACGCCTGCCGCGCGCCGCGGAAGTCCTTCTTCGGCCACAGGCACAACTGCCCGGTGTCGCAGGGCCCGAGCCGCTGCTGCCCGGCGGCGGAGACGCGAGCGGCGGTCGGAGCGGCGGTCGTCCGAGCGCTGGTTGTCGGAGTGGCGGTCGTCCGAGCGCTGGTTGTCGGAGCGCCCGCGGCCGGGGCGCCGGCAGCGAGGGTGGTTGCCGCAAGGGCGGCGGCGGTGAGGAGGACGGTGTACGTACGCATGAGGAACCCCGTGACGTGGTGTGGTGATCACTGACCACCATCGTGACGGAGAGTGACGATCAGGGGAAAGGGCTCGCTCCTCGATCCACCCGAACGGGTGACGCCGGGGGCAGGTCAACGGCCCGGCAGCACCACCGCGGCAGGAAAGCCCGCCGGGACAACGGCCCGGTGGGACAACGACCCGGCAGGGACAACGGCCCAGGACAACGGCTCAGGACAACGGCCCGGCGGGGACAACGGCCGGGCCCCGGCGACCAGTGCGGCTGCCGGGGCCCGGTGAACGGTACGGACGTGCGGGCGTCAGATGTGGACGCCGCCCCCGCCCGCCTCCGCGTTCGCGCCGCGCTTGGTCAGGGTGGCCACCAGGGCCGCCACGACCGCGACGACACCCGCGACCAGGAAGGCGAGGTGCATCCCCGACAGGAACGTGTCGTGGATGACGTCGGTGATCCGCGCGAGGATGTCGGGCGTCATCCCCGGGGCCTTCGCCAGCTCGGCGGGAGCCACACCGGACTCCGCGGCGGCCTGGAGCCGCGGGTCGGGCGGCGTCGGGATGCCGGACTCGCGCCAGTTGGCAGCGAAGTCGGAGCTCACCTTGCTCGACATGACGGCGCCGAGCACCGCCGTACCGAGCGCACCGCCGACCTGCATGGCGGCCTGCTGCAGCCCGCCGGCGACACCGGAGAGCTCCAGCGGGGCGTTGCCGACGATGACTTCGGTCGCCCCGACCATCACCGGCGCCAGGCCGAGGCCCAGGACGGCGAACCAGACCGACATGGCCAGGGTGCTGGTGTCCTTGACCAGGGTGGTCATGCCGAACATGGCGACGGCCGTGAAGACCATGCCGCCCACGAGCGGGATCCGCGGGCCGAACTTGGTGATCAGCGCACCGGCGATCGGGGAGGACACGATCATCATGGCCGTGAGCGGCAGCAGGTGCAGACCGCTGTCCACCGGGCTCATGCCGTGCACGCCCTGAAGGAAGAAGGAGACGGGGAAGAGGCCGCCGAGGAAGGCGAAGGCCATGAGGACCATGAGGACCGTGCCGGCGGAGAGCGGGACGGACCGGAACAGGCCCAGCGGGATGAGCGGTTCGGCGGTCTTCGTCTCCCAGAAGGCGAAGACCGCGAAGAGCACCACGGCGCCGACCAGCCAGGCCCACGTCTGGAAACTGTCCCAGCCCCACGACTCACCGGCCTTGATGATGGCCCAGATGAGGGCGAACATCGCGCCGGACAGCAGCACGATGCCGACCACGTCGAAGGAGCGCGGCGCGTTCTCGGCCCGGTGGTCCAGGAGGATGATCAGGCCCAGCGCGAGCGCGACCACACCCACCGGCACGTTGATGAAGAACACGGACTGCCAGCTCACGTGCTCGACGAGCAGGCCGCCGACGATCGGGCCGCCCGCGGTCGAGGCGCCGATGACCATGCCCCAGATGCCGATCGCCATGTTGAGCTTCTCGGCCGGGAAGGTGGCCCGCAGCAGGCCGAGCGCCGCCGGCATCAGCAGGGCGCCGAACACACCCTGGAGCACCCGGAAGGTGATCACCAGGGCGATGGAGTCGGACAGGCCGATGGCGGCGGACGCGACCGCGAAGCCGGCGATGCCGATGAGGAAGGTCTGCCGGTGGCCGAAGCGGTCGCCCAGCTTGCCCGCGGTGATCAGCGAGACCGCCAGGGCGAGCAGGTAGCCGTTGGTGATCCACTGGACCTGCGCCCACGACGCACCGAGGTCCGCCTTGATGGCAGGGTTGGCGATGGCGACGATCGTGCCGTCGAGCGCGACCATCATCACGCCCACGGCCACGGCGAAGAGCGTCAGCCAGGGGTGACCGCGCAACCCCGTGGCCGGCGCCGGCACGGGCTCCCCGCCCGGCGGCGTCTTTTCGATGGTGGTCTGACTAGTCATACCGCGAGGCTAGTGTCAGCCACTGACAATTGACAAAGCGATTCACACGCCGGTAACTGTCACGTAGCTCACAGGTACGCTGACGTGGTGAAAGAGACAGAAGGAAGGCCAGGACGTGACGGTTGAGCAGCCGCCCGCCGTGGGTCTGCGCGAACGCAAGAAGCAGCGCACCCGCGACGCCCTGCTGCGCGCCGCCCTGGAGCTCTTCACCACGCAGGGGTACGAGCGCACCACCGTCGACGAGATCGCGGCCACGGTCGACGTGTCGCAGCGCACCTTCTTCCGCTACTTCGCGAGCAAGGAGGACGTCGCCTTCGCCGTCCAGCACATGGTGGAGCGGCACTTCGTGGCCGCGCTGCGCGACCGCCCCGCCCACGAGGGCCCGCTCGACGCGATGCGCAACGCCGTGCTGCTGTCGTGGGACACCATCGGCGAGGCGATCGCCGAGGTCGTACCGGTGGAGCTGTACCTGCGCACGTTCCAGGTCATCGAGTCGACGCCCGCCCTGCTCGCCGTCCACCTGCGCCGCTCCATCGAGATGGAGGAGAACGTCGCCCGGCTCATCGCCGCCCGCGAGGGCCTCGACCCGGACACCGACCCGCGGCCCCGCGTCGCCGTCGCCGCGTTCTGCGGGGTGATGCGGGTCGCCGGCCAGCAGTGGGGCCGTGGCACGGACACGTCCGTGGAGGCGATCCGGGCGCTCACCGAGACGTATCTCGACCACCTCGGCCCGACCCTCGCGGGGGACTGGCGCCGCCACTGACGCCTCCGTGCCTACGCCCCGGCCGCCCCTCGACGACGGGAAGCGGCGGTCCGAGGCGGCGGCGAGAGCCGAAAGCGGGAGCCGGCGGCGGGTCGCGCCGCCGGCTCCCGTGTTCCTACCCCTGCCGCGGCGGCAGATCCGCTGCGGTGGCGCGGAACCGGGCCGTCGTCCCGTCGGTGCTCCAGCGGCACAGGCCGGCCTTTTCGAGCACGCGCACCGACGCCGGGTTCGCCAGCTCCACGTCGGCGCACACCGCGTGGACCTCCGGGAGCGAGAGGGCGAACTCCACGACGGCCCGGGCGGCTTCGGTGGCGTAGCCACGGCCGCGGCGCGAGGCCACGACGCCGTATCCGAACTCGACGACGCCGTCGGCGGGCGGCCAGAACAGCCCGATGGAGCCGACCACCAGGTCACTGGCGCGCTCCACGATCCGGCGGTGCCCGTGGGCGCCGGGGCCGGCCGGGTCGCCGGCGAGGAATCCGGCGATGACACGATCGCCGTCGGCGGGGAAGTCGGCCGCCCAGTGCGGCAGTCGGCGGTCGTCGACGACGGCGGCGATCTCGGCGGGGGACCACGGCCTCAGCACGAGACGTTCCGTGATCAGTTCGGCGACGGGATCCGTGCCGGGCGAGGAGAAGAAGGTGGACACGTGACGCTCCTGGTCGTGTGCGGGAACGACCGGGCCGCCTCTACGGTCGGGCGACCCGGACAAGGGCATGCCTGAGGAACATGGCGCGGGCCATATTCATCAACCTCCTTCGTCGCAGCGGCAGTCGCGTGCTTCGCACGTGAGGCGACCTTAACAAGGCGGCAGTTGACCACGGACGTGGCCCGGGTCCGGCCGCCCGCCGGGACGGCCGTACCGGCGGTAGCGCGCCGCAGCGTACGCCCCGCGCGCACGAAGCGTGAGCACGCTTCCCCGCATTCCCTCGTTCAAGCGTGATCTACCTCACCCTCGCCCCGGCGTCGCGCGTGCTTCTCCTAGGGTGTCCCGCAGTGACTTCCTTCGGCTCCTCCCCCACGCTCACCGTCTGGCGCACACTGCTCGCCCTCTCGGTGGTCTTCGTCCTCCTGATGACGACCGGCTGGACGGCGATACGCCCTCAGCGCGTGCAGGGGGACCCGCGCCAGACCGCGCTGGCCGCCTGGCGGCACGGCCGGATCGGGACGCACGAGCTGCCCGACCCGCAGGCGCCGCCGCACGTCCTGGCGCGGTTCTTCCGCTCCCTCACCGCCCCCGAGCGCGAACACCTCGCCCGCGAGCACCCGCTCGTCGTCGGCAACCTCGACGGAGCGCCCGTGCGGCTGCGTTACCGCGCCAACCGCCACGCCCTGGGGCGCGCGCTCGCCGCCGAACGCGAGCGGGTGGGCAGCGCGCGGCTGTCCGCGGACGGCCACCACGAGGCCGTCCGCCGCATGCACCGGTTCGAGTCGCTCATGCGCGACGACCGCCAGATCCTCGCCTTCGACCCGGACGGCAAGGGACGCGTCGCCGAGGTGTTCGGCGACCTCGACCGCGCCGAACGCGTCTCGGTGATCGTCCCCGGAGTCGACACCAACCTCCTCACCTTCCAGAGGAGCGCCCGGAAGTACACCGCACCCGTCGGCATGGCGCAGTCGCTGTACGCCGCCGAGCGCGCGGCCTCGCCCACGACCCGTACCGCCGTCATCGCCTGGGCCGACTACACCGCGCCCGTCGGGGTCGGCATGGACGCCGCGATCGGGCGCCTCGCGGAGAACGGGGCCGTACGGCTGGTGTCGATGACCGGCGCGCTGCCCGGACGGGCGCCGGTCTCGCTGTTCTGCCACAGCTACGGCTCGGTGGTGTGCGGTGTCGCCGCGCGCCGCCTGCCCGCCCGCGTGACGGACGTCGCCGTCGCCGGCAGCCCCGGGATGCGGGCCGAGAACGCGGCCGCCCTCGGAACCGGGGCCCGCGTGTGGGCCATGCGCGACGCCGACGACTGGATCGCGGACGTGCCGTACCTGGAGGTCGGCGGGCTCGGGCACGGCGCCGATCCGGTGGCGCCCGAGTTCGGGGCGCGGGTGCTGTCGGCGTCCCGGGCGGCCGGGCACGGCGGGTACTTCGAGCCGGGCACGGAGAGCCTGGAGAACTTCGCGGAAATAGGCGTCGGTGCGTACGACGGCGTCAGCTGCGCGGGTGACGGCAGCGACGCCTGCCGCAGTGGAATCTCCGGTTCCTCGGCTGCCTGACGCGCGTAGAGAGCCGCGGAGGGTCGCGCACATCGGAACTCTTGGAGGGGCGACGCGCGGGCGCACGCCGCATACGATGAGGCGCATGGGTGATGTGCTGGCCGGAATTCATGCCACCTGGGAGTTCGAAACCGATGCCGTGCTCATCCGCTTCGAACGGGGGATACGCGCACCGAAGCTCTTCCAGAGCCTGCGCGAACGTCGCATCCCGCACGAGGCGTTGGCGTCGGTGACCCTCTCCCCGGGCAAGCGCGGCACGGTGGTGCTGCACGCGGTGCCGAGACCGGGCGCCGATCCGCTGATGGAGGCGGCCGCCGGCCAGCTGAAGGAGGGCAGCGACCCCTACCGGCTGGTCCTGCCCGCCGACCGGGAGACCCTCGCCGAGTACTACGCGGACGAGCTGCGCGCCCTGCTCGGCCCGGAAGCGGCGGAGCCGGCCAACCGGTTCCTGGTGGCGGCCCCGGAGGGTCCCCTGCAGTTCAAGGCGTACGACGGCAAGGCGTCGTTCGACAACGGCCAGGTGGCGTTCCGGTGGTTCTGGACCGGGGCGTCGTCGGCCAAGTGGAAGGCCGGCGACCAGACCTTCTCCGTACGGGAGCTGAGCGGGGTCGAGTGGCGCTCCCCCGACGTCTTCGACGGCTACCTGCGGCTGCTGCGGCGCGGGCACGCGGGCGACATGCAGCCGGCCCAGGCGGACCAGGACCCGGCGGCCGTCGTGTTCGGCCTCGGGTACGGGCCGGTGCACGAGTCGCTGCCGTTCGCGGCGGCGGTGCTGGCGGCGGTACGGGCCGCGGACGCGGCCCCCGTCCCGGTGGGTGCGGTGGCCGCGGGGCGGCGCGACCCCGCGGACATCGCGGAGCGTATCCGCCACCTCGGGGAGCTCCACCAGGCGGGGCTGGTGACGGACGAGGAGTTCGCCGCGAAGAAGGCGGAGCTGCTGGCGGAGCTCTGACCCCGGCGGAGCCGTGACCGCGGCGGGGCTGTGACCGGAAGCCGTGCCGCGGCGGGGCCCTGACCCCGGCGGAGCCCGGACCGCGGTGAAGCTCTGACCCCGGCGGAGCCGTGACCGCGGCGGGGCTGTGGCCGAAAGCCGTCACCCCGGCGGGGCCGCGACCGCGGCCCCGGCCGCCGGCGTGTCATACCCCGGTACGGGGTGGGGCCCGGGCTCCGGGTCTCGGGTATGACGTCGGGGGCGCCGGTGGCTGCCTACGCTGGCAGGGCCATGAAGACCCCAGTCACGCCCCCGCCGCCCCCGTCGCCCGCCCGCCTGCGCGACGCGCTGCGCGCGTCCCTCCGTACCCTCGGCACCGCGCTCGGCACGCCGACCCGGCCCGGCGCGCCGCTGCTCGCGCAGGCCGGATCGCGCCCGGTGCGGCTGCTGCCGTACGTCGTCGCCGTCGTGCTGGTCGCGGCGCTGCTGCCGGTCACCGTCACCGTCCTCGTCGGCGACTACGAGGTCGGCGGCGCGCTCGCCGGCGCGCTCGCCACCGCGCAGACCGCGCCGCTGCTGCTGGCCGTGACCCGGCCGCTGCAGGCGTGGTGGATCATCGGGACGGCCGACGTCCTGGGCGCGCTGGTGCTGCTGGGTGCGGACGGCGCGGCGGGCCGGCCGTGGCCGTGGACACCGGTGATCGTGATCGGGTACCTGGGGCTGATGCTGGCCGTCGGGCTGCGCGAGCCGCGGCGGACGCTGCTGGGCGTCTGGCTGGTGACCGGCGCGGCGGGTTTCGCGTTCGAGGTGGTCTCACCACAGCGCAGCGACGGCATCCACGTGCTGCTGTTCGTGCTGAGCGGGGTCGCGCTGCTGCTGACGGCGACGCTGAAGGAGCGCGGGGACGCCCAGCGGCGGCTCGCCGAGCAGGAGACCATCAGCGAGGCGGAGCGGGCGCGGCGCACGCTGCTGGAGGAACGGGCCCGGATCGCGCGCGAGCTGCACGACGTGGTGGCCCACCACATGTCGGTGATCACGGTGCAGGCGGACTCGGCGCCGTACCGGATCGAGGGGTTGCCGGAGGCGGCGCGCGAGGAGTTCACGACGATCGCCGCGGCCGCGCGCGAGTCCCTGACGGAGATGCGGCGGCTGCTGGTGGTGCTGCGCAGCGAGGGCGCGGAGGGCGAACGGGCGCCGCAGCCCGGCCTGGACCGGGTGCAGCAGCTCGTCGAGGCGACGGTGCGGGCGGGCGTTCCGGCGGAGCTGTCGCTGCCGGCGGAGCTGGGTCCGGTGCCGCCGGCGGTGGACCTCTCCGCGTACCGGATCGTGCAGGAGGCGCTGGCCAATGTGGTGCGGCACGCGCCGGGGGCGCCGACCCGGGTGTCGGTGGCGGTGGCGGACGGCCGGCTGACGGTGCTGGTGGTCAACGGCCCGTCCGGGCAGGGTGGTTCGCCGCGGGGACGCTCGCCCGTGGAGTCGCCCGGGAGCGGTACCGGTCACGGTCTCGTGGGCATGCGTGAACGCGTACGGTTGACGGGCGGCACGCTGGACACCGGGCCGCTGCCGGACGGCGGCTTCCGGGTCGCGGCCCGGTTGCCGCTGACCGAGAAGGAGCCCGCGTGACCATCCGCGTGATCATCGTCGACGACCAGGCCATGGTCCGGGCGGGGTTCGCCGCGCTGCTGTCGGCGCAGTCGGACATCGACGTGGTGGGCGAGGCCGCGGACGGGCGGGCCGGCGTGGCCGTGGCCCGTTCGGCGCACCCGGACGTGGTGCTGATGGACGTGCGGATGCCGGAGATGGACGGGCTGGCGGCGGCGCGCGAGATCCTCTCGGCGCCGGGGGCCGAGCACCGCCCGAAGGTGCTGATGCTCACCACCTTCGACGTGGACGACTACGTGTACGAGGCGCTGCGCGCCGGGGCGTCGGGGTTCCTGCTGAAGGACGCCCCGCCGGCGGACCTGATCTCCGCGGTCCGGGTGGTGGCGGCCGGTGAGGCGCTGCTGGCGCCGTCGGTGACGCGGCGTCTGATCGCCGACTTCGCCGCCGCCCGCCCGGCCCCGCGCCGCGACCGCACCCTGCGCCTGAACGGCCTGACGCCCCGTGAGACGGAGGTGCTGGAGCTGATCGCACGGGGCCTGTCGAACCAGGAGATCGCGGAGCACCTGGTCCTCGCGGAGCAGACGGTGAAGACGCACATCGGCCGGGTGCTGGCGAAGCTGAGCCTGCGGGACCGGGCACAGGCCGTGATCTTCGCGTACGAGTCGGGCCTGGTCACTCCCGGCGCGGCGTAGGCGCCCTCAGGGGGTACGCCCCCTACCCCGGTATCACCAGCGGTTGGCTCCGCGGTGTGACGCTCCCCCGGCGGTCGTCCTCCTACCTTCCTCTCGCCGCACAGGACGAAGGAAGCAGAGGGGGGCGCCATGCGCCGGTACAAGAGGACGTTGGTCGCCGTCGGGCTCGCGACGGCGGTCGTCACGGGGACCGCCGGGTGGGCCACCGGGAACGGGCAGCGGCCGGTGACCGGACCGCCGCCCGGGACGGCGGCCTGGCGGGCCGACACGTCGCTGGGGCGGGCGCTGCCCGACCCGGCGAGCGCGGCGCCCCATGACATCGCCGCCTTCTTCCGGGCGCTCACCCCGGCCCAGCGGCACGGCCTCGCGCGCCGGCACCCCTCCGTGGTCGGCAACCTCGACGGCGCTCCGGTCTCCCTGCGGTACGAGGCGAACGCCCGGACGGTACGCCAGGACCCGCGCTGGGCGCACCTCGCCGGGCGGCAGATCCTCGCGTTCGACCCGCGCGGCCGCGGCCAGGTCGCCGAGGTGTACGGGGACCTGGGTCGCAGCCGGCACGTCGCCGTGGTGGTTCCCGGCTCGGACATCGACGCGGGGACGTACGACCGCCCCTCCGATCCGTACGGCACGCCCGCCGGGATGGCCGGGCAGTTGCGCGCCGCGACCGGCGGCCGTACCGCCGTCATCGCCTGGGCCGGGTACACCACGCCCGTGGGCGTGGGCCTCGACGCCGCCGCCGGCGACCTCGCGGAGGCGGGCGCGGCGCGGCTGACCCGGTTCACCGACGGGCTCGCCGCCGCCGGCGCCCCCGCTCCCGCCGTGTTCTGCCACAGCTACGGCTCCGTCGTGTGCGGTCTGGCCGCCCCGCGCCTGAAGGCGAAGGACCTCGTGGTGTTCGGCTCCCCCGGCATGCGCGCCGAGAACGTGGCGGATCTGCGCACCACCGCCCGGGTGTGGGCGGCCAAGGACGCGTCGGACTGGATCTCGAAGGTGCCCCACACGCGGTTCCTGGGACTGGGGCACGGCCCCGATCCGGCCGCGCCCGCGTTCGGCGCCCGGCGGGTGCCGGCCGCCGGCGCCCACGGGCACACCGGCTACTTCGCTCCCGGTACCGACTCCCTGCGGTCGTTCGCCGCCATCGCCGAGGGGACCCTCACCGACGGCACCCCCGGCGAGGGGAGCGGGCGGTGAACCTCGTGGAACGCATCGAGGCGCGTACGCCCGCGCATCGCGACCGTGCCGTCGACGGGCTGCGCGCCCTGGCCCTCCTCGCCGTGCCGACCGGGCACTGGCTGCTCGGCGGCTTCACCCTCGACTCCGCCGGCGGTCTGCACAACGCCAGCCCGCTGAGCGCGTTCGGGTTCTTCGCGCCGGTCAGCTGGGTGCTCCAGATGCTGGGGATCTTCTTCCTGGTGGGCGGGTACGCGTCGGTCCTGTCCTACCGGGGGCGATCCGGCTCGGCGGGCGCGTGGCTGAGGGGCCGGCTGGCGCGGCTGGGGCGGCCCGTCCTCGGCGTCACCGCCGTGTGGGCCGTGCTGCTGCCGGTGCTGTACGCGGCGGGCGTGCCCGCCGACACGCTCCGCACCGGTTCGACGCTCGTCGTCCAGCCCCTGTGGTTCGTGGGGGTGTACGCGGTCGTCACGGCGCTGACCCCGCTCTGCGTGCGGGCGGCCCGCCGGTGCGGGGTGGTGGCGGCGGCTCCGCTGCTCGGTTCGGTCGCGGTCGTCGACTTCCTGCGCTACGGGCCGTACGCCGAGGCGATGCCGTCCTGGCTGAGCGCGCTCAACCTGCTGCCGGGCTGGCTGTTCGCGTACCAGCTCGGGGTCTGCTGGGGTGAGCGGCGGCTGGGCGGGCGGGAGGCGTGGGCGCTGCTCGCCGGCGGCGTGGCGCTGTTCGCCGTGCTCCTTGCCGTCTTCGGGTACCCGGCCTCCATGGTGGGTGTGCCGGGCGAGGCCCGCACCAACTCGCACCCGCCGTCGCTGCTCGTGCTGGCGCTCGCCGCCGCGCAGAGCGGTGCCGCGGTCCTGATGTGCGACCGGCTGGGCGCCCTGCTGCGGCGGCCCGTGCTGTGGGCGCCGGTGGTGCTGGTCAACCTGTCGGCGATGACGATCCTGTGCTGGCACCAGACGGCGATGCTGGCCGCGGCCGTGCCGGTGTCGCTGACCGCGGGCGCGGTGCCGGGCCTGACGACCGCGCCCGACACCCTCGCGTGGGTCGGGGCACGGCTCGCCTGGCTGCCGCTGTTCGCGGGGCTGCTCGTCCTCATCGGGCGGTACGCGCGCGGCTTCGAGTCGCCGTGGACGAGGACGGGCACGACCGGGCGCGCGGCGGCGGGGCTGCTCGCGGCCGGTTTCGCCGTCTTCGTCCTCGCCGCCTGAGCCGGGCGGGCGGGCGGCCCGGGGGCCCGGGGTCGGCGGGTGTCCCGGGGCCCGTGGGTCCGGAGTCGCGGGGCCACAGGAGTCCGGGGTCCCAGGAGTCCGGGATCCCGGGGGTCCGAGGCCCGGCGGCTCGGCGGCCCGGCGGCCCGGCGGCTCGGCGGCCCGGCGGCTCGGCGTGAAGGGCTACGCCTCGCGGGCCGCGGAGGTGAAGGTCATGTCGGGGTAGCGGTCCCCGGCCACCTGCGCGGCGATCGGCTCCAGCAGCGCCAGTTCGTCGGCGCCGAGCGTGATGCGGGTGGCCGCGGCGTTCTCCAGCAGCCGGGCCCGCTTGCGGGTGCCGGGGATCGGCACGACGGTCAGGCCGTGCACGGCCGCCCGCTGCTGCACCCAGGCCAGCGCGATCTGCGCGGCGGTCGCCCCGTGCGCTTCGGCGATGGTGCGGAGGGGGGCGAGCAGCTCGGCGTTGCGGCGGGCGTTGTCGCCGGAGAAGCGGGGCTGGAACTGCCGGAAGTCGCTGCCGGACAGGTCCTTCGCCGCATCGGTGAAGGCGCCGGTGAGGAAGCCGCGGCCGAGCGGCGAGTACGGCACGAACGCCACGCCGAGCTCGGCCGCCGCGCCGACCGCGCTGCGCTCGACGTCCCGGCTGAACAGCGACCACTCCGACTGGAGCGCGGTGATCGGGTGCACGGCGTGCGCCTCGCGCAGCTCCGCGCCGGTCACCTCGCTCAGCCCGAGGTACTTGACCTTGCCCTCGCGCACCAGCTCGGCCATGGCGCCGACGGACTCGGCGAGCGGTACGGCGGGGTCGCGGCGGTGCATGTAGTAGAGGTCGATGACGTCGACGCCGAGGCGGCGCAGGCTGCCCTCGACGGAGGACCTGATGTACGCGGGGTCGTTGCGGACGCCCCGGTAGTGCGGGTCGTCGGTGCGCTCGATCGCGAACTTCGTCGCCAGGGTGATCTCGTCGCGGTGGGCGGCGACGAACGGTGCGAGGAACTCCTCGTTGGCGCCCCGGCCGTAGACGTCGGCGGTGTCGATCAGGGTGACGCCCGCCTCCAGGGCGGCGTCCAGGGTGTCGCGGGCGGCGGCCTCGTCGGTGTCGCCGTAGAACTCGCTGATGCCCATGGCGCCGAAGCCCTGGACGCCCACCTCGGGGCCTCCGCCCGTGCCCAGGCGTACCGTCGCGATCCTCTGGATGCTCATGCGGTCCTCTCCGGGGCCCGGTCGCGGGCGCCCGCGTAGAAATCGATCTTGTGGTCGAGAACGGCGAGCGTGTCGCGGAGTTCCGCGATCCGCGCCCGCACGTCCCTGCGCGTCCGCTCCAGCAGCTCCTGGCGCTGCTCGAAGGTGTGCTCGCCCTCGCGCACCAGTTCGGCGTACCGCACCATGTCGGCGACCGGCATGCCGGTCAGCCGCAGTTTGCCGACGAACGTGAGCCAGTCCAGGTCCCGGTTGGTGAACCGGCGCTGGCCGGTGTGCGACCGGTCGATGTGCGGCATCAGCCCGATCCGCTCGTACCAGCGCAGCGTGTGGACGGTCAGCCCGGTCCAGGCGGAGACCTCGCTGATGGTGTAGCGGTCCCGCCCGTCGGGGCGGGGGTGCGGCGGGGGCGGGGCGGTGCAGATGCCGGCGGGCGGCGTCCGTGCGGGGGTGCTCTCGATCACCGTCATGGCCTCCACGCTAAGAGGTTGGAGTGCACTCCAGGCAAGGCCGGATCCGCGGCGCGGCGGCCCGGCGATACGCTCATACGCATGCAGAGCCTGGCGATGATCGAGAACTGGCCCGTCCCCACCGCGGCCGCCGCCGTCGTCCGCGCGGACGGAACGGTGGCCGGCGCGCACGGCCCCACGGGGCGCCGCTTCCCGCTGGCCTCGGTCACCAAGCCGCTCGCCGCGTACGCCGTGCTGGTCGCGTACGAGGAGGGGGCGGTCGAACTGGACGAGCCGGCCGGGCCCGAGGGGTCCACGGTGCGGCACCTGCTCGCGCACACGTCGGGCCTGGCGTTCGACGAGCACCGGGTGATGGCGGAGCCGGGGACGCGGCGGATCTACTCCAACGCCGGTTTCGAGGTGCTCGGCGACCACGTCGCGAAGGCGACGGACATCCCGTTCGCGGAGTACCTGCGCCAGGCGGTGCTGGAGCCGCTGGGCATGACCGACACGACGCTGGACGGCTCTCCGGCGAAGGACGGCGTCTCGACCGTCGACGACCTGGTGCGCTTCGCGGCCGAGGTGCAGGCGCCGCGGCTGCTGGACGCGCGCACCGTGCTGGAGGCCATGTCGGTGGTGCACCCGGGGCTGACCGGCATCCTGCCGGGCTACGGCCACCAGCGGCCCAACGACTGGGGCCTCGGCTTCGAGATCCGGGGCTCCAAGTCGCCGCACTGGACGGGGGCTTCGTCCTCGCCGCGGACGTTCGGGCACTTCGGGCAGTCGGGCACGTTCCTGTGGATCGACCCCGACGCCGGAGCGGCGGGCGGGAACGGCACGGGCGGCGCCTGTGTCGCCCTGACGGACCGGGACTTCGGGCCGTGGGCGATCGAGGCGTGGCCGGCCTTCACGGACGCGGTGCTGGCGGAGCTGCGCGCCTCCTGAGCGGGGGCCGGGCCGGCCGCCCGGGCCTCAGGCGGTCATCTCCCAGACGAGGACTTCGCACGGCGCGAGCGCGGTCAGCTCCAGGCCCCGGGCGCCGGTGACGCGGGCCGCGTCGCCCGGTCCCAGTTCCGCACCGCCGAGCGCCACCCTTCCGCGCACCACGTGCACGTAGGCGAAGGGCGCGTCCGGCACGTCCGCGCGCTCGCCCGCCGCGGCGAGGCGCCGTACGTGCAGCGTCGCGCCGGCCGCCGGCACGGCATATGGCGCCGGGCCGGCGCCGGCGGGCACCATGTCGTACGACGGCTCCCCGCCGGGCTCCCGGGGTGCGAGCCACATCTGCACGAAGGTGAGGGGCTGCTCGCCGTCGTTGCGTTCCTCGTGGCGCACCCCGCTCGCCGCGCTGAGGTGCTGCACGTCGCCGGGGCGGACCACCGTGGCGTGGCCGGCCGAGTCGCGGTGGGTCAGTTCGCCCTCGACGACCCACGTGACGATCTCGGTGTGGCTGTGCGGGTGCTCGGCGAAGCCGGCGCCGGGGGCGAGGCGCTCCTCGTTGCACGCGAGGAGCGCGCCGAAGCGGAGGTTGTCCGGGTCGTAGAAGCGCCCGAAGGAGAAGGCGTGCAGGGTCTCGATCCCGGCACCGGGATCGCCCCCGCGGTAGCGGTCGCCTGAGCGCCGTACATCCATCACGGGCCCACCCTAGAACAGGGGTGCCGGGGCGGTGCGGGCGGGAATCCGGCCCGGCCGGTCACTCGCCCGTCCCGATAAGGCAGTCTTGTCCCGTGCCTGAACCCGCAGCGAACGACGCCCACTCGCATTCCGCGACCCTCAAGCGCCTGGAGCAGTCCTCCGGGCGGCTCGCGGCGAGCGCCATTGCCCGCATGGACGCGACGCTGCCCTGGTACCGGGCGATGCCCCCGGAGAACCGGTCGTGGATCGGTCTGGTGGCCCAGGCCGGTATCGCCGCGTTCACGGAGTGGTTCCGGCACCCGGAGACCCCTCAGGCCATCTCCACGGACGTCTTCGGCACGGCGCCGCGCGAGCTGACCCGGGCGATCACGCTGCGCCAGACCGTCGAGATGGTGCGCACGACGATCGAGGTCATGGAATCGGCGATCGAGGAGGTCGCGGCGCCCGGCGACGAGTCGGTGCTGCGCGAGGCGCTGCTGGTCTACGCGCGGGAGATCGCCTTCGCGACGGCGCAGGTGTACGCGCAGGCCGCCGAGGCCCGCGGCGCCTGGGACGCCCGGCTGGAGTCGCTGGTGGTCAACGCCGTGCTGTCGGGCGAGGCCGACGAGGGCGCCGTGTCCCGCGCCGCCGCGCTGGGCTGGAACTCCCCCGACCACGTGTGCGTGATCCTCGGCACCGCCCCGGACGGGGACAGCGAACTGACGGTGGAGGCGATCCGGCGGGCGGCGCGGCACGCCAAGCTCCAGGTCCTCACCGGTGTGCTGGGCGACCGGCTCGTGGTCATCGCGGGTGGCAACGACAACCCGCTGCACGTGGCGAAGGCGCTGATCGGCCCGTACGCGGCGGGTCCGGTCGTGGCGGGCCCGATCGTGCCGGACCTGCTGGCGGCGACCCGGTCCGCGCAGGCCGCGGCAGCCGGGTTGAAGGCGTGTACGGCGTGGCAGGATGCGCCGCGGCCGGTGCTGGCGGACGATCTGCTGCCGGAGCGCGCGATCGCCGGTGACCCGTCGGCGCGGGAGCAGCTGGTGGAGGACATCTACAGACCGCTGGAGGAGGCCGGCTCCGCTCTGTTGGAGACGCTGAGCGTCTACCTGGAGCAAGCGAGCAGTCTGGAGGGCGCCGCGCGGATGCTGTTCGTCCACCCCAACACCGTCCGCTACCGGCTGCGACGTGTGACGGACGTCACCGGATGGTCGCCCTCCGACGTACGGTCGGCCTTCACGCTCCGGATCGCCCTGATCCTGGGGCGGCTGGCCGAAGCGGACATCCAGATGTGACCCGCGCCTAGACTTTTGTCGAAGGCCAACAATTCGCCCGACGGTTCTTCGTCCCAATCTCCACGGGCGCCTAGGACCGTCCACAAGAGAGAGTGTGAGGGTGCTCGTACTCGTCGCTCCCGGCCAAGGCGCTCAGGCGCCCGGCTTCCTGACCCCCTGGCTCGACCTCCCCGGTGCCGCCGACCGTCTCGGCGCCTGGTCCGAGGCCATCGGGCTCGACCTCGTCCACTACGGCACGAAGGCCGACGCGGACGAGATCCGCGACACGGCCGTCGCCCAGCCGCTGCTGGTGGCCGCCGCGCTGCTGTCCGCCTCCGCGCTCGGGGACGTCACCCCGGGTGCCGTGGCCGGTCACAGCGTCGGTGAGATCGCCGCCGCCGCGTTCGCGCGGGTGCTCGACGACACGGCCGCGCTCCGGTTCGTGCGCAGCCGCGGGCTGGCGATGGCGGAGGCCGCCGCCGTCACCGAGACCGGGATGTCGGCGCTGCTCGGCGGCGACCCCGAGGTGACGGTTCCGCACCTGGAGAAGCTCGGTCTGACCGCGGCGAACGTCAACGGCGCCGGGCAGATCGTCGCGGCCGGCACGATGGAGCAGCTCGCCGCGCTGGCGCAGGACAAGCCCGAGGGCGTCCGCCGCGTGGTGCCGCTGAAGGTGGCGGGCGCGTTCCACACGCAGCACATGGCGCCCGCGGTGGCCACGCTCCGGCAGGTGGCGGACGACCTCACGGTGGCCGACCCGGCCGTGCCGTACGTGTCCAACAAGGACGGCAGGACCGTCACCTCGGGCGCCGACGTCGTCGCCCGTCTGGTGGGCCAGGTGGCCAATCCGGTCCGCTGGGACCTGTGCATGGAAACGTTCCAGCAGCTCGGTGCCACCGCGCTGGTCGAGGTGTGCCCCGGCGGGACCCTCGTCAACATCGCCAAGCGCGCCCTGCCGGGTGTCGCGACGCTCGCGCTGAAGACGCCGGACGACCTCGACGCGGCGCGCGAGCTCATCGCCGAGCACGCCCGACCCGCCGCCTGACGCCGCCTGAACAAGGAGCCACAGAGCATGGCGAAGATCAAGCCCAGCCAGGGCGCCCCGTACGCACGGATCCTGGGTGTCGGCGGTTACCGTCCGACCCGGGTCGTGCCCAACGAGGTGATCCTGGAGACGATCGACTCGTCCGACGAGTGGATCCGTTCGCGCTCCGGCATCGCCACCCGTCACTGGGCCTCCCCGGAGGAGACCGTGACGGCGATGTCGGTCGAGGCGGCCGGGAAGGCCATCGCGGACGCCGGGCTCGCCCCGGAGCAGATCGGCGGTGTGATCGTCTCCACCGTCTCGCACTTCAAGCAGACCCCGGCCGTCGCCACCGAGATCGCCGACAAGATCGGCGCGAAGAAGCCGGCGGCGTTCGACATCTCGGCGGGCTGCGCCGGCTTCGGCTACGGCCTCACCCTCGCCAAGGGCATGGTGGTCGAGGGCTCCGCCGAGTACGTCCTCGTCATCGGCGTGGAGCGGCTCAGCGACCTGACGAACCTGGAGGACCGGGCGACGGCCTTCCTGTTCGGCGACGGCGCCGGCGCGGTCGTCGTCGGCCCCGCGACGGAGCCCGGGATCGGCCCGACCGTGTGGGGTTCGGAGGGCGACAAGTCCGAGACCATCAAGCAGACCGTGCCGTGGACGGACTACCGCGACGGCGAGGTCGAGCGGTTCCCGGCCATCACGCAGGAAGGCCAGGCGGTGTTCCGCTGGGCCGTCTTCGAGATGGCGAAGGTCGCCCAGCAGGCGCTGGACGCCGCCGGCATCACCGCCGCCGACCTGGACGTTTTCATTCCGCACCAGGCCAACATGCGGATCATCGACTCGATGGTGAAGACCTTGAAGCTGCCGGAGCACGTCACGGTCGCCCGTGACGTGGAGACCACCGGCAACACCTCGGCCGCCTCGATCCCGCTCGCGATGGAGCGGCTTCTGGCGACCGGGCAGGCGAAGAGCGGCGACACCGCGCTCGTCATCGGCTTCGGGGCGGGTCTCGTCTACGCCGCGACGGTGGTTACCCTCC
Organism: Streptomyces sp. NPDC051310; assembly: GCF_044455245.1. Classification (NCBI taxonomy): domain Bacteria; kingdom Bacillati; phylum Actinomycetota; class Actinomycetes; order Kitasatosporales; family Streptomycetaceae; genus Streptomyces; species Streptomyces sp. NPDC051310. Next base: position 272,987 of record NZ_JBITEO010000001.1, read on the forward strand.
CCTAGGCACCAGTCCGGTTCCTTCCGCGGAAGCGGTCCGGACGACCGGCCTCACACCCCCGAGAAACACCCTCTGAGAAACACACCGAAGGAGCGCCACATGGCCGCCACTCAGGAAGAGATCGTCGAAGGTCTCGCGGAGATCGTGAACGAGATCGCCGGCATCCCGGTCGAGGACGTCCAGCTGGACAAGTCCTTCACCGACGACCTGGACGTCGACTCGCTGTCCATGGTCGAGGTCGTCGTCGCCGCCGAAGAGCGCTTCGACGTCAAGATCCCCGACGAGGACGTCAAGAACCTCAAGACGGTCGGCGACGCTGCCGACTACATCCTGAAGCACCAGGGCTGATCGGTTCGCCACCCGGCGGTGGCGCCGCATTCACGCATACCTCATACACGTGGAGAAAGAATTCCTGTGAGCCCGACCAATCGCACCGTGGTCGTCACCGGTATCGGCGCAACCACACCGCTGGGTGGCGACTCCGCCTCGACCTGGGAAGGTCTGCTGGCGGGACGCTCCGGCGTCAAGCCCCTCGAGGGTGACCGCTTCGCCGACATGCCCGTCCGTATCGCGGCCCCCGCGGCCGTCGATCCGGGCGAGGTCCTGCCCCGCCCGCTCGCCCGCAAGCTGGACCGCTCGGCGCAGTTCGCCGTGATCGCGGCGCGCGAGGCGTGGGCCGACGCCGGTTACACCGCCCCCGCGGGCGAGGACGAGAAGATCCGGCCCGAGCGGCTGGGTTCCGTCATCGCCTCCGGCATCGGTGGTGTGACCACCCTGCTCGACCAGTACGACGTGCTGAAGGAGAAGGGCGTACGCCGCGTCTCCCCGCACACCGTGCCGATGCTGATGCCCAACAGCCCCTCCGCCAACGTCGGCCTGGAGGTGAACGCCCAGGCGGGCGTCCACACCCCGGTCTCGGCGTGCGCGTCGGGCGCCGAGGCGATCGGCTACGCGGTCGAGATGATCCGTACCGGCCGCGCCGACGTGGTCGTCGCGGGCGGCACCGAGGCGGCGATCCACCCGCTGCCGGTCGCCGCGTTCGCCAACATGATGGCGATGTCCAAGAACAACGACGAGCCCGAGAAGGCGTCGCGCCCGTACGACAAGGGCCGTGACGGCTTCGTCCTCGGCGAGGGCGCGGGTGTCGTCATCCTGGAGTCCGCCGAGCACGCCGCCGCGCGCGGCGCCCGGGTGTACTGCGAGGTGCTGGGCCAGGGCCTGTCGGCCGACAGCCACCACATCGCGCAGCCCGAGCCGACGGGCCGCGGCATCGCCGCCGCGCTGCAGAACCTGCTGGACACCACCGACCTGAAGCCGTCCGAGGTCGTGCACCTCAACGCGCACGCCACGTCCACCCCTCAGGGTGACGTCGCCGAGGTGAAGGCGCTGCGCAAGGTCCTGGGCGACGACCTGGACCACGTCGCCGTGTCGGCCACCAAGTCGATGACGGGGCACCTGCTGGGCGGCGCGGGCGGCATCGAGACCGTCGCGACGGTCCTGGCGCTGTACCACCGCACGGCCCCGCCGACGATCAACGTCGACGAGCTGGACGAGGAGGTCGACGCCGACGTCGTCCGTGACGAGCCGCGCGCGCTGCCGGACGGCACGATCGCCGCGATCAACAACTCGTTCGGCTTCGGCGGCCACAACGTGGTCCTCGCCTTCCGCACGGTCTGACCTCGCGGCAGGCGCACCGGGCGCATGAGGACGGGCCCGCCCCCGATCGGGGGCGGGCCCGTCGTCGTGTTCCGGGGGCCGTGTGCGGGGACGGCCGGGAGGGGCGGCCGGGCGGGGCGGGAGGGTCAGACGACCTGGTGCAGCCAGCGGACGGGGGCGCCCTCGCCGGCGTAGCGGAAGGGCTCCAGCTCGTCGTCCCAGGGCTTGCCGAGCAGTTTGGCGATCTCCGCCTCCAGCTGCGTCTCGCCCTGCGCGGAGCGGGCCAGGGCGGCGCGCAGACGGTCCTCGGGGACCAGGATGTCGCCGTGGATGCCGGTCACCGCGTGGAAGATGCCCAGGTCGGGCGTGGCGCTGTAGCGCTCGCCCTCCGCGGTGGGGCACGGTTCGGCGGTCACCTCGAAGCGGAGCATCTGCCAGCCGCGCAGCGCGGAGGCCAGTTTGGAGGCGGTGCCCGGTTCGCCCTGCCAGGAGAACTCGGCTCTCCAGGTGCCCGGGGAGGCCGGCTGCCGGATCCAGTCGAGCTGGACCCGTGCACCGAGCACGCCCGCCACCGCCCATTCGACGTGCGGGCACAGCGCGCGCGGTGCGGAGTGTACGTACAGGACTCCACGTGTCGTCACCGGGACCTCCAGTGTGGGACGAGGTTCGCCTTTCCCAGCGGCCTCAGTAAACAGCATCGGGAGCGAAACTCCGCAAAAGGGACAGCATGTGACGTGATGTAATTTACCGGAGCCGGTTGGCCGGGGCGCTTCAGGTTCGACGGGGAAAAGCTACCGTGCGCCAGGGCCATCGGTATGACGTACGGTCGGTCCCATGGGCCGATGACACCAAGCTTTCACTCGCCAGGACTCCGAGGAAAGGGCCAGGAGGATGCCCGCCATACGCGTGCGTTCCGCCGTAGCCATGTGGGTGACGGCGGTTGTGGTGGCCGCGGCCGCGCTGACCGGGTGCGACACGCCGTCAGAGGGCGGCGCACGCAGGGCGTCACCCCGCCCGTCGCCCTCCCCCACGCCCGTGTGGGACCGCAGTCCGGCGTCCGTCGCCGCGGTGGGCGATTCCATCACGCGGGGCCTGAACGCGTGTGTCGTACTGGCCGACTGCCCCAGGGCGTCCTGGGCGACGGGCACCGACGAGCAGGTGAAGAGCCTCGCCACGCGGCTGGGCATCCCCGGCTGGAACTTCGCCCGCTCGGGGGCCCGGATGGCCGAGCTGCCCGGGCAGATGGCGCGGGCCGCCGCGAGGAAGCCCGGCCTGGTCACGGTGATGGCGGGGGCCAACGACGCCTGCCGGGACTCCGCCCGTCTGATGACCCCGGTCGCCGACTTCCGTGCCTCCTTCGAGCAGGCCATGCGGGAGCTGCGCGAGGTCTCCCCCACCACGCAGGTCTACGTCTCCAGCGTCCCCGACCTCAAGCGCCTGTGGTCCGAAGGGCGCGGCAACCCCCTCGGCAAGCAGATCTGGAAGTTCGGCCTGTGCCGTTCGATGCTGGCCGACGCCGACGACCTGGGCACCTCCGCCGCGCAGCGGCGTGCCCGGGTCGACGAGCGGGTGAGGGCGTACAACACGGTCCTGCGGGACGTCTGCGCGAAGGACGCGCGCTGCCGGTACGACGGCGGCGCGGTGTTCTCCTACCGCTTCACCGGTGAGCAGCTGAGCCCGTGGGACTGGTTCCACCCCAGCCGCAACGGCCAGGAGCGGCTGGCGGAGATCGCGTACCGCGTCGTCACGGCGTGACGCGGGGCGCGGCCGGGCCGTCGCCCGCTTCCGCCCGGACCTCCAGGGTGGCGCTCAGCCGGCGGTCGGCGACCGAGCGTCCGGCCTGCAGTTCGTAGGTCCCGGCGACGGCGGTCCACCGCCCGGCTTCCTCGTCCCAGATCTCGAAGGTGCGGCGCGGCAGCGGGATCTCCACGTCCACCGCCTCGCCCGGACCGGCCTCGACGCCGGCGAAGCCGGCCAGCCAGCGCGCCGGGCGCTCGACGGTGTCGGTCATCGGGGCGGCGTAGAGCTGCACGACCTCGCGGCCGCCGCGGGCGCCGGTGTTGCGGACGCGGACCGTGGCGTACTGCGGGGTGACGTCGAGGGACTCGTACTCCCAGGTGGTGTAGCCGAGGCCGTGCCCGAAGGGGTACGCGGGGCTCGTGCCGGCCCGCTCCCAGGCGCGGTAGCCGATGAAGAGGCCCTCGGTGTAGGCGAGGGTGCCGTCGGTGGGGGTGACCTCGGTGACGGGGGCGTCGGCGAGGGCGGCCGGCCAGGTGGTGGGCAGACGGCCGCCCGGCTCCTCGGCACCGAGGAGGACGTCGGCGAGGGCGGCGCCGCCCTCCTGGCCGGGGAACCAGCCGAGCAGGACGGCCGCGACGTCGTCGCGCCAGTCCATCTCGACCGGGGAGCCGGCGTTGACCACGACGACCGTGTCGGGGTTGGCGGCGGCGACGGCCCGGACGAGCTCGTCCTGGCGGCCGGGCAGCCGCAGGTCGCGGCGGTCGAAGCCCTCGGACTCGACGCGTTCGGTGGTGGCGACCACGACGACCGCCGTGTCGGCGGAGCGGGCGGCCTCGACGGCTTCGGCGATCAGCTCGTCGGGGTCGCGGCGCGGGCGGAGGTGGACGAGCGAGAACAGCACGGCGGGCAGCGGCGCGGCGGGGGCGCCGCCGAGCGGGTGCAGGAGGGACACCTCGACGGGGACGCCCTGGGTGAGGGCGACCGTTCCGCGCTCGGTCGGGGCGCCGAAGAACGCCTCGAACGGGTCGGCCTCGTCGCCCATCCCCTGGACGCCGTCGTAGAGGGTCCGGCCCGCGACGGTGAGCGTGAAGGCGCCGAGGCCGCGCGTGCCGAAGGCGTGCTCGCCGCTCTCGCGGGGCGTGAACGTGCCGGTGATCTCGACGCTGTGCAGGGTGTCGCGGGTGACGCCGCCGGGCAGGTCGTCGCCGATCCACCGGACCTGGCCGCTGGGCAGCGGGCAGGCGCCGAGGACGGTGCCGCGGGCGTCGCGGCAGACGGCCCGGAGCGCGAAGCCCAATCCGGCGGCAGCGAGTTCGTCGTCGGGGTCGGCGCCGGTCGCGTACGTCAGCGCGCCGGGCGGGAGGGCGGCGGTGAGGCCGTCGAGCGGGGAGACGACGTGGTCGGGGAAGACCTCGGCGGAGCCGCCGCCGAGGACGCGGGCGTCGCGGGCGGCGGCGCCGATGAGGGCGACCGTGCGGCCGGGCGGGAGGGGCAGGGCGCCGCGGTCGTTGCGCAGGAGGACGAAGGAGCGGTGGGCGATCTCCCGGGCGAGGGCGCCGCCGTCGAGGGGCGGCGGAGGTTCGGTGACGGCCGGCCGCACGCCCTCCAGGGCGCCGACGCGGGCGGCGAGGCGCAGCACGTTGCGCACGGCCGCGTCGACGGCGCTCTCGTCGGCCTCCCCCGCCCGCACGGCGGCGGCGAGGGCCTCGCCGTACACGGTGCCGGGTCCGGGCATGGCGACGTCGAGGCCGCCGGCGAGGGCGCGCCCGGTGTCGCGGGCGGCCGTCCAGTCGGAGACGTTGCAGCCGTCGAAGCCCCACTCGGCGCGCAGGACCTCGTTCACCAGGTGGTGGTGCTCGGTCATGGTGCAGCCGTTGACCTGGTTGTACGCGGTCATGATGCCCCAGGGGCGGGCGTTCCTGACGATCGTCTCGAAGGGGGCGAGGTAGAGCTCGCGCAGCGGCCGGCCCGCGATCACGTTGTCGACGGTGAAGCGGTCGGTCTCGGCGTCGTTGGCGACGAAGTGCTTGACAGTGGTGGCGACGCCGCCGTCCTGGACGCCGAGGACGTACCCGGTGCCGATCGCGCCGGTGAGGTACGGGTCCTCGCTGTACGCCTCGAAGTGGCGGCCGCCCAGCGGGGAGCGGTGCAGGTTGACGGTGGGCGCGAGCAGGACGTGGACGCCCTTGCGGCGGGCCTCCTGGGCGAGGAGCCGGCCGGCGCGGCGGGCGAGGCCGGGGTCCCAAGTGGCTGCCAGGGCGGTCGGTGACGGCAGGGCCACCGACGGGTCGTCGGCGGTCCAGCGCACCCCGCGCACGCCGACCGGGCCGTCGGACAGGACGAGGGAGGCGAGGCCGATCCGGGGCAGGGCCGGCAGCGACCACATGTCCTGACCGGCCAGGAGCCGCGTCTTCGCGTCCAGGTCCAGCTTGCCGAGCGCGGCCTCCACGGCCTCTTCGCGGACCTGCTCCTGACACGGTTCGTGTTCCGTCACCGTGGTGCCTCCTCATCGGGGTGCCGTGCGGGTGCCGCTCATGCTGGCGCACCGACCGGTAGACCGGTAGGTGACGTTACGCTTCCGTGATACACGGGTCCGGTGGATGCCGTACGGTCTGACGCGCAGCGACACGACGAAGGGACCGGGGCGATGGCAGCGGCCAGGGCCAGGAGCGAGGAGCGGCGGGCGGAGATCCTGCGCGCCGCCCTGGAAGTGATCGCCGAGCGCGGCTACCGGGGCGCGACCCTGGGCGCGGTCGCCGAGCGGGTCGGCCTCACCCAGCAGGGGCTTCTGCACTACTTCCCCACCAAGGAGGCGCTGCTGGTCGCGGTCCTGGAGGAGCGCGATCAGTGGGACACCGGCGGCGGCACGCGGGAGGGCTGGCGGCTGGACCTGCTGGGAGCCCTGGTGGACTACAACGCCATGCGGCCGGGCATCGTGCAGACCTTCTCCGCCCTGCTCGGCGAGAGCGTGACGGAGGATCACCCGGCGCGCGCGTTCTTCACCCGGCGCTACGCCCAGGTGCGCGAGGAGATGGCGAGCGTCCTGCGGGCCGAGTACGGGGACCGGCTGCCGGGCGGTCTGACACCGGAGCAGGCGGCGCCGCTGCTGACGGCGGTGATGGACGGGTTGCAGTACCAGTGGCTGCTGGACCCCGAGTCGGTGGACATGCCGGCTGCTTTCCGGGACTTTCTGGGGCTGTTGGGCGCGCGGTAGCGTGCCGGGACCCGACGGAAGGATGGCTTCCCCGTGTCCCGTGCATCCCGTGTGCGCCGTGCGCTCCCCCTGGCCCGCTTAGCCGCGGCCCTGCTGGCGCTGCCGGCCCTCGCCCTCGTCGCCCCCGGCCCCGCGTCGGCGGCCGCGCCGGCCGCCGCGCCCCCCACCGCCGAGGAGGCCCGCCTCGACCGGGCCGTACCGCAGGAGATCCTGCGGCGCAGCGGATTCGGCACCGCGGCGGCGGAGTTCCGCGCCGCCCTCGGCGTCTCCCGCTCGTACGGGGCGGCCGAGCGCGCCGTCGTACGGCACGGTGCCCGTCTGTGGCAGCGGGCGGTGGACCGGGTGCAGGGGCGCGGCCCCGCCGGGGGCGACCTGAGCCGGGACGACGACCGCCCGCTGTACTGGGCGCGGCTGTCCCTGACGCGGGAACTGCGCGGGTGGCAGCCTGCCTTCGGCCTGCCCGCCGACGCGCGGGCCCGGCTCCTGGAGCGGCTGGAGACCGCCTCCCGCGGCCAGGACGCGATCCGCTTCCCGCCCGGCAAGGGCGTCAAGCGCGTCCTCGTGACGGGGTTCGACCCGTTCACGCTGGACCGCGACATCCGCATCAGCAACCCGTCGGGAGCGGCGGCCCTCGCCCTGGACGGCACCCTGGTCCGCACGGCGGACGGGACGCCGGCCCGGATCGAGACGGCGGTCTTCCCGGTCCGCTGGCAGGACTTCGCGGACGGCACGGTCGAACGCACCCTGCGCCCGCACCTGCCGCGCGTGGACCTCTTCACGACGGTGAGCCAGGGCCGGCCCGGGCGCTTCGACATCGAGCGGTACAACGGCGCCTGGCGCGGCGGCTTCGCCGACAACGAGAACCTCTCCTCCACCGGGCCCGTGCCGGTCTCCGACCCGGCCTCGCAGCCGCAGTGGACGACGACGACCCTGCCGTACGGGGCCATCGTGGCGGCGGCGACGGGGCGCTTCCCGGTGTACGACAACACCACGGTGACCGAGGTCCCGCAGGGCCTGGCCACCCCGGTGGTCCGCCCGGCCGGCCCGACGCCCGGCTCCGCCGCCCGGGCGGGCGGCGGGGGCGACTACCTGTCCAACGAGATCGCCTACCGCGCCACCCTGCTGCGCGACCGGCTGGGGCGGCCGGAGCTGCCCGGCGGCCATGTGCACACGCCGGTGCTCCAGTTCGGGGCGGGCAACACCGACGCGGTGACGGACCCCGAGTTCCTGCGCAACCGCGCCGACATCACGGCGCAGGTGCGGGCGATCGTCGCGGTGGCGCTCAGGGGGAAGTGACGCCGAGCGTCACGCCCAGGCCGACCAGGGTGGCGCCGATGGTGCGGTTCAGGGCCTTCTGGGCGCGGAGCAGCGAGGTGCGCAGGCGGGTGTGGGAGAAGAAGAGGGCCACCAGGGCGAACCAGGCCAGGTGCGCCAGCGACATGAACATCCCGTACCCCGCCTGCTGCCACAGCGGGGTGTCCGGACCGACGACCTGGGTGAAGGTGGAGACCACGAAGAGCGTGGTCTTGGGGTTCAGGACGTTGGTCAGGAACCCCGTGCGCAGCGCGCCCCACCGGGACAGCGCCGCCTTGGACCCGAGGTCGACGGTGAGGTCCGCGCGGGCGAAGAAGGTGCGCAGGCCGATGTAGACGAGGTACGCCGCGCCGGCGAGCTTGATGACGGTGAACAGCTCGGTGTGGGCGGCGATCAGCAGGCCGACGCCCAGCATCGTGTAGGTGACGTGGACGAGGACACCCGCCGCGACACCCGCCGCGGCGAAGAGGCCGGTCGGACGGCCGTACAGGCAGCTGTTGCGCACGACCATGGCGAAGTCGGCACCCGGGCTGATGACGGCGAGGACCGTGATGGCCGCCACGGCGATCAGTTCCGTCATCGCGGCTCAGCCCTTGCGGGTGCTGTACGGGTTGGCCGGGGCGGGGTGCGGGCCGGAGGCGTCCGACCGGGGGGCGGCCGGGTCCGCGTCCGGGTCCGCCGGGGCCGTCAGGTCGCGGACCAGCAGCGTCGCGCCCGCCACCGCGCCCGGCATCAGGAACACCGCGACGAACGGGACCAGGTAGGAAAGGGCCAGCGGGACGCCGAACCCGAGCGTGAGCATGCGGCGGCCGCGGAGCAGGACCAGGCGCTCCTTGAGTGCGACGCCGCGCCGCTGGAGCGCGACCGCGGTGAGCTCCTCGGCGAGGAAGTAGCCCGAGACGCAGACGCCGAGCACGGGGACGACGGTCTGCCCGACGACCGGGATGAAGCCGAGGGCGAAGAGGAGGACGCCGTAGAAGGCCACCCGGACCAGGACACGCAGGCTGTCGCGGGCGGAGACCCACAGCTCACGCCAGAGCGGCAGACCGGACCGCGGGACGTCACCGCCCTCGCTGCGGTCGACCGCCTCGGAGAGCGACTCGTAGAACGGCTGCCCCACGAGGAGCGTGACGGCGGTAAAGGTGATGACCGCAAGGAACAGGCCGAAGGCGAAGACCAGGGCGGTCAGGAAGCCGCGCACCAGGCCCTGCCAGGGCGACGACCAGTCGTCGGCGAACGGTGTCGCCCACGCGGTCAGGTCGTCGGCGCCGTACGCCAGGCCCACCAGCGCCCCCGCGTACAGCACCAGGGTGACCAGCCCGGGCAACAGCCCGAAGCCGAACCACCGTCCGTGCCGGCCGACCCACCGCTGGCCCTTCATCACATAGCCGAAGCCCACCCTCAGATCACGCATGCCGGTCAGCCTATCGGGCGGCCGGGCGCCCTTGTTGTCATGGAGGTGACAGGGTAGACCCTCCGTGCATGGCCATACCGAGACGTTTCCTCATCGGCGCCACCGCCTTCGCGGGGGCGCTGCTCCTCCTGCCGCCGCCGGCCGTCGCCGTCCCCGACCCGGGCGCGGCCGCGCCCGCCCCCGTACGGCGAGGGGGTGAGGAGCTCGCCCGGCCGGCGCCGCTCGCGGCCGGGGCCGAGCCGGGCGCCGCACCGCGGGACGCGGCGGCCGCCCTCCGCGCGCTCGGCGGCTATCCGCGCCGTACGGTCCTCGACGCACCGCCCGTGAACCCCGCCGACACGTCCGTCAAGCTGGGCCTCGCGCCGTACCACTCCCTCGCGCCCCGGCTGAACGCCCTCCAGAGGCTGGGCGACCGCGTCAGCGTCGAGGTCGCCGGGCGGTCCGCCGGGGGGCGCGAGCTGTACCTGGTGACCGTCACCGCGCCGGAGAGCGCCCGGCAGGCGCGCGAGCAGGAGCGGATGCGCGAGCTCATCGAGAGCGCGCCCGCCGCCGCGGCCCGGGACCCGCACGTCACGTCCGCGTACAAGACGCCCGTCTTCCTCAACAACAACATCCACGGCAACGAGTGGGAGGGCACCGACGCCGCCCTGAAGCTGATCGAGGAGCTGGCGGCCGCCCGGGACGCCCGGACCGCCCGGCTGCTGCGCACCACGCGGCTGTACATCAACGTCACGGCCAACCCCGACGGCCGGGTCGCCGGCACCCGTGCCAACGCCGCCGGGTTCGACCTGAACCGCGACTTCATCACCGGCTCGCAGCCCGAGACCCGCGCGGTGCGGCGGATCGCGATCGACAAGCAGCCGGCCGTCATGCTCGACCTGCACGGGTACGTCAACGGCACGCTGATCGAGCCGACGACCCCGCCGCACGGCGAGAACTACGAGTACGACCTGTTCCTGAAGCACTCCTACGCCAACGCGCTCGGCATGGAGGAGCGGGTGAACGGGCTCGGCTGGACGCCCGCCCGGGACGGCGTCGAGCCGGCCGTCATCCCCTTCCGCGACCAGCAGGAGGGGTGGGACGACTGGCCACCGGTCTTCACCCCGCAGTACATGCCCTTCCACGGCGCGGTGGCCGCGCACACCGTCGAGTTCCCGCTGACGGTGAACAACTCCGCCTACACCTCCCTGCCCGTCGCCGAACTGCGCCGCCGGGCGGAGATCAACACCGGCATCGCGGGCGCGGCGATGCGTGCCGCCCTGGACTACGCGTACACGCACCGCACGTCGCTGATCGCCGACCAGATCGAGGTGTTCCGGCGGGGCGCGGCCGGGGAGGCGCAGCGCCCGGTGTCGGAGCGGACCGTGCCGGGCGTGCCCGGCATCGGGCCCGAGGACGTCTACACGACCACCTTCCCCCGGGCGTACGTCATCCCGGTGGGCAAGGGCCAGCGGTCGGCGGTGGCCGCGGCGCGGCTGGTGGACCACCTGCTCGCCAACGACGTGCGGGTGGGGCGCGCGGAGCGGGACTTCCGGGCGGCCGGGCGGGTCCACCCCGCCGGGTCGTACGTCGTCGACATGCGCCAGCCCAAGCGCGGGCTCGCGCAGGCGATGCTGGCGGAGGGCCGGGACATCAGTGCGGACGTCTCCGCGATGTACGACATCTCGGGGTGGAGCCTGGGGCTGCTGTGGGGCGCCACCGTGGACACGGTGCGGGACGCCGCGCCACGCGTACCGGTGCGACCGGTGCGGGCGGCCCGCGCGACCGGGTACGTCGCCGCGTCCGGGGACCTGAGGCTGTCGCTCACCGACCCCGGCGAGGTCGCGGCGCTCAACGCGCTGCTCGCGCAGGGCGTCCGGGTGCGCCGGGCGGAGGACGGCTCGGCGGTCGTGCCGGGTGCGGCGCGGGGCGCGGCGCGCGTCCTGGCCGACCGGCTCGGCGTGCGGTTCGAGGCGGCGCGGGAGCGGGGCGGCGAGCCGCTGCGGCGGACGCGGGTGGCGGCGGCGCTGACGGCCGGTGAGCGGTTCGCCCTGCGGGAGATGGGCTTCGAGGTGCTGCCGGTGTCGACGGCCACGCTGAACGCGGGCTTCGACTGGTCGCGGGTGGACGTGCTGTACGTCTCGGCCGGGCTCGACCACGCCGCGCTCACCCCGGCGGCGCGGGCCGCCTTCCAGGCGAGCGGCGTCGGCGTGGTGGGCGTCGGCAGCGGCGGCGCGGCGTTCAGCACGGCGGCCGGACTCCTCGCGGCCACGGCGGTGGAGGGCAACGGTGACGCCAACGGCGTGGTGCGGGTGGCGGGCGCGCGCGGCGATGCCCTCACGGCGGGCGCTCCGGCGCACGCGTTCGTCTACGCGCCGGTGTGGTTCACGGCGCTCGGCGAGGGGGTGCGCGTGCACCAGTCGTACGCCTCGGGACGCCTGCTCGTGGCGGGCCACTGGCGGGCGGACGGCGACGGGACGGGCGGGCCGGCCGACGCGGCGGGCCGCGCCTCGGTGGTCGGCGGTCCGGGTGTCGTGCTGTTCGGAACGCAACCGCTGTTCCGGGCACACCCCAAGGGGCTGGCGGCGCAGGTCGGACGGGCGCTGCTGACCACGCGTTAGGGGGCTATGCCGATCGGGACGGATCAGTGAGCGGCGTTCGGTGCCGTTCCTCGCAAGGCCCCGGTGCACGGCGAGGGCCGCACCCCCGGTTGCGGGGTGCGGCCCTGTCGTCGTCCGGGGCCGTGGGACGGCCCGTGCGGATGCGCTCGGTCAGACCGCGAGCTCGACGGTGATGTTGCCGCGGGTCGCCTTGGAGTACGGGCAGACCTGGTGGGCCTTCTCGATGAGCTCCTTGGCGGTGGCGGCGCTCACGTTCGGGATCTTCGCGGAAATCTTGACGATGATGCCGAAGCCCTCGGCGTTCTTGCCGATGCCGACCTCGGCGGTCACCGTCGAACCGGAGATGTCGGCGCCCTCCTGGCGGGCGACGACACCGAGCGCACCCTGGAAGCAGGCGCTGTAACCGGCCGCGAACAGCTGCTCCGGGTTCGTTCCCTCCCCCGAACCGCCCATCTCCTTCGGCGGGTTGACCACTACGTCGAGCTTGCCGTCGTCGGTGGAGACGCGGCCGTCACGACCGTTCTCGGCGGTGGCGACGGCGGTGTACAGGACGTCGGACTGCTGAATGGACATGTAAGAGGTTTCCTCCTGTGTTGCGCCGCGACTCGCGCCCACGGTCACGGCGGCCTGGAGTGAGCCTAGCGGGTGAGCGAGACGATCATCTTGCCGGTGTTCTCGCCCCGCAGCATGCCGAGGAAGGCGTCGACGCCGTTCTCCATGCCCTCGACGACGGTCTCGTGGTACTTGAGCTCGCCGGAGGCCAGCCAGCCGGCGACGTCCTGGACGAACTGCGGCCGCAGCGCGGCGTGGTCGTTGACCAGCATGCCCTGGAGGCGCAGCCGCTTGCCGATGACCATGGCCATGTTGCGCGGGCCAGGGGTCGGCTCGGTGTCGTTGTAGCCGGCGATCATGCCGCAGATGGTGACGCGGCCGTGGATGTTGAGCCGGGAGATCGCGGCTTCGAGGTGCTCGCCGCCGACGTTGTCGAAGTAGACGTCGATGCCGTCGGGGGCGGCCGCCTTGAGCTGCTCGGCGACGGGGCCGTTCTTGTAGTTGAAGGCCGCGTCGAAGCCGTACTCCTCGGTCAGGAGCTTGACCTTCTCGTCGGAGCCGGCCGAGCCGATGACCCTGGAGGCGCCGCGGAGCTTGGCGAGCTGGCCGACCTGGCTGCCGACGGCGCCGGCGGCACCGGAGACGAAGACGGCGTCGCCCTCCTTGAAGGAGGCGGTCTCGAAGAGGCCCGCGTACGCGGTCATGCCGGTCATGCCGAGGACGCCGAGGTACGCGGAGAGCGGGGCGATCGTGCCGTCGACCTTGGTGGCGTGCCGGGCGTCGAGCTCGGCGTACTCGCGCCAGCCCAGGCCGTGCAGCACGTGGTCGCCGACCGCGAAGCCCTCGGCGCCGGAGGCGATGACCTCGCCCACCGCGCCGCCGTCCATGGGGCGGTCGAGCTGGAACGGCGGCACGTACGACTTGACGTCGTTCATGCGGCCGCGCATGTACGGGTCCACGGAGAAGTGGAGGTTGCGGACGAGGATCCGGCCCTCTCCGGGCTCGGTGAGCGGCGCCTCACGCAGGGCGAAGTCCTCCGGCTTCGGCCAGCCGTGCGGGCGGGCGACGAGGTGCCATTCACGGCCGGACGCGGGAAGAGCGGACATGGCGCGGTGCCTCCTAGAATTGCTTCACTACCTGAAACAACCATGGGCCTGGATATTTCAGGTTGTCAAGTAACCGGGTATCGTGAGGTGCATGGCCAGCAGCACCGGAAGACCCCGCACAGACCCGCTCACCCTCGAAGTGGTCGAGCTCATCGGCACGATCGTGGCCCGCTACCACGAGGAGTACGAGCAGGCCGCGGCGGAGCACTCCCTCACCGGCGCGCAGGCGCGGGTCCTGGGGCTGCTGACGCTCGCCCCGCTCCCGATGCGCCGCATCGCCACGTCACTGCGGTGCGAGCCGTCGAACGTCACCGGCATCGTGGACCGGCTGGAGTCGCGCGGCCTGGTCGAGCGCCGCCCGGACCCGGCGGATCGCCGTGTGAAGCTGGCGGCCGCGACCGACGAGGGCCGCGCCACCGCACGCCGCCTCCGGGACGCGCTGCACTTCGCCCGCGAGCCGCTCGCCGCCCTGTCGGAGGACGAGCGGACGTCGCTGCGGGACCTGCTGCGCCGGATGCTGGACTCCCCGCCGGAGGACCCCGCGGGGCCCGCGGCCGGCTGAGCAGCCCCCCTGACGAGTGCCGCGAGGGACCGCCGGGCCGCGCGGCCGGGGATGATCTCCAGGACGTCACGTCCCTACCGCCGGGCTCACCTGCCCGGCAGGGTCCGCCACCGTCGCCCTAGACGCACCACCAGAGAAACCAGTCGCAGGTCTCGGTGGGCGCGGGCGTGGGTTCCGACGGGGGGTCCGGGTCCGGATCGGGGTCCGAGGGCGGCTGCTCGCCGCCGCCCGGGTCACCGCCGGAACCCGGGTCCGGGTCACCCGGCGCGGGGTCCTGGGGACCGGGGTCGCCCGGGTCGCCGGGGCTGCTGGGGGCGCCGGGGTCGTCGGACGCGCCGGGCTCGCCCGGGGCACCCGGCTCGCCGCCCCCTCCCGGCGCGGAGGCACCCGGGGACGGGGCGCCGGGGGAGCCCGAGGCGCTCGGTCCGCCCGACGGCCGGCCGGTGCCGGCCGACCCGTCGTCGGAGGGGCCCGGAGAGGCGGAGGTCGCCGAGGCCGGCTCGTTCACCGGGCTCGGGCCGTCCGGCAGCTCGTCGTCGCCCGAGGGCCGGTCCGGCGCCGGCTGAGCGGTCTGCACCGCGTCGTCCTGCCGTACGGCGGTGGCGGCGCCGTCCTCGCCCGGATGCTCCATGGCCAGTTCCGCCAGGCTCAGCGCCCCCGCCGCCAGCGCCAGGGCGGCCAGCCCGATCACCAGCTTGCGGCCGCGGCGCCTGCGGGCACGGCGACCGGCCGGGCGTCCCCGGGAGCCCGCCCGGCCCTCGTCGCCCTCGGGCCGGGCGGTCCGGGAGCGGGCAGCTGCCTCGGAGCGGGCACGGCGAGGCACCGCGGGCGGCCGCTCCTCGTCCCGGCGCAGCTCGATGACGAGGTCGTCCGCCGCGGACGGGTGCGGGTCTACGTGCCGGAGCTCCTCGGCGGGCGTTCCGCAGCCGGCACAGGCCAGGGCGCCGTTGAGATGCCGCTGACACTGGTGGCAGAAATCCATGGCGCCCGCAGAGTATGCGGCTGCCCGACAGCGGAGATAGCCGGTGCTGTGAGGATCCTGTGTGGAAACGGCCGTCCCCCGGCGTGTCCGATCGGTTCATCCGATACAGCCGGAACAGGCAGGATGTCCGCATGATGGACAAGGAACCGTCCGACTCCGTACCCTCCGCCCCCACCCCTTCGGGATCCTCCTCCTTCGGGCCGCGCGCCTTCCAACTCGTCCTGCTCCGCCGGATGGCCGATTTCCAGCCGGGCCTGGTCGAGGACGCCCGTCGCGTGCTCGGTGCGTCGATCGCCGACATGCGCGAGGCGAACCGCCGTTGGCAGGCCATGGTGCACGCGCCCCGCGGCCGGGGTGCGGCGGCCCGCTACCGGTCCGTGCTCGGCGAGCCGGAGTCGCGGACCCGGCGCAGGATCGGCGACCTGGAGTGCGAGGCGCTGCTGTGGCCCGTACCGCTCTGGCCGGACCTGCGGTTCGAGGTGCTCACGGCCCCCGGCCGCGGGGGCGCGGTGTGGAACGAGTGGCTCGTCCGGGCGCCCGGCGCGCCCGCCCCCGCGCTGCGGACGGCCGCCGACCTGCGCCCCTGGAGCTGCACGGTCGACGAGGTGGCGCGGGCCTTCCCCCCGGCCCGGCCGCTGGAGGGCAGCGCGCCGACGCGGTGGCGCCTGGCCTTCACGCTGCCGGACGGGCAGGCGTGCGTCGCCGAGTTCACCTGGGGGCTGCTCCAGCGGCTCCTGTGAGGAACGGGTGCGCAAGGCGCGGTTCCCGCGGGTGACCCCGTGAGGCGGCTCCCGCGGAGGCGGCTTCCGCGCGGAGTGCGCGCCGCCGGCCTGTCACCCCGTCAGCTCCCCCAGCGCGCGCCGCACGCCCCGTGACCGGACGATGCGAAGACGTACCGCTCTCGGGAGGATCCCCACCGTGACCGTCAGTCTTGAGCAGTTGCGCCGCTGCCATGTGGGCGTCGACCTGGGTGCCGCCAGGACCCGGGTCTTCGTCAAGGGCGTCGGACTCGTCGTGGACGAGCCGAGCGTGGCCGCCGTCAACACCCGTACCGGCGCGCTGATCGCCGTCGGTGAGTTCGCCGAGAAGATGACCGGGCGCACCCCCGACTACATCCGCGTCGTGCGTCCCGTCTCCGGCGGCACCGTCGTGGACATCGATATGGCCCAGCGCATGCTGCGCCACCTTCTGGGCGAGAAGCTCCGCCGCCAGCTGCGCCGCAAGCCGCTGCTGCGCGCCGCCGCGTGCACCCCGCACGACAGCGATCCGCTCGCGCAGCGCGCCACCGTCGAGACGCTGGTCGGCCTCGGCGCCCGGCGCGTCGAGCTGGTGGACACGCTCATCGCGGCGGCCGTCGGCTGCGGTCTGCCGGTCGAGCAGCCGAGCGCCACCATGATCCTGGTGTGCGGCGCGGCCACCACCCAGGTGGCGGTCCTCTCGCTCGGCGCGATCGTCACCGCGGAGCGCATCCCGGTCGGCGGCAACGCCATCGACCACGCGGTCATCCAGTACCTGCGCCACCAGCACGAGCTGATGCTGCCCAGCCAGTCGGTACGCCCCCTGCAACTGGCCCTGCACGGCAACGGTCTCACCCCGGCCGGCCCCGCCTCCACCGAGATCCACGGGCGGGACGTGGCCACGGGCCTGGCCCGTTCGGTGCTCGTCGACACCGCCGCCGTGCGCCAGGCGCTGCACACCCCGCTCACCGCCGTCCTCGACGGCATCGGCAAGGTCCTGCGCGACTGCCCGCCCGATCTGGTGGCGGACCTGGTCGACCGCGGGATCATGATGGTCGGCGGCAGCGCGCTGCTGCCGGGCCTGGACCAGATGCTGCGCGACGCGACCGGGATGCCGGTGCACATCGCCGAGCGGCCCGACATCTGCGCCGTCCTCGGGCTGGGGGCGATGCTGGAAGGCCGTATCGAGCCGCTGACGCTGAACCCGCTCACCGAGGCGGAGTGACCCGGCCGGCGGGCAGGCTGCCGCTCCTTCCCTGACCGGTGCCGGGCGCCGGCACCGGCGCTGGCGCCGACCGGGACCTGCCTACTGCGGACGCACGAGGTCCCCCCCCCGGTGCGCCGACCCCCTAGCAGCTGCCGGGCGGCGGACCGGTCACCGCCGAGGAGCCTGGCCGTGGCGAAAACCGCTCGCGCCGCCCGTGCCCGCCGCGCCATCGTGGCCCGATGAGCGACATGTGGACGACCGCCCTCGCCGGTGCGGCCGCCGGGCTCGGGGTGGCCATGCCCCTGGGCGCCGTCGGTGTGCTGCTGGTGCAGGAGGGCATGCGCGACCGGCGCGGAGCCGTGGCCGCCGCGTCGGCCGTCGCCGTCGTGGACCTCGGGTACGCGGTGCTGGCCACCGCACTGGGGCCGCTGGTCGCGGCCGCCCTCTCCGGTGTCGAGGCGTGGGTACGGCTGGTGTCCGCCGCCGTCCTGCTCGCCATCGCGGTGCACGGGCTGTGGACGTCGCGCCACACCGGGGAGCCCGGCGAGGCGGAGCGGCCGGAGCCGGCACCGGCCCCCGCACCGAGCGGCGCGGCGAGCAATGCGGCCGGCGGGGTGGTGAGCCGGGCGGCCCTCCGGAAGGCCGACGCCACGGCAGGTCCCGCAGACCCCGCACGCCCCGCAGCCGGGTGGCGCACCACCACCGCGTCCCGCACCTTCGCGCGGTTCGCCGGACTGACGCTCGTGAACCCCACCACCGCCCTCTACTTCGCCGCCCTCACCACCGCACAGGGCGCCGCGCTCAGCGGCGGGACGGCCGGAGCGGTGTTCGTGGCCGGCGTCTTCGTCGCCTCGCTCGCCTGGCAGCAACTCCTCGTGGCGACGAGCGCCTTCGCCGGGGCGCGGATCTCCGGCACCGTACGGAAATGGACTTTCCGGGCCGGGTACGGGCTGGTGGGCGTGTACGCGGTGAAGGTGGCGCTGCCCCTCCCGTAGCCCGCGTGGGGCACCCGTACGCCGTCCGGCGCAGCACCGCACGGTGGTGGGTTGTGCGGGGGCGGGCGGACGCGACCGGTGCGGGCGGGGCCGAGGGGCCGCAACAGCGGCGAAGAGCACACACGGCATCGCTTTCCCCCTCGGCGCGGGCGGGGAGAATGGTGGGGCCCGCGCCCCGGGATGACCAGCCTGTGCAGCAACGCGAGGAGGACCACCTGTGAGCTCCCTGTTCCCGGCCCTGTCCGAGCGGCCGGACCGGCCCGCGCTGCGCTTCGGTGAGCCGGGCCGATCCGGTGCGCCGGACCCTTCCGCCGAGCGGGACCGCGCGCTCACGTACGGCGGACTCGGCGCCGCGGCGGGTGCCGTGGCCACGCGGCTCGCCGGAGCGGAGCGCGTCGCCGTGTGGGCCACGCCCACGCTGGAGACCGCCGTCGCGGTGGTGGCCGCGCTGCTCGCCGGCGTTCCTGCCGTACCGCTCAACCCCAAGACCGGCGCACGCGAGTTGACGCACATCGTCACCGACAGCCGGCCCTCCCTGGTGCTCGCCGCCCCGGGCGACGAACTGCCCGCCCCGCTCGCCGCCGTACCGCGCCTGGACATCGCCGCTGACGGCCCGGCGGACCGGCTCCCCGGCCACGGGCACGACACGGCGTACGGGCACGACACGGCGGGCGGACGGGACGCGGCGGGCGGACGGGACGCCCATGACCCCGAGGCTCCCGCGCTCATCGTCTACACCTCCGGCACCACCGGCCCGCCCAAGGGCGTGGTCCTGTCCCGTCGCGCCGTCGCCGCGAGCCTCGACGCGCTGGAGGACGCCTGGGCCTGGACGTCCGACGACGTCCTCGTGCACGCCCTGCCCCTGTTCCACGTCCACGGGCTGATCCTCGGCGTCCTCGGCCCGCTGCGGCGCGGCGGATCGGTGCGCCACCTGGGCCGGTTCAGCCCGGAGGGCGTGGCGCGCGAACTGGCGTCCGGCGGGACCATGCTGTTCGGCGTACCGACGATGTACCACCGCCTGGCCGAGGCGCTGCCCGATGACGCCGAGCTGGCCAAGGCGCTGTCCGGCGCGCGGCTGCTGGTCTCCGGCTCGGCCGCGCTGCCGCTCCACGACCACGAGCGGATCGCCGCCGCGACCGGGCGGCGCGTGATCGAGCGGTACGGCATGACGGAGACCCTCATGAACACCTCCGTCCGCGTGGACGCAGAGCCACGCCCCGGCTCCGTCGGCGTACCCCTGCGCGGCGTCGACCTGCGCCTGGTCGAGGAGGACGGCGCCGAGATCACCGCGTACGACGGGGAGACGGTCGGCGAGATCCAGGTCCGCGGCCCGAACCTGTTCACGGAGTACCTGAACCGGCCCGACGCCACGGCCGCGGCCTTCGACGGCACGTGGTTCCGCACGGGCGACATGGCGGTGCGGGACCCGGACGGTTCGGTACGGATCGTGGGGCGCAAGGCGACCGACCTGATCAAGAGCGGCGGTTACAAGATCGGGGCCGGGGAGATCGAGAACGCGCTGCTGGACCACCCGGGCGTGCGCGAGGCCGCCGTCACCGGCGAACCGGACCCGGACCTGGGCGAACGCATCGTCGCCTGGGTCGTCCCGGCGGACCCGGGCAACCCGCCCGGCGCGGAGGAACTGGCCGACCACGTGGCGGCCCAGCTCGCCCCGCACAAGCGGCCGCGCGCGGTACGCCACCTCGACGCGCTGCCGCGCAACGACATGGGCAAGATCATGAAGCGGGCCCTCCATGCCTGAGGCGCCCCGGCCCGGGGACCCCCGGCCCGGGGACTCGGGGCCCGAGGGGCCCCGGCCCCGGGGTTCGCGGCCGTCCGCCCGGGAGGCCGTCGCGCTCCTCGCCGACGACTTCGCCGAACACCGGCTCCCCACCCGGGCCGCCGCGCCCGACGGGCCCTTGTCCTGGGAGGGTTACGGCGCCTCACGCGCGCGTGCGGCGGCCCGTACGGGCGAGGAGGAGTCCGTCCTCCACGGCACGGCGACCGTCGGCGGCCGGCCCTGCGTCATGCTCGCCTTCGAGTTCGGGTTCCTCGGCGGCTCGCTGGGCGAACGGGCCGGCGACCGCCTGGAGGACGCCTACCGCCTGGCGCGCGAGCGGCGCGTCCCGCTGGTATCGCTCGTCGCCACGGGCGGCAGCCGCATGCAGGAGGGCATGGTCGCGCTGACCCAGCTCCAGCGGGTGGCCCGGGCGACGGTGCTGCTGCGGGAGGCGGGCGTGCCGCACATCGCCGTGCTGCGCGATCCGGCGACCGGCGGCGGCTGGGCGACGGTCGGCGCGGGCGCCGATGTCATCCTGGCGCTGCCCGGCGCACAGATCGGCTTCGCCGGTTCGCGGGTGCGGCCGCCGGACGCCGACCCGGCGGCGTACACGGCCGAGGGCCAGCTGGCGGCGGGACACATCGACGCCGTCGTCCGCCCCGAGGAGCTGCGCAGCACGGTCGCGGACTGGCTGGCCGCGCTGACGAGCCCGGCGCCGGGTCCGGTGGCCCCGCCCTCCGCCCTCGGCGCACGGCCGCTCCCCGCCACCGGCTGGGCCGCGGTGGGCCAGGCCCGGGATGCCGCCCGCCCGCGCGCCGAGGCGTACCTGGACCGGTACTTCTCCCGCCGCCTGCCGCTCGCCGGCGACCGCTGCGGCGGTACGGATCCGGGGGTGCTGTGCGGAGTGGGCGTGCGCGCCGACGGGCGGGCGGTCGCGTACGTCGCGCAGTGCGGCACCGCGACCCGCCCGGCCGGCTACCGGACGGCGGCGCGGGTGATCCGGCTCGCGGACCGGCTGGGCCTCCCGGTGCTGACGCTCGTCGACACGCCCGGCGCGGCGAACGACGACGAGGCCGAGCGGGCGGGCGCGGGCGCGGCGATCGCGGACGCCTTCGCGGCCGTGGCCGGTGCCCGCGTACCGGTGACCACGCTGCTGATCGGCGAGGGCGGCTCGGGCGGGGCGCTGGCGCTGGCCGCGCCGGGCAACACCTGGGCGACGCCCGACAGCTACTTCTCGGTGATCGCCCCGGAGCTGGCGGCGGCGATACTCAAGCGCCCGCCCGGGGACGCCCCGCACACGGCCGAGCAACTCCGGCTGCGCCCGCAGGACCTGGTGGAACTGGAGGTGGTGCGCGGCATCGTCTGACGAGCACCGCACCCGGGAAACGCGGCGGGTGCGGGGCCGGACCGCCGGCCGCGCGTCACCGCGGTCCCGCCTCCGCCGGCTCGGCGGCTGCCAGTGCCGCCAGGTCCGCCGTGGCCACCGCCCCGGCCGCCGCCGCCTCCGGCTCCGCGGCCACCGCCTCCGCGGGTACCGCTGCCTCCGGGGCCGCCGCCACCTCCGGCTCCCCAGCCACCGCCTCCGCGGCCACCGCTGCCTCCCCGTTCGCCCCGGCCACCGCCTCCGCCGGTGAGAGGGTCTCCCCGCGCGCGAACAGCACCGCGAACGCCGCCTCCCCCAGTGCCGTCCGTGCCCGGCCCGCCGTCCGTTCCACGTCGCCGCGTTCCGCCGGTGGCAGCGGGGCGCCCACCGCCGCGCGGGACGCGGACGCGGCGCCCAGCAGCAGGGCGGCCGCGCCGTGGGCGCCCTCCAGGGCGTGCGCGGCGGCGAGCCCCTCCATTGCGAGGGCCACCGCCCGGGGGTCACCCGTGGACCGCGCCATGGCGTACCCCTCCGCGTGCAGGGCGCGGGCTCCGGCCGCGTCGCCCCGCAGCTCCGCGAGGAAACCGAGCTCGGCGAGGACCAGGGCCTTCGCCCCTTGCATGCCGAGCTCCCGGTGCCACTCCAGCACCGCCCGCAGATGGGTCTCCGCCTCGTCCAGCAGGCCCTCGCGCCGGGCGCCCAGGGCCAGCCCGAGCCGGGCGTTCAGCTCGCCCGCCCGGAAGCCGAGCTCGACGGCGGCGCGGCGCGCCCGCTCGTGGAGGTCGCGCGCCCCGTCGGCGTCGCGCATGAGGAGGGCGGTGCGTGCGAGGCCCGTCAGCGACTCGGCCGCCTGCGTGGACAGCCCGAACTCCCGTGCCGTCACCAACGCGGCCCGTTGCAGCCGGGCCGCCCGCGCGTAGTCGCCGTGGATCTCGGCGACCGAGGCGAGCGGGTGCACAGACCAGAGCCGGCTGCATGCGTCCCCGACCGCCCCGAACAGCTCGACGCTCCGCGTCGCGTCCTCCTCCGCCCCCTTCAGGTCGCTCCGCAGCAGCCTCTGCACCGCCCGGTCGGCCAGCGCCGCCGCCTCGCCCCAGACCGCCTCGCCCCGAGCCGCCGCGCCCCGGACCGCCCCGTCGTCCGGACGGCCGCCGGCACCACCACCGCCCGTCCCGGAGCCGCCACCGCCCGTCCCGGCACCGCCCGTCCCGGCACCGCCCGTCGCAGAACCGCCCGTCCCGGAGCCGCCACCGCCACCCGCCGCCCGGAACCCCTCGAGCGCCGCCGCCGTGAGCGCCTCGCCCGCCACGATGTCGCCCGTCCCGCACAGCGTGTGCACCAGGAACCAGCGCGCCCACGCGAGCCCGGTCGCGTGCGCGACCTCCCCGTACTCCTCGAGCGCCGCCCCGATCCGCGCCATCCGGTCCTCGCCGTCGCCGCTCAGGACGGCGAGACCGACCTGCCACACCCGTACCCGGGCGCGCAGGGCCGCGTCTCCGCCGCTGAGCCCCAGTGCGGCCGCCACGGAACGGCGGGCCTCGCCGATCCGGCCGCGCAGGATCCAGTACCAGGAGAGCGCGTCGACGAGCCGCAGGGCGGACGAGGCGTCCGCGCGTTCCACCGCTCCGTCCAGCGCCCACCGCAGGTTGGGGCTCTCGGCGTCCAGCCGGACGAGCCACTCCCGCTGCCCGTGCCCGCGCAGCTGGGGCTCGGCGGTCTCCGCGAGCGCCGTGTAGTGGGCGCCGTGCCGTTCCCGTACGGCCGTGAGCTCGCCGGCCTCCCGCATCCGCTCGACGCAGTACGCGGCGACGGACTCCAGCAGCCGGTACCGCTCCCCGGCGACGACGACCAGCGAGCGGTCGACCAGCCGCGCCAGCAGTCCGAGCACGTCGTCGGCGCCGTCGCCGCCGCACACGTCCTCGGCCGCCTCCAGCGTGCAGCCCTCGGCGTGCACGGCGAGCCGCCGGAGAACCACCCGCTCGGGCCCGGTCAGCAGCTCCCAGCTCCAGTCGATCATGGCGCGCAGGGTCCGCTGCCGGGCAGGTGCGCCCCGCTGCCCGGCGCTGAGCAGGCGGAAGCGGTCGTCGAGCCGCTCCAGCAGCCGGTGCACCCCGAGGGCCCGTACGCGGGTGGCGGCCAGTTCCAGGGCGAGCGGGATGCCGTCGAGCCGGCGGCAGATCGCCTCCACCGCCGTGCGGGCGGTCGCGTCGAGCACGAAGCCGGGCGCGGCGGCCGCGGCCCGTTCCGCGAAGAGTTCCACGGCGCCCTCGACGGCCAGCGGCGGTACGGCCCACAGGGTCTCGCCGGCGAGGGCCAGCGTTTCCTGGCTGGTGGTGAGGACGACGAGTCCGGGCGCGGTGCGCAGCAGCAGTTCCACCAGCGCGGCGGCTTCGTCCACGACGTGCTCGCAGTTGTCGAGGACGAGCAGCAGCCGTTTGTCGCGCAGCAGGGCGGCGAGCCGTTCGGCCGGGCCGGCCGGGCCCGCGGCCCCGTCGGGCAGCACGCCCCGGACGCCGTCGTCCCGCAGCCCCATCGCCGCGGCGACGACCTCGGCCAGGCCACCTGCCGAACCGGCGAGTTCGACGAGCCACGCGCCGTCCGGGAAGGTGTGCCGCACCTCCTCGGCGACGGCCAGGGCGAGCCGTGTCTTGCCGACGCCGCCGGGTCCGGTGAGGGTGACGAGCCGCCGTACGGCGAGGAGTTCGCCCACGTCGGTGACGGCGTCGTCCCGTCCGACGAGCGCGCTCAGCGGGGTGAGGATGTTGGTCCGGGGCGGCTCCGCACCGGCGGCGCGCCCGGCCTCCTGCCGCAGCAGCGCCCCGTGCAGCGCGACGAGCTCCGGGCTCGGGTCGAGCCCGAGTTCACCGGCGAGCCGGGCGCGGAGGTCCTCGTAACCGGCGAGTGCGTCGCTCTGCCGGCCGGCCCTGTACAGCGCCCGCAGCTGTACGGCGCGCAGCCGCTCCCGCAGGGGGTACCGCTCCACGAGGCCGGCCAGTTCGCCGACGAGCGCGGCGTGTTCGCCCGCCCCCAGCCGCGCCTCGGCGTGCTCCTCCACCACGGCGAGGCGGTCCTCCTCCAGCCGGTTCACCACCGCCCGCGCGAAGGGCTCCTGCGCGAAGTCCGCGAACGCGGGACCCCGCCACAGCGCGAGCGCGTCCGCGAGCAGCCCTGCCCGTGAGCGGGCGTCGGGCACGGTTCTGGCGCGGGCGGTGAGCTCCGCGAACCGGTGGGCGTCCAAGGCGCCCGGGGGGAGCTCCAGTTGGTATCCGGGCGCCCGGGTCACGAGGAGGTTCCGCGCGCCGGGTTCGGCTTCGTCGAGGACGCGCCGCAGCTGGGAGACCTTGGCCTGGAGGGAGCGCGTGGGGTTGGCGGGCGGCTCGTCGGGCCACAGGTCGTCGATGAGCCGGTGCGCGGCGACGGGGCGGCCGGGCTCCGCGAGCAACGAGGCGAGCAGAGCACGCACCTTGAGCTCCGGGACGCGTACGGACCGGCCTCCGTCGGTCCAGACAGCGGTCTCCCCCAGCACGCCGAATCGCATGCGGCCCACCGTAACCCGGCCGTGCGGAGCCGGTCAGAACAGGGCCGTAACACCGTCCGAGCCGTATCCGAGGCGCCGCGCCGCAGAGTCTCCCCACACCACCGGGCACCCGGGCACCCCGCGGAACCGGGCACGGACGAAGAACGAGGAGTCACCATGACGACACGGCACACCCTGCTGGTGCTGGGCCACCCGCGCACCGACTCGCTGACGGCCCAGGTGGCCGCGCACCTGCACGCCCGTCTGAAGGACGCCGGCGGCACCGTCGACGTACTCGACCTCTACGCCGAGGGGTTCGACCCGCGCATGACGCCGGCCGACGAACCGGACTGGGAGGACCGGGAGAAGCGGTACTCGCCCGAGGTCCACGCCCATATGGAGCGCATCCTGGCGGCCGACGACATCCTGATCGTCTTCCCCGTGTGGTGGTTCGCGCCGCCGGCCATCGTCAAGGGCTGGATCGACCGCGTGTGGAACTACGGGTTCGCGTACGGCCGCAGCACCCCGCGCCTCGCGGGCAAGCGGATGCTGTGGCTGGGCCTGGCGGCCGGTTCGGCGGCCGACTTCGAGAAGGACGGCCTCGGCGCGTCGATGGACACCCAGCTGCGCGCCGGGATCGCGCAGTACTGCGGCATCGCCGGCGCGGCGGTCGCGCTCCTGCACGGCACGGAACTCTCGGGCGTGCCGGAGGAGCTGCGCCCGGAACGGGTGCGGACGATCCTGGCGTCCGCGGAGGCGGCCCTGGACGCACACCTGGACTGACGCTCCGGCCGGCCGTACCTCCGGGCGTTACGAGGTCTCCTCCACGCACGCCCCCTCGGCCAGGTCGCTCTCGGCGAGGCCTGTCCCGGCGAGGTCCAGCGCGGCGGTCAGCTCGTCGAGGCGGGCGCGCAGCTCCCGGACCTCGTCGAGGGACATCCCGGTCGCGGCGGCGATCCGCCGGGGCACGCCGACGGCCTTCTCGCGCAGCCCGGCCCCCGCCGGTGTGGTGCGGACGGTGACGGACCGCTCGTCCTCGGGGCTGCGCCGGCGCTCGACGTAGCCGGCGCCCTCCAGGCGCTTGAGCAGCGGGGAGAGGGTGCCGGAGTCGAGGCGCAGGTGCGCGCCGATGCGCTTGACGGGCAGCTCGCCGTGTTCCCAGAGGACCAGCATGACCAGGTACTGGGGGTACGTGAGGCCGAGGTCCTTGAGGACGGTGCGGTAGACGCCGTTGAAGGCGCGCGTGGCGGCGTGCAGCGAGAAGCAGATCTGGTGGTCGAGGCGGAGGAAGTGCTCGTCCCGCGCTCCGGGGCCGGTCGTGTGCATGGGTCCAGGATACGTGCGTCACACCGCACGCCATTTAGTTGCGCACAACTTAATGGTTCGCTATTAATTACCTCAAGCACTCATCACGCGAGAGGACAGACCCCATGGACGCCCTGTACACCGCTGTCGCGACCGCCAACGGCCGGGAGGGCCGCGCCGTCAGCTCCGACGGGCAGATCGACCTTCCGCTCGGCTTCCCCAAGGCCCTGGGCGGCAACGACCAGGGCACCAACCCCGAGCAGCTCTTCGCCGCCGGGTACGCGGCCTGCTTCGCCAGCGCGATGGGGGCGATAGGCCGGCAGGAGAAGATCGACGTCAAGGACGCCTCGGTCACGGCCGAGGTCAGCATCGGCAAGGACACGGACGGCGGCTTCGGCCTGGCCGTCGTGATGCGGGTCGAGCTCCCGGAGCACCTCCAGGGCGACGCGGGCCGCGAGCTGCTGGAGAAGACCCACGCGTACTGCCCGTACTCCAAGGCCACGCGCGGCAACATCCCGGTCGAGCTCGTCATCGAGTAGCTCGTCATTGAGCAGGGCGCACCGCACGGCGTGAGGGGCCCGGACGAGCGTCCGGGCCCCTCACGCCGTCTCCTCCGGGGTGGGCACCCCGCCGGTCAGTAGCCCTGCGCTCCCCATCCCGTGACGGCGGTCCCGTCCAGCCGGCGCGAGCGGTAGCTCTCCCCCTCGAGGGTGAGCACCTCCGCGTGGTGGACGAGGCGGTCGACGGTCGCCGAGGCGATGCCGCCGTCACCGAAGACCTCGTCCCAGCGGGCGAACGGCCGGTCACTGGTCACGATCACCGACGCGCGCTCGTACCGGTGGGACACGAGCCGGAAGAAGAGCTGGGCGGTGTCGTCGTCGAAGGGCACGTACCCGACCTCGTCCACGATCAGCAGCGGGTACGCGTCCAGCTCGGCGAGCAGCTTGGCGAAGCGCCCCGCGGCCTTGGCCTCCCGGAGCCGGTCGGCCCACTCGGCCGCGGTGCCGAACAGCACGCGGTGGCCGGCCTGGCAGGCCCGCACGCCCAGCGCGATGGCCAGGTGCGTCTTGCCGGTGCCGGGCGCGCCGAGGAGGACGACGTTCACCTTGCGCGGGACGAAGTCGACCTTCCCCAGCCGGGCGATCGCCTGCGGCTCGGGCGCGCGCAGGTGCCCGTCGTCGAACATCTCCAGGAGCTTGCGCGCAGGGAAGCCGGCCGCCTGGATCCGCTCCTCCGCGGCGGACCCGCGGCCGTCCGGCTCCTCGGCCATGCCCGCTTCCTGGGCCGCCTCGGCCTTCCGCCTGTCGCGCTGCCGCGGCAGCATCAGGTGATGCGGCTCCCGCTCCCCGTGGCCCTTGTGCTCCTGCGCGGCCATGGGCCCGGACATGTACGCCAGGATCGCCGCGGAGGCGATGAACGCCATGTGGATGACCGTCCCCCACAGCAGGTCGTGCCGGGGGGTGTGGTGCACGTCCACGAACATCTGCAGCAGGTGCACCGAGGAGATCCCGACGATGGCGGTCGCCAGCTTCACCTTAAGCACGTTGGAGTTCACGTGCGACAGCCACTCGGGCTGGTCCCGGTGCCCCTGCAGCCCGATGCGCGAGACGAACGTCTCGTAGCCGCCCACGATCACCATGATCAGCAGATTGGCGATCATCACGACATCGACGAGCTTGAGGACCGCGAGCATGACGTAGGTCTCGTCCGCCTGCCCACTGACGACGTGGTCGACGAGGTGCCAGAGCTCGTTGAAGAACTTGTAGACGTACACCCCCTGCGCGGCCACCAGGCCGAAATACAGGGGGGCTTGGAGCCAGCGGGTGGCGAACAGGGCGAGTCCGATGGTCGTGATGGTCGAGGGCGACGATGCGGAGCGGGACAACGGGACCTCCAGCGGCGGGGGGTTCCGCCATTCTGGTGGGCCGTCGCCGTAAATCTGAATTCGAGCCACCCGTAGGGATTAATAGAATTCCAGTAGCACCGGCTCTTCTTCACGACCACGGCGCATGCCGGCACCCGCTCTCGGCAGACATGTCGATATACCGAGGTTGCGGGGCCGCCGACCGCCCCTTCCCCGCACCGGACGAGCGGCACCTGACCGCACCGGCACGCGGCGACGCCGGTGCGGCACGACATCGCGGCTTCGCGGCCGCGGGAATTCCGAATGCACTCGGTGCGGTGTCCGCCAAGTCCCGGAACTCCGCGTCGTCTGCGAGCGCCGAGCCGCGCATTTCTCCTGGACGAATCGGTTCGCCGGACCCGGACGGGGCATGGTGCGCACCGGCGTGCAATGGCTGCGGAGATTATTCGAACCGGTGCCTTCCGTGCCCGTCCTCCGGGGAGTCGGCACGCCCCCGGCCCGTTGAGCCATTCCGACCGAGGCGTCCGGACGCGTGGCGGCGGCCGCGCCGCATGCCGCCGCCCGCCCGGACTCGTCCCGCCGCGCGGCCGGCTCCGCCCCGACGGGCCGGGGCACGGCAGGCCCGTCCTCGCTCGACGGGTACCGGGCGTGCCGGGCGTTGCCGGGCGGACGGGGTTTCGCGGAGCCGATCCAGTGCCGCATCAGGCAACGTTTGCCCTGTAACCGCCTGGGGCGTCAGCTCGTGCTGAGTGGTGCGCTCTCCTCAGCGTCGAGCTGGTGGTCCGCCCAGATGTAGCTTTCGGGAAGCAGGCTGGTGACGGGCACCAGCCGGAGGTCGTCGTTTGTCCCGACGATGACCTTGAGGGCTGGGAAGTAGTCAAGGAGAACCTGGCGGCAGCGGCCACATGGGGGCACGACGCCTCGGTCGCGGTCACCCACGGCGACGATGGTGTCCAGGTCGTAGGCGCCCTGGGCAGCAGCAGTGCCGATGAGCACCAGCTCCGCGCAGGGGCCTCCGGTGAAGTGATAGGCGTTCACCGCGGTGACGATCCGGCCGTCCCGGACGCGGGCCGCAGCCGCCATGGTGTGGTTGTCGCCCCGGCAGCGTGTGGCCGCGACGTGTGCCGCTGCCCGTATCAGTTCGTGGTCGACACGGTCGGTCTGTGTGGTCATCTTCTCTGCCTTCATTCGGTGTCAGGCGATGTTGGCCCTGTCGACGACGGCGCCGAGGCGCAGGTCGTCGGCGTGGCGGTTTCGCCAGATGATGTAGCGGCGGATCATGCTGCCCTGCTCCTTGTGGCTGGCGTGGCCGGTGCCATCGAAGGTGAAGTAGCGCAAGGCTGTGAACTGGGCTTCGATGCGATTGAGCCAGGAGCTGTTGGTCGGGCTGCAGGCGATCTCGACGTTGTTCGCGGCTGCCCAGGTGCCGACCCGCCGGTACTTCTTCGTGGTCAGGTGCGGGGAGAAGTTGTCACAGACGCTTGCGATACGAACTTGCCGGATACGGCACTAGCTCAGCGTCTTGAGCGCCGCCACGTCATAGGGCTTCAGCTCGTCGAGCCGGTTCGACAGGACCTTCGCCGCCCACTGCGGGTCCTGCAGCAGGGCGCGGCCGACGGCGACCAGGTCGAACTCCTCGCGCTCCAGGCGGTCGAGGAGGTTGTCGATGCCCTGGACCGGGGCACCCTCGCCCATGAAGGCCCTGATGAAGTCGCCGTCGAGGCCGACCGAGCCGACGGTGATGGCGGGCCGGCCGGTGAGCTTCTTCGTCCAGCCGGCGAGGTTGAGGTCCGACCCCGCGAACTCCGGGACCCAGTAGCGGCGGGTGGAGGCGTGGAAGGCGTCCACGCCGGCCGCGGCGAGCGGGGCCAGGATCGCCTCCAGCTCCTCGGGGGTCTCGGCGAGCTTGGCGTCGTAGGCCTCCTGCTTCCACTGCGAGTAGCGGAAGAGCACCGGGAAGCCGGGCGAGACGGCTTCGCGGACGGCGGCCACGATCTCGGCCGCGAACTTCGTACGGGACACGGGGTCACCGCCGTAGCCGTCGGTACGGCGGTTCGTCCCCGACCACAGGAACTGGTCGAGGAGGTAGCCGTGGGCGCCGTGGAGTTCGACGCCGTCGAAGCCGATGCGCTCGGCGGCCGCGGCGGCCTCGGCGAAGGCTCCGATGACGTCGTCCAGGTCGCGCCGGGTCATCGCCCTGCCGGCGCCCTCGGTGCCGTCGAGGCGAATGCCGGAGGGGCCGATCGCGGGGGCGTCGGCGTAGGGCGGGTCGCCCTGCTTGCGCACCATGCCGATGTGCCACAGCTGCGGCACGATCGCGCCGCCCGCCTCGTGCACGGCTTCGGCGACCCGGGCCCATCCCGCGAGCTGCTCCTCGCCGTGGAAGCGCGGCACCCGGTCGCTCTCCCCGGCCGACGCGTGGCCGACGTAGGTCCCCTCCGTGACGATCAGCCCCACGCCCGCTGCGGCGCGGCGGGCGTAGTAGGAGCGCACGTCGTCACCGGGGACGCCGCCCGGGGAGAACTGGCGCGTCATCGGGGCCATCACGATGCGGTTGGGAACGGTCAGGCCGTTCAGCGAGACGGGCCGGGAGAGGATCTCGGCCGCGCGGGAGGCGGCGGACTCGGTGACGGTCACGGGGGTGCTCCTCGGGGTACCGGGCGGTATGTGCACACGCATCGAATGCGGGTGCTGGCGTCAACTACCCCGGCGACGACCCGATTCCCGGACACGGGCCGAACCGCCCTGTGATCCCCGACACTTCGGCTCGCCACGACACGCGTGTGCGGACGCGGGCACGGCGGCGGACGGGAGACGCCGCGTGACGGATGCGGGGGCCGGACCCGGACGGCGGGGCGTCACCGACCGGAGCCACTCGACCGGCGGGCTGCCGTCGATGAAGACACGGGCAAGGGGCGCGCGGGGGCGGGGCCGCGGTGCGTCCGAGCGGTGAACATGCCGCTCGAAACGTTTCTGCACAGATGGACTGTGGTGGGGCGGGTGGGACTCGAACCCACGGCCGACGGATTATGAGTCCGCTGCTCTAACCGGCTGAGCTACCGCCCCTTACGGCGCGTCGCGCACATTTGTGCGCGCCGTCTGCCGCAGCATAGCCGCTCATACGATCTCCTGCTCCGGATGGTCGGCATCGCACGCCCATGAGGACTGCGCCGGGCCCCGCATGGTTCCCGTCCGGCGAGAACGTCCCGAAATGATCGCCGGGCGTCCTTGCCGCGGGGTCCGGGAACGCGAAAGAGGACCCCCTCCCGGAGGTCCTCTTCCGACACCGCTCCCCCGGCTGGACTCGAACCAGCAACCCTCCGGTTAACAGCCGAATGCTCTGCCAATTGAGCTACAGGGGATCGCGCTCCCCCGACTGGACTCGAACCAGTAACCTGCCGGTTAACAGCCGGCTGCTCTGCCAATTGAGCTACAGGGGATTGCTGCGTTGCACCGAACGTACCTCTCGGGGACCTCCCCGGGCGGCGCGCGCTCGCTGCGACACATACATTAGCGCAAGCAGGGGGGTGCTCCGCCAATCGGTATCCCGGGATGATCCCCGGCCCTCAGGGTAGGCGGCCAGCACCGACGCCTTCGGAAGGGTGGCAGCGATGCGGTACAAGCTGACGTTCATCGTGGGACTGGCCCTCGGGTACGTGATCGGCACACGGGCCGGACGGGAACGGTACGAGCAGTTGCGCCGGACGGCGCGCGACCTCTCCCAGAACCCGTCCGTGCGCAACGCCGCCGAGTCGGCCGCGCACACCGGGCGGGAGGTGGCCGAGAAGGCCATGCACGCCGTGAGCGGCAAGGTCGGCGACCGGATGCCCGACTCGGTCGCCGAGCGGGTGCGTTCGCTCCGGGAGCGGGGGCACGGCGGCCAGGACGAGTGGGGAACCAGCAACACCTGAGAAGTGGACCCGGCGGACGCTCCGGGACATGCCCCGAGTGCGGCAGAATCTATGCCCATGGGGATAGTCGCCGGGTTGGACAGTTCGTCGGGTTTCACGCGCATCGTCGTCTGCGACACGGACACGGGTGCGGTGCTGCGGCAGGGCTACGCGCCGCACCCCGTCGACCCGAAGGCCACGGAGGTGGACCCGCAGGCGTGGCTGCTCTCCCTCGGGGAGGCCGCTTCCGGCGGGCTGCTGGAGGGTGTGCAGGCCATCGGTGTCTCCGCGCAGCAGCACGGGCTGCTGCCGCTGGACCGGCAGGGCAACCTCGTGCGCCCCGCGCTGGTCGGCAACGACAAGCGGGCGCAAGTCGCCGCCGCGGACCTCGTCGAGGCCTTCGGCGGCCGTCAGGCGTGGGCCGAGGCCGTCGGCTGCGTGCCGCAGGCGGCACAGCCGGTGGCCAAGCTGCGCTGGCTGGCACGTACGGAGCCGGAGGCCGCGGCGCGCGTCGCGATGCTGATGCAGCCGCACGACTGGCTGGTCTGGCAGCTGCTGGGCCGTCCGGCCCGCCGGATCACCGACCGGGGCGCCGCCTCCGGGACCGGGTACTGGTCGGCCGGAGCCGGTGCGTACCGGCCCGATGTGGTCGAGCTGGCGCTGGGGCACCAGGCCGCGCTGCCCGAGGTCCTCGGGCCGGCCGAGGCGGCGGGGGTGACCCCCGAGGGGCTGCTGATCTCCGCCGGGACCGGCGAGACGATGGCCGCGGCGCTCGGCCTGGGGCTCGGCCTCGGGGACGCCGTCGTATCGCTCGGAGCCTCCGGTTCCGTGATGGCCGTCCACCACGAGGCGCTCGCCGACCCGCAGGGGATGATCACCGCCTTCGCGGACGCCACGGGCATGCACCTGCCGGTCGTCCACGTGTCGAACGCGGTACGCGCGCTGCGCGGGACCGCGGAGATGCTGGGCGCCGAGAGCCTGGAGGAGCTGTCGTCGCTGGCGCTCAAGTCGACGCCCGGGGCCTCCGGGCTCGTGCTGCTGCCCTATCTGGAGGGCGAGCGGACGCCGCAACTGCCGCACACGGCAGGCACGCTGAGCGGTCTGCGCCGCGAGTCGATGAAGCCGGAGCACCTGGCGCGGGCGGCCTTCGAAGGCATGCTGTGCTCGCTTGCCGACGCGATGGACGTGCTGCGCGGGCGGGGCGTGGAGGTGCGGCGGGTGTTCCTGCTGGGCGCGGCCGCCGAACTGCCCGCCGTGCAGGCCGCCGCCCCCGCGATCTTCGGTGCCCAGGTCGTCGTACCGCAGCCCGCGGACTACGCGGCGCTCGGTGCGGCGCGCCAGGCCGCGTGGGCGCTCGGGGTGTCGCACGGCGTGCTGTCGCCGCAGGCTCCGCCGGCGTGGCAGTCGGCCGCGATGCAGGTCTTCGAGCCGGGCGAGGAGCTGGCGGTGGGGCAGGCGGTGCGGCAGCAGTACCGGGCGACCCGCGACCAGCTGCACCCCGGCGCGTTCACCGCGTCGCAGGCCTGACGGTCGCCGCCCCACCGGGGGCGTGCCGGGCGCGCATGCCTGCCCGACGGTGCGGCCGTCCGGCGACTGTGTACGGGCGTGCGGGCGCGGCGCGTGCCCTGCGCCCGTCGCACGGGCGCGTACCCGCGCGTGGGCAACGCCTCCGCGCGCGGGGCCGGGTGCTCGTGAGCGTCGGGGAAAACGGCTCGTAACGCGCGCGGTCCGGGGGAGATAGTTGATGGTGTGCTCAGACAACTTCTTCGACGCCACCTGGGGCCGTACAAACGGCCCATCGTCGTATTGGTGGTCCTCCAGTTCCTCCAGACCTGTGCCTCCCTCTATCTGCCCAGCCTGAACGCCGACATCATCGACAACGGTGTCGTCACCGGTGACACCGGCTACATCCTGCGGTTCGGCGCGATCATGGTCGCGGTGTCGGTGGTGCAGGTCGTCTGCAACATAGGCGCCGTGTACTACGGGGCCCGGACCGCCGCGGCGCTCGGCAAGGACGTGCGGGCCGCGGTCTTCGACCGCGTGCAGTCGTTCTCCGCCCGTGAACTCGGGCAGTTCGGGGCGCCGTCCCTGATCACCCGCACCACCAATGACGTCCAGCAGGTGCAGATGCTCGTGCTGATGGCGTTCACGCTCATGGTCTCGGCGCCGATCATGTGCGTGGGCGGCATCGTCATGGCGCTCGGGCAGGACGTGCCGCTGTCGGCGGTGCTGCTGGCCGTGGTGCCGGTGCTCGGCGTCTCCGTGTCGCTCATCGTCAAGCGGATGCGGCCGCTGTTCCGCACGATGCAGGAGCGGCTGGACACGGTGAACCGGGTGCTGCGGGAGCAGATCACCGGCAACCGCGTCATCAGGGCGTTCGTCCGGGACGCGTACGAGCGTGAACGGTTCGCCGGGGCGAACCGCGAGCTGACGGACGTCTCGGTGGCGACGGGGCGCCTGATGGCGCTGATGTTCCCGACGGTGATGACCGTGGTGAACGTCTCCAGCGTCGCGGTGGTGTGGTTCGGTGCGCACCGGATCGACGGCGGCGCGATGCAGATCGGGGCGCTGACGGCCTTCCTCGCGTACCTGATGCAGATCGTGATGGCCGTGATGATGGCCACCTTCATGTTCATGATGGTGCCGCGCGCCGAGGTGTGCGCCGAGCGCATCGAGGAGGTGCTGGCGACCCGGTCGAGCGTCGTGCCGCCGGTGTCGCCCGTGCGGGAGCTGACCCGCCACGGCCACCTGGAGATACGCGGCGCCGACTTCCGCTACCCGGGCGCCGAGGAACCGGTGCTGCGCGGGGTGGACCTGGTCGCCCGGCCCGGCGAGGTGACCGCGGTGATCGGCTCGACGGGCAGCGGCAAGTCGACGCTGCTGGGGCTGGTGCCGCGGCTGTTCGACGCGACGGGCGGCGAGGTGCTGGTCGACGGCGTGGACGTGCGCGAGCTCGACCCGGCGCTCATGGCGCGGACCGTCGGGCTGGTGCCGCAGAAGCCGTACCTCTTCTCGGGGACGGTGGCGACGAACCTGCGGTACGGGAAGCCCGGGGCGACCGACGAGGAGCTGTGGCACGCGCTGGAGGTGGCGCAGGCCGCCGACTTCGTACGCGGTCTGGAGCACGGCCTCGACGCGCCGATCGCCCAGGGCGGGACGAACGTGTCGGGCGGGCAGCGGCAGCGGCTGGCGATCGCGCGGACGCTGGTGCAGCGGCCGGAGATCTATCTCTTCGACGACTCGTTCTCGGCGCTGGACTACGCCACGGACGCGCGGCTGCGCGCGGCTCTGGCGGCGGAGACGGCGGACGCCACCGTGGTGATCGTCGCCCAGCGGGTCGCCACCATCCGCGACGCCGACCGGATCGTGGTCATGGACGAGGGCCGGGTCGTGGGGGCGGGCCGCCATCACGAGCTGATGGCGGGCAATGAGACGTACCGGGAGATCGTGCTCTCCCAGCTGACGGAAGCGGAGGCAGCCTGATGGCGGGGCCGGCGGGACGGATGATGGCCGGCGGCGGCCCCGACCAGAGGTCGATGGACTTCAAGGGGTCGGGCAGACGGCTGCTGCGGCAGCTGGCGCCGGAGAAGGCCACGCTGTGGCTGATGGTGGCGGCGGGCGTGCTGAGCGTGGCGCTGTCGGTGGTGGGGCCGATGATCCTCGGCCGCGCGACCGACCTCGTCTTCGCGGGCGTGGTGGGCCGCGGGATGCCGGAGGGCGCCACCAAGGAGCAGGCGCTTGAGGCGCTGCGTGCCAAGGGCGACGACGGGCTCGCCGACATGCTGGGCGGCGTGGACTTCACACCTGGACAGGGCATCGACTTCGGCGCCGTCGGGGGCGTCCTGCTGACGGTGCTGGCGGTGTACGTGGTCGCGGGGCTGGCGATGCTGGTCTCGACGCGGCTGTCGATCATGGTGATCAACCGGACCGTGTACCGGATGCGCGAGGACGTGCAGGCGAAGCTGGAGCGGCTGCCGCTGTCGTACTTCGACCGGGCCAAGCGCGGTGAGGTGCTGAGCCGGGTGACCAACGACATCGACAACATCTCGCAGACCATGCAGCAGACGATGGGCCAGCTGATCAACTCGGCGCTGACCATCGTCGGCGTGCTGGTGATGATGTTCTGGATCTCGCCGCTGCTGGCGCTGGTCGCGCTGGTGACCGTGCCGCTGTCGGTGGTCGTGGCGACGAAGGTCGGCAAGCGTTCCCAGCCGCACTTCGTGCAGCAGTGGAAGTCGACGGGACGGCTCAACGCCCACATCGAGGAGATGTACAGCGGGCACGCGCTGGTGAAGGTCTTCGGGCGGCAGGACGAGGCGGCCGAGGAGTTCCGGGAGCAGAACGAGGCGCTGTACGAGGCCGGCTTCAAGGCGCAGTTCAACAGCGGGATCATGCAGCCGCTGATGTTCTTCGTGTCGAACCTCAACTATGTGCTGGTGGCCGTGGTGGGGGGGCTGCGGGTCGCGTCGGGCTCCCTGTCCATCGGTGACGTGCAGGCCTTCGTCCAGTACTCGCGGCAGTTCTCGATGCCGCTGACGCAGGTCGCCTCGATGGCGAACCTCGTGCAGTCGGGCGTCGCGTCCGCCGAGCGGATCTTCGAGCTGCTGGACGCGGAGGAGCAGGAGCCGGACGCCGCGGTCTCGGGCGGCCCGGGGATGCGCGCGGGGCGGGTCTCGCTGGAGAAGGTCTCCTTCCGGTACGAGCCGGACATCCCGCTCATCGAGAACCTGTCGCTGACGGTCGAGCCGGGTCAGACGGTGGCCATCGTCGGCCCGACCGGCGCCGGGAAGACGACGCTCGTGAACCTGCTGATGCGGTTCTACGAAGTGACGGGCGGTCGCATCCTCTTCGACGGGGTCGACGCGGCGGAGATGTCCCGCGAGCAGCTGCGGTCCGGCATCGGCATGGTGCTCCAGGACACCTGGCTGTTCGGCGGCACCATCGCCGACAACATCGCGTACGGCGCGGCGCGCTCGCGCGAGGTGACGCGGGAGGAGATCGAGGAGGCGGCGCGGGCGGCGCACGCGGACCGGTTCATCCGGACGCTGCCGGACGGGTACGACACCGTCATCGACGACGACGGCACGGGCGTGAGCGCGGGCGAGAAGCAGCTGATCACCATCGCACGGGCGTTCCTGTCGGACCCGGTGATACTGATCCTGGACGAGGCGACGAGCTCCGTCGACACCCGTACCGAGGTGCTGATCCAGCAGGCGATGGCGCGGCTGGCGCACGGACGGACGAGCTTCGTGATCGCGCACCGGCTGTCGACGATCCGCGACGCCGACGTGATCCTGGTGATGGAGAACGGCGCCATCGTCGAGCAGGGCACGCACGGCGAACTGCTGGCGGCCGACGGTGCGTACGCGCGCCTGTACGCGGCCCAGTTCGCCCAGGCGGTCGCCGAGGTCGACTGACCATGGACCGTACGAACGGAACAGAAGGGGGAACCGCACCATGACCGACGGGAGCGGGAAGGCCGGGGCGAGCGGCGGCGACGCGGCGGGGAGCGCCAAGGGGCTGGCGCTGTGGATGCCGGTCGGACTGGCCATCGGCATCAGCGTCGGGCAGCTGACCGATCATCTCGCCCTGGGCCTCTCGCTGGGGCTCTGCTTCGGCGTCGCGGTCGGCTGCGGGGTGGAAGCCGCGCTGAAGAGGCGGCAGGACGGGGCCGGCCCGGACGCCTGACCGCGGCGGCTCGCGGGCGGCCGGCCGGCCGTGGCGGCTGGCGGGCGGCCGCGGTGCGGGCGGGCCGGCCGCGGTGCGGGCGGGCCGGCGGCCGGTGCCGTCAGTCCAGGTAGCCGCGCAGCTGGTCCGCGAAGGCGTGGTCCCGCAGCTTGCCGAGGGTCTTGGACTCGATCTGGCGGATGCGTTCGCGCGTCACGCCGAAGATCCGTCCGATCTCCTCCAGGGTGCGGGGCCTGCCGTCGGCCAGGCCGTAACGGAGCTGGACGACCTTGCGTTCGCGCTCCCCGAGGGTGGAGAGGACCGCCTCCAGGTGCTCGCGCAGCAGCAGGAACGCCGCGGACTCCACGGGGGACGCGGCGTCCGCGTCCTCGATGAGGTCGCCGAGCGCGACATCGTCCTCCTCGCCGACCGGCGCGTGCAGGGAGACCGGCTCCTGGGCGAGGCGCAGCACCTCGCCGACCCGCTCGGGCGGCAGGTCGAGGTGGGCGGCCACCTCGTCGTGGGTCGGTTCGTGACCGCGCTCCTGGAGCATCCGGCGCTGCACCCGTATGACCCGGTTGATCAGCTCGACGACGTGGACGGGCACCCGGATCGTGCGGGCCTGGTCGGCCAGCGCACGGGACATGGCCTGGCGGATCCACCAGGTCGCGTACGTCGAGAACTTGTAGCCGCGCGCGTAGTCGAACTTCTCGACCGCCCGGATCAGGCCGAGGTTCCCCTCCTGGACCAGGTCGAGCATGGTCAGGCCGCGGCCGACGTAGCGCTTGGCGACGGAGACGACGAGGCGCAGGTTGGCCTCGATGAGGCGGCGCTTGGCCATGCGGCCCATGACGACGAGCCGGTCGAGGTCGTGTGCCAGCTGCGAGTCCAGGTCCGGGGTGCCGGCGAGCTTCTCCTCGGCGAACAGGCCGGCTTCGACGCGGCGGGCGAGCTCGACCTCCTCGGCGGCGGTGAGCAGCGGGACGCGGCCTATCTCGCGCAGGTACTGGCGGAAGAGGTCGGCGGAGGGTCCGCTGCCGGTGCCCGCGGCGGCGGTACGGGCGGCGGCGGCTGCACGGGGCGGCTCGGCGAGGTCCGGCAGCTCGGCCACGTCCGTCAGCTCGGCCACGTCCGACGGCTCCGCGAGGTCCGGTGGCTCGGCGAGGTCCGGCGCTGCGGCGAGGTCCGGGAGCTCGGCCACGTCCGGTGGCTCCGTGAGATCCGGCGGCTCGGGGAGGTCCGGTGCCGCGGCCAGGTCCGGCGGCTCGGGGAGGTCCGCGAGGTCCGCCGGGTCGGTGGGGTCCGCGGGGTCCGCCGAGGCCTCCGGCGCGTCCGGTGCCTCGACCGCCGGTCCTCCGCCGACCGCTTCGTGATGCGCCGCGAGGGGCTGCAGGGGTACGGCGATGGCCGAAGCCGTGGCGGGATCGATGTCGGCAAGGGTCCGGGTCTGCACGGGGGCGACCTCCAGGGTGATCGCTGCCGGTTCGGGGGCGTGCGGCAGGGGGACGGCGTCGGCGGCCGTGCCGCTGTGTTCCGTCCCGTACGCGATGAGCGGATCCGCGGGAGTCGATGGCCCACCGTCTGTGGACCGGCCGCGCTCCGAGGACTCAGGCACCGCCCTCAGTGTGGGGTACGACACATCACCGCCACGAGGGGCGTGCGGCCACTTTTTGCGACGGCCGCGCTACAGCGCGTCCGCGCCCCGGTTGCGCAGGGACTGGGCGTACTGCTGGAGCACCCACAGCTCGTTCTGGACCGCCGCGAGCTGCTCGGGATCGCCGTGCGCGCCGAGCCGCGTGAGGGTGCCCTGGACGTCACGGACCCGGCGGTCGACGGCGCGGAGGCGGACGGCGACGAGGTGGTTCCCCGCGTACGCCTCGTCCACGGTGCGCCCGTGGAGGGGCTCCACCGCCAGTTCGGTGACCAGGGCGCGGACCCGGTCGTCGGGCGCCGCGTCGCGGACCCGGGCGAGGTAGTCGGCGGAGCTGTCGATGCCCTGCTCGGCGCCGCCCGCCTCGGCGATGGTCTGCCGCACGGCGGCGTACGGCGGGGCGGTGAACTCGTCGACGCCGTACGCGTCGAAGGCGGGCGAGACCAGCGCCGGGTGCTGCAGGGCGAGCTTCAGCAGCTCCCGTTCGGTGCGGTGGACGGGGTTGCGCAGGTTGAGGGCCGGGCCCGCGGGGGCGGCCGGGGACTGCGCGGCAGGTGCGGCGGAGGGCGCGGGGCGGGCGGCGGAGGGCGCCGGTCCGCGGCCGCCGCGGTCCCTGGCCCAGCGGGCGAGCTGGGCCACGCGGCGGACGACGAACTGGGTGTCGAGGATGCCGACCATGCCCGCGAGCTGCACGGCGACCTCGTGCTGCGAGGCGACGTTCTTGATGCGGGCGACGATCGGCGCCGCCTCGTCGAGCGCGGCGGCGCGCCCGGCCGGGGTCTCCAGGTCGTACCGG
Source organism: Streptomyces sp. NPDC051310 (assembly GCF_044455245.1). Classification (NCBI taxonomy): domain Bacteria; kingdom Bacillati; phylum Actinomycetota; class Actinomycetes; order Kitasatosporales; family Streptomycetaceae; genus Streptomyces; species Streptomyces sp. NPDC051310. The sequence goes on from NZ_JBITEO010000001.1 coordinate 312,899, forward strand.
GCGATGATCTGGCGCAGTGCGAACTCGAAGAGCGGGGTGCGCGGCTCGACGAGCTCCTGGACGGCTTCGTCGCCCTTGACGAGGCGCAGGTCGCAGGGGTCCATGCCGTCCGGGGCGATGGCGATGTACGTCTCGGCGGCGAACTTCTGGTCGTCCTCGAAGGCGCGCAGGGCGGCCTTCTGGCCGGCGGCGTCGCCGTCGAAGGTGAAGATCACGCGGGCCGAGCCGTTGTCCATCAGCAGCCGGCGAAGGATCTTGATGTGGTCGCCGCCGAAGGCGGTGCCGCAGGTGGCGATGGCGGTGGTGACCCCGGCGAGGTGGCAGGCCATCACATCGGTGTAGCCCTCGACGACCACGGCCCGGCTGGACTTGGCGATGTCCTTCTTGGCCAGGTCGATGCCGTACAGGACCTGGGACTTCTTGTAGATGGGGGTCTCGGGGGTGTTGAGGTACTTGGGCCCGTTGTCGTCGTCGCGCAGCTTGCGCGCGCCGAAGCCGACGACCTCGCCGCCGACGTCCCGGATGGGCCACATGAGGCGGCCGCGGAAGCGGTCGATGGGGCCGCGGCGGCCGTCCTGGGAGAGGCCGGAGACGATCAGTTCCTTGTCCGAGAAGCCCTTCCCGCGCAGGTAGCGGGTGAGGTGGTCCCAGCCGGCCGGGCTGTAGCCGACGCCGAAGTGCTGGGCGGCGGCCTGGTCGAAGCCGCGTTCGGCGAGGAAGGTGCGGCCGATCTCGGCCTCGGCGCCGTCGAGTTGTTCGGCGTAGAACTGGGCGGCCGCCTTGTGGGCCTCGATCAGGCGGATGCGCTCGCCGCGCTGGTGGCCGGGGTTGTACCCGCCCTCCTCGTAGCGCAGGGTGATGCCCGCCTTGGCGGCGAGGCGCTCGACCGTCTCCGAGAAGGAGAGGTGGTCGATCTTCATCACGAAGGCGATGGTGTCCCCGCCCTCCTGGCAGCCGAAGCAGTGGAAGAGACCCTTGCTGGGGCTGACCTGGAAGGAGGGGGACTTCTCGTCGTGGAAGGGGCACAGGCCCTTGAGGTTGCCGCCGCCGGCGTTGCGCAGCTGGAGGTACTCGGACACGACGGCGTCGATCGGGACCGCGTCCCGGACCGCCTTCACGTCGTCATCGTTGATCCTGCCTGCCACGGAGGAAGTCTACGGGTGGGGCAGGACGGCGGTGAGCGGTGTCGAGGGGTCGGCGAGCGCCTCGGGGTCCACGGGGGCGCCGGAACGGATGAGCTTCTGGATGTCGTCTGTGACGTCCCACACATTGGCGTTCATCCCGGCAAGGACCCGGCGGTCCTTCAGCCAGAAGGCGAGGAACTGCCGCCTGCCGGCGTCGCCGCGCAGCACGACCTGGTCGTAGGAGCCGGGCGGCGCCCATCCGGAGTACTCCATGCCCAGGTCGTACTGGTCGGAGTAGAAGTACGGCACCCGGTCGTACGAGACGTCCTGGCCGAGCATGGCGCGGGCGGCGGCCGGGCCGCCGTTCAGGGCGTTGGCCCAGTGCTCCACGCGCAGCCGGGTCCCCAGGAGCGGGTGGTGGGCGCTCGCCACGTCGCCGGCCGCGTGGATGTCGGGGTCGGAGGTGCGCAGCGAGGCGTCGACGGCGATGCCCCGGCCCTCCGCGGGGTTCGCGATCTCCAGGCCGGCGGCCTCGGCGAGGGCGGTGCGCGGGGCGGCGCCGACGGCGGCGAGGATCGCGTGCGCCGGGTGCTCGTCGCCGTCGTCGGTGCGGGCGGCCAGCACCGTGCCCTCCTGGCCGGTGATCCCGGTCAGCCGGGTGCCGAAGCGGAAGCGGACGCCGCGCTCGGCGTGGAGCTCCCGGAAGAACTGGCCGAGCTCGGGGCCGACGACCCGGTGGAGCGGTGTGGGTTCCGGCTCGACGACGGTGACCTCCGCGCCGTAGCCGCGGGCGGCCGCGGCGACCTCCAGGCCGATCCAGCCGGCTCCGGCGATGACCAGGTGTCCGTTGTTGCGGCCGAGGGAGGCGAGGGTGTCGCGCAGGCGGTCGGCGTCGGGGAGGCGGCGCAGCTGGTGCACGCCGGCGAGGCCGGTGCCGGGGATGCCGAGCGGGCGCGGTTCGGCGCCGGTGGCGAGGAGGAGCTTGTCGTACCGGAAGGAGGCGCCGTCGGCGGTGCGGACGGTCTTCCGCTCGCGGTCGATCGCGGTCACGGGCGTGCCGAGGTGGAGTTCGATCCCGGCCCGGGCGTAGAAGTCCGGCTCGTGCAGGAAGGCGCCGGCGCGCTCGTCCTTGCCGGTCAGGTAGCCCTTGGAGAGGGGCGGGCGCTCGTAGGGGTGCTCGTGTTCGTCCCCGATGAGGACGACGCGGCCGGTGAACCCTTCGCCGCGGAGGGTCTCCGCGGCTCTGGCCCCGGCCAGTCCCCCGCCGACGATGACGAAGCTCTCGGGTGCGTCGGCCACTGGGTGCCTCCTTGCGGTGCGGTTCAGGGGCTCTCTCGTGCTGCGGCGGGGGGCTCTCGTCCACGGGCCGCGGCCCGTGGGACGCGCGGGCCGGGCGGTTTCCACGCTACGCCGCGCCGCCCGGGGGGTGCCCGCGGGCCCGGCGGGTCAGCGGCGCGCCGCCAGGCGGGCGTGCAGCGTGCGGGCCGAGGCGTCGGTGAACGAGGCGATCTGGTCGACGATGACGCGTTTGCGGGCGCGGTCGTCGGGCGCCGCGTCGAACAGGGCGCGGAACTGCGGGTCCAGCCCCTCGGGGGCCCGCGCGGTCAGCGCCTCGGCGAGCTCGGCGAGGACGATGCGCTGGTCGGCGCGGAGGGCCTCCTGCTCGGCGCGCTGCATGACGTACCGGTCGGCGACCGCCTTGAGCACCGCGCACTCGTTGCGGGTTTCCCGGGGGACGACGAGCTCGGCGGCGTACCGGGTGAGGCGGCCCGATCCGTGGGCCCGGCGGGTGGCGCCCTCGGCAGCCGTGCAGAAGCGGCCGATCAGCTGGCTGGTGGCGTCCTTCAGGCGGGCCTGGGCGATGGCCGTCCCGTCGTACCCGTGCGGCCACCACTCCTGCCCGACGAGCCGGTCCAGGGCCTCGGCGAGCTCCTGCGGGTCGGTGTCCTCCGGTACGTACCGGCCGACGGCCACGCGCCAGATGTCGGCACGCTCCGGCTCGGCCAGCAGCAGGTTGGGGTCGATGTGCCCGGCGTGCAGGCCGTCCTCGAAGTCGTGCACCGAGTACGCGACGTCGTCGGACCAGTCCATGACCTGGGCCTCGAAGCACTTGCGGTGGCCGGGCGCGCCCTGCCGGGCCCACGCGAAGACGGGCAGGTCGTCCTCGTACACACCGAACTTGGGCGAGCCGGGGTCGGTGGGGTGGGCGCCGCGGGGCCAGGGGTACTTGGTGGCGGCATCAAGGGTGGCGCGGGTGAGGTTCAGGCCGACGCTGACCAGCTCGCCGGTGCGCGGGTCCGGCACGAAGCGCTTGGGTTCGATCCGGGTGAGCAGCCGCAGCGACTGGGCGTTGCCCTCGAAGCCGCCGCAGTCCTTGGCGACGTCGTTGAGGGCCTGCTCGCCGTTGTGCCCGAACGGCGGGTGGCCCATGTCGTGCGCCAGGCAGGCGGCCTCGACGAGGTCGGGGTCGCAGCCGAGCGCGGCGCCGAGCTCGCGGCCGACCTGGGCGCACTCCAGGGAGTGGGTCAGCCGGGTGCGGGGGCTGGCGTCCCAGGCGAGGCTGCGGGAGCCGGGGGTGACGACCTGGGTCTTTCCGGCCAGGCGGCGCAGGGCGGCGGAGTGCAGCACCCGGGCGCGGTCGCGCTGGAACGCGGTGCGGCCGGGCCGCTTGTCGGGCTCGGCGGCCCAGCGCTCGGTCGCCGTCTCGTCGTAGTGGTGCGCCGTCTCGTCGGGCCCTTCCAGGATGCCGTTCATGCACTGAAGGTAACCGCAGGGACTGACGGCGAACCCGTCAAGCGGAGGCGAGTTCCAGCGGCTGCGGGTGGGCGTGCGGGACGGCGGCGGCGACGGCCTCGTCGTACCGGTGGAGGACGAGCCGGGCCATGGCCGGGTGGGCGCCGAGCGGTTCGGCCGCGGTCCACGGCGCGGCGGCGGCGCTGCGGGTGGCGAACAGGCCGGGGGCGGTGAAGCAGGAGGCGACGGCGGTGCGGTGGCGGCCGCGGGCCGCGAGGGCGCGGACGGCCTGCGCCACGGTGGGTGCGGCGGCGGAGGCGTAGGCGGGGAGGACGGGCACGCCGCCGAGCCGTTCGGAGAGGAGGCGGGCGGTGCGGCGGGTGTCGGCGGCCGACTCGGGGTCGCGGGAGCCCGCGGCGGCGAGGACGACGCCGGCGCGGTCCCCGGCGGTCCAGCCGGCCTCGGTGAGCCGGTCGGCGAGCGCCTCCACGAGCAGCGGGTGCGGGCCGAGCGGGGCGGCGACGCGGACGCGCAGCCGGTCCCGCACCGCGGCGGCGGCGCCGGGCAGGTCGTGCTTGACGTGGTGGCCGCGGCTGAGCAGCAGCGGTACGAGGACGGCCTCGCCGCCGCCCTCCCGGGCGGTGCGGTCCGCGAGCTCGTCCAGCGTGTCGGTGAGCAGCGGGGCGTTCAGTTCGATGTGCCCGAGGCGTACGCGCAGGCCGGGCCGCAGTGCGCGCACCCGGTCGAGCAGCGCGGTCACGGTCCGCAGGGCGCGCGGGTCGCGGCTGCCGTGCGCGACGGCGACGAGGGTGGGGCTCTGGGGTGTGCTCATGTGCCTGCGCGTTCCGTTGCGGTGGAGGTGGTGCAGTTGCGTGCCGAGCTGGGTGGTGATGCGGGTGAGCAGCTCGGCGGTGGAGTCGAAGGTGCACGCGGCTCGGTCTGCCTGCTCCGTCATGGACCGATGGTCGCGGGCGCAGGTTGCCGGGCCGTTGCGGGGGCGTGACGGGTGTTTTCCACCGGCTCACGGAGCTGGCGGCGGTGTTGTCAGACCCCTCCCCTACCGTGATCGACATCGGAACCGGAAGGTCGGGGAGGCGGTCTCGCCATGGGCTGGATCGATACGGAGAGTGACGGGTACGCCGTCACGCTGGACGGCACGCGGGTGGTGTGCCGCAACGGGGCGGGACGCACGCTGAAGCAGGTGCCGGCGAAGCTGCGGGACGACGCCCGGGTGGTGCGGCTGCGGCAGCTGGCGGAGTGGCTGGAACGGCACGAACGCGAGTGCCGCGAACAGGTGGACGCGTGGCTGGTGCGGTCGCTGCCGGTTCCGGTGGCGCTGCTGGCCCGGGTGTGGCCGGACACGGCGTGGCAGGGGGCGTTGCGGGACCTGGTCGTGGCGCCGGTGGGCGCGGACGGCTCGGCGGACGTGGCGCGCGCGGGGTTCCTGCGGGACGCGGATCCGGATCCGGCGCGCGGGCTGGGCGTCGTCGACCTGGACGGCGACTCGGTGCGGCTGGGCGCGGAGCAGGGCGTCGAGGCGGTGCTCATACCCCACCCGGTGCTCCTGCTGGAGGACTTGGACGACCTGCGCGAGTTCGCGGTCGAGCTGGGGGTCGAGCAGGGCGCGCAGCAGCTGTTCCGCGAGGTGTGGCGGCGGCCGGAGCGCCTGGCCGACGGGGCGTCGGGCTGGGACGCGTACGCGCGGGGGCGGTTCACGGAGCTGCGGCACGCGACGTCGCGGGCGGCCTCCCTGGGGTTCCGGGTCCGCGGGGGGTACGCGGTGTGCCCGCTGGTGGAGGGCGGGGTGCCGCTGGAGGCGGCGTACTGGCTGGGTGACGAGTACCCGGAGGCGGAGACGGAGACCGGCGCGCTGGAGTGGCGCGACCGGGCCGGGCGGCGGCTGCCGCTCGCGGAGGTGGGACCGGTCGCCTGGTCCGAGGGCGAGCGGATGGCCGCGCTGGTGTACGCGGGCCGTGTGGTGGACGAGGAGGGGGACAAGCGATGAGCGGAGCGGGGAACGGGACGCCGGGGGGACGGGCGGACCTGCTGCTGGACGCGGGCGCGGTGCTGCCGCCGGCGCGGACGGCCGGGGCGCCGGACGGCGCGGGGGACGGGAACGTCGATGTGCTGACCGCCCGGGCGTACGCGCATCCGGCGCTGGAGGGGCGCACGGTGGTGCGGCTGGTGCCCGAGGCGATCGGGCCGGCCGAGGACCTGTCCCTGGAGTACCTGGGCTTCACCGGCGGGCCGGGGCCCGAGCGGGTGGGGCGGGTGAGGCGGCAGGCGCTGGGCTTCCCGGCCTGGGCGCTGGTGCACGACCCGGACAACGGCCACCACGCGCTGGCGGTGGTCAAGGAGATGGAGCGGCTGGCGCGGCTCGTCGGCACCAAGCCGGGGCTCGCCAAGGAGGGCTTCGAGGACATCGGCGAGCGGCTCGACCGCTCGGTTCCGCACTTCCTGCCGACGTACTACGAGCAGGTGGCGCGGCTGTTCCTGGCCGCCGAGTCGCGGTCGTACGCGTCGCTGTTCTTCGGCAGGGCGCGCGCCGCCGAGCAGCGCCACGCGCTGGCGGTGGACGAGGCGCGGCTGCGGGAGGTGTTCCTCGAGTTCGCCGGGGCGGGCGCGCTGAGCGGGAAGGCGCTGCGCGAGCACGCCAGGGGCCTGGCGGCCCGGCTGTCGGCGCCGGAGGCGTACGCGCAGTTCCGGACGCTGTCGCTGGAGCGGTGCGCGGCCGGGCTGCCGCCGTACGCCGGGATGCTGGAGGACCTGCGGCGGCTGGCGAAGGCGGCGCGGCTCGACGTGGCCGCCGAGGAGCGGTCGCTGCTGGCCGAGATCGTCCACACCGGGTCGGTGAGCCGGGCCGCGGTGAGCTTCTGGAAGGCGGCGCTGCCCGCGCTGTCGGCGGTCGCGGCCGAGGACCGGGCGGTGCAGGAGCGGCTGCTGCACCTGATGCCGACGGCCGGCGGCGACCACCGGGCGGAGTTCGAGGCGTCGTGGCTGGCGCTGCTGGACGGCTGCGGCGCGACCCGACTGCTGCTGGACGGCACGGTCCCGGCGGCCCCGTGGCTCACGGCCTGGGCGGCGCACCGGCAGCGCGGCTACGGACGCACCTCGCGACTCGCCGCCGAGCTGGCGCTGGTGGAGCGGCTCGCGGACCGGCTCGCCGCGGACGGGGTGCCGGTGCGGCTGCTGCGGGGCGGCAGCTGGCGCGTCGACGCCGACATCGACCTGCTCGACCTGTGCCTGGCGCGCGGTGTCCCGGTGGAGCCGCCGGAGCCCGGGGCCACCACCGGGCACCTGGACCTGGCGGGCTGGCTGCGGGACGAGGCGGAGGGCCGCCGGGACCTGGCGGCGCTCGTCGCCGACGAGCGGTTCGGCGCGCTGCTGCGCCGGTCCGTGGAGCACCTGGCGGGAGACGGGGCCGAGTCCACGCGCCGGCTGCGCCGCGTCGTGGAGCACCCGGCGCTGTCGACGGTCGTCGCGGACTGGCTCACGGAGCTCGCCGACGGCCTGGCCCGGCCGTTCGGTCTGCCGGAGCTGGACGAGCAGCTGACCCGGCTGGCAGCGTTCACCTCCCCGTCCGTGCTGGCCACGGCTCCGGCCGCGGTGGAGCGGATCACCGCCGTCACACCCGTCGCCGCGCTGCGGCGGACCCTGTGCGCGGGGATCCTGGACGAGCTGGGCTGGCCCGCGCTGGAGGAGACCCTGCCGAAGCTCGGCACGGTCGACGCGCAGACGACCGGGCGGGGACGGCGTCCCTTCCTCTCCGAGCAGTGGTACCGCACCGCGGACGCCTGGCCCGCCCTCGTCGTGCGCAACGGCAACGAGGTGGCGGCGATCGGCCCCGACGCGGCGCTGGACGTGCGCACGCTGACTCTGCCCGTGCCGAGGACCAACCACTGGGACCAGCCCACCGTGCGCTACGTGGACGGCCAGTGGCTGGTGGCGAACGGGCACGGGGCCGAGCGCCGCGCGGTGTGGTCCGGGCGGCCCGCCGACGTGTTCACCCCGACCGGTGCGCTGGGCGACCACTGGGGCGCGGTGCACACGACGTCGCTGGGGCTGCCCGGCGGCGGCCGCTGCTACGGCGGCCGGCCGGTGCACCCCGGGGACACCTCGTTCGCCGAGGAGCGGCGGCCGGTCGCCTCCGACGGCATCTCGGTGTGGGTGCTGCACGAGGGCAACTGGTGGGAGTACGACCCCGCGACCGCGCGGCGCGGCCGGGCGGCGGCGCCGGCCTTCTTCGACTCGGCGCTGGCCGGCGCGGCGGACGGGCAGCGGCTGCTGCAGAGTTACTGCGTGCTGCTGCCCGCGCAGCCCGGCATGGAGTCCTCGCCGTTCGGCAGCAAGGACGGCCTGCTCGGCTGGTGGCTGCTGCACGACCACGAGGCGGGCACCATGACGGCCTGTTCGGTGGACGGCACCCGCAGCCCGGCCGTCCCGGCACCGCGGGCACGGCACATCCACCCCTCGGCGGGCATCCCGCTGCCGCCCCTGCGGCTGCCGGGCGGGGCGGTGCTGCACCCGCGCGAGACGCGGCAGTTCGACCCGGTCGTCGACCTGTACGACGAGGACGGCGTGCGGGTCGCCGCGGTGCGCCTGTGCGACCGGGGGGACCGGTACGCCGAGGGCATGCCGCTGGTGCCGCCGCTGGCGTACTGGCACGCGCTGCGGCCGCGGGACGAGCGGGGCTCGGCGCGGCTGCGGGCGGTCACCGAGGCGGACGCCGAGGCGCTGCTGGCGGCCGTGGCGGAGGGCGCCGCGCCCGCCGGGGCGGTGGCGCGGGTGCTGCCGGAGCTGACGCACCCGGGGCTGGTCACCGGTGTCGCGGGGATCGTCGCGGAGGCGGCCCGGTGCGGCAAGCGGCTGGCGGCGATCGCGGAGAAGGCCGGCCGCCGGGAGCAGCAGCCGGAGGAGGAGCCGGTGCGGCACGCGGTCGACAGCGTGCTGAGCGTCGCCATGGCCGGCCTGGGCGCCGGGCACCACGCGTACGGCTACAACCCGCACGGCACCGCCCCGCACACCGGGGTCGATCAGCTCCGCGGGGTGGCGGCGGTCCTGGGAGCGGCGGACGACAGCCTGCCGGCGAAGGTGAGGATGCCCGCGACGGCGCTGCCCTGGCCGGCGTTCATCGGTCGCGGACTCGCGGCACTGGCGGTGCGGGCGTCGGCGGTGGTGACGGACGAGACACGCCGGGCTGCACTGCTGGAGTTCCTCGAACTGGCCTGCTCGGTGACGGCGGACGGTGAGCCGGTGCTGGCGGATCCGCGCGGGCGGCTGCGCACCGTGCAGCTGAAGGCACCGCGTCCGGCGGGCACGCAGCGGACGGGCGAGGTGCACCGGTCGGGTGCGCGGCGGATGGTGCTGGTGGCCCACCGCCTGACGGACGAGCACCACGGGTACTACATGGGCCTGGAGTACGACCCGGCGGGCGTGTTCGGCGCGTGGGACGGGTTCACGCTGGACGCCGCCGAGGTGCTCGGGCACCGGGAGGACCCGCCGCTGGCCCCGGTGCTGCGGCGCCTGGTCGAACTGGCCCGGGAGAAGGGCCCGCTGCCCTACCGGCCCGAGCAGGCGGTGGAGTTCGCCGAGCGGGTGGGCGTCAGCGCCCCGGCCGGCGCGCTGGTGCTGCTCGGTCTGCCGGGCCTGGACAGCTGGCGCGGTGACGCGCTGCTGCCCCCCGGGCTGCTGGCTCCCCTCGGCGCGAAGAAGGCCGAGGCGGAGGCCGCGCGCAACGGCCTCAGGGAGCTGACCCTCGACGAACGGCAGCGCTTCACCGCGCTGCTGGTGCCCGCCGACGCGGCTGCCGTGCCCGGGCTGTGGGAGTCCGGCTTCGACCTCGGACCGCTGGCCGACGCCTGGATCCGCGCACGCGGCAGGCGGCGGACCGCCCCGCCCGGGCTGGTCGCCCTCGCGGTCACGGAGACCCGTCAGGAACGCCTGCTCGACTGCGTGCTCAACCCGGAGGCGCAGCCGCAGCTCACCGGCCGTACCGAGCAGCGGATGAACGCGGAGCTGGGCCGGCTCGACCCGGTGGAGCCGGCGAAGCTGCTCGACGGGCCCACGATCCCGGCATACCTGGCGATGCTGCGCTGGCTCGCCTACCGGCTGCCGTTCGGTGACCCGCTGCGCGCGGTGCTGCCGGTGACGCTGCGGATGCTGCGCGAGCGGCTGGCCGATCCCGGGCTGCTGCTCGCCCTGGGCGTCGACTGGGACCACGAGGGCAAGGCCACGGCGCTGCGGCTGCGCGAGGCGCACGGGCTGCCGGCCACCGGCGGCGCGACGAAGGACGGCCTGGTCGAGGTGTCGGACGCGCTGGTGCTGACACCGACGCCGTACGGGTCCCAGTGGGAGACGGTGTGGCTGCGGCCGGCGGCGGTGCTGCCGGGCGCGAGCGAGCAGGGCGGCCCGGACCATCCGGCGCTGACGCTGCTGGCGGCCGTCTCCCGGCCGTCGGCGCAGCTGGAGGCGGTGCGGACGCTGCTGAGCGACGGGTTCGAGGAGCTGGTGACGGCCGACAGCCCGGCGCATGGTGCCGCGGGGGCGGCGCAGCACCCGGTGAACAGCGTGCCGGAGCTGGTGGACGAGGCGGCCGGGCGGCTGGGGCTGTCGCAGGACGCCGCCGCGCTGTACCTGATGCTGCTGGCGCTGCCGGACCCGACGGACCGCAAGCAGGCGCAGTGGACGGGCTGGAAGCCGGCGCGGCTGAAGAAGGCCCGGGCCGAACTGGCCGCCACCGACCTGGTGGTGGAGGCGAAGCGGGCCCGCGCGGGCCGGTCGCTGTTCCTGCCCGGCGGCTGGCTGGAGCTCAAGGCTCCGCGGCTGCCGCTGGAGAAGTGGAAGTGGGAGCTGCTGCGGTGGGACCCGTACGGCTTCGTGGTGCCGGACCGCCCGGTGGCCGCGCTGTACGCGGCGGCGTGGCGCCGGGTCGTCGACGGTGACGTGCCCGGATACGAGGAGTTCGAGGGCCGCGGTGGCGGCCGGGGCCGGGGAGGACGGCGATGACGGTGACGGTGACGGACGGGAAGCGGCAGCGGCAGGTGGAGCTGCCGGAGGACCGGTACGCCGAGGAGCTGGCGTTCCTGGCGGCGTACGACGACGGGCCGCGGCCGCCGGGGTGGCGGCTGACCCCGCGCGCGGTGGTGGTGTTCGTGTGCGGGTCGGGCGGCGAGGAGCTGACCGCGCCCGACGGCAGGGCGATGGCCGTCTCGCGGAAGTTCGTGGGTGACCGGGCGTTGGTGGAGCGGTGCGTGGTGACGCTGGCCGGGGAGCGGGGCCTGCTGCTCGTCGGCGAGCCGGGCACCGCCAAGTCCATGCTGTCCGAGCTGCTGGCGGCCGCCGTCTGCGGCAGCAGCACGCTCACCGTGCAGGGCACCGCGGGTACCACCGAGGACCAGCTGCGGTACGGCTGGAACTACGCGATGCTGCTGGCCAAGGGGCCCAGCCGGGAGGCGCTGGTGCCGTCGCCGGTGCTCACGGCGATGGTGCGCGGCGCGGTCGCCCGGGTGGAGGAGATCACCCGCTGCCTGCCCGAGGTGCAGGACTCGCTGGTCTCGCTGCTGTCCGAACGGCGCATGTCCGTACCGGAGCTGGCGGGGACCGGCGAGGAGGGCGAGGACGCCACGGTGCACGCCGCGCCCGGCTTCACGCTGATCGCCACGGCCAACCTGCGCGACCGGGGCGTCTCCGAGATGTCCGCCGCCCTGAAGCGGCGCTTCAACTTCGAGACGGTCGGCCCGATCGACGACCTGGCGGCCGAGACGGAGCTGGTGCGCGGGCAGGCCACGGCGGCGCTGGTCCGCGGTGGCGCGGAGTTCACGCTGGACGAGGCGGTGCTGGAGGCGCTGGTCACCGCGTTCCGGGACCTGCGCACCGGGCGCAGTGCGGAGGGCTGGGAGGTGGAGCGGCCGTCCACGGTCATGTCGACGGCGGAGGCCGTGCAGGTCGCCGCCTCCATGGGCCTCGGCGCGGCGTACCTGGGCAACGGCCGGGATGTGGTGCGGACGCTCCCGGGCCATCTCCTGGGAACCGTCCGCAAGGACGACCCGGCCGACCACGCGCGGTTGCTGGGGTACTGGGACGGGCCGGTGCGCCGCCGTGCGGAGGGCGGGGCTCCGCTGTGGCGGACGCTGTGGGAGCTGCGCGATGAGCTCACCTGAGCCCGGTCCCGCCCGTGCCGCGCAGGAGCTGGCGGAGTGCCGCGACCCGTTCCTGATCGGGGTGCGCCACCACTCCCCCGCGCTCGCGGCGGCGGTCCCGGCGATGCTGGCGCGGGCGGCACCGGAGGTGGTGCTGGTGGAACTGCCGGAGGAGTTCGCTCCGTGGCTCCCGTGGCTGGCGGATCCGGCGACGGTGCCGCCGGTGGCGCTGGCGGGCAGCGGCGGTGCGGGCGGGCTGGTGTTCCTGCCGTTCGCGGAGTTCTCGCCGGAGCTGGCCGCGATCCGCTGGGCGCGGGAGGCGGGGGTCGAGGTGGTGCCGTTCGACCTGCCGCTGGGGGCCCGGGGTGCTGCCGCCGTGCGGGACGCGGGTCCGGACGCCGCGGTGCCGCACGCCGCGGGCCCGGACGGTCCGAGCCCGCGCGGCGGGGCGGGGCGGCACGGTGTGGCGGCCGCGCTGCGGGCCAGGGCGGGCGGCCGGTCCGGGGACGACCTGTGGGACCGGCTCGTGGAGGCCGCGGCGCCGGGCGCGTCGCCCGAGGCGCTGCGGCGTGCGGCGCTGCTGGTGGGCTGGGCGCTGCGGGCGGACCAGGAGACCGTCGACCCGTACGACCTGCGGCGCGAGGCGCACATGCGCCGCCGCCTGGCCACGTACGCGGACCGGCGCGCCGCGGCCGTGATCGGCGCGTTCCACGCTCCGGCCCTGCTGCCCGGAGTGCCGCGCGGCGGTGCCGCGGAGGGGACGGTCGCCGAAGAGGGGGCCGCGGGCGGGGTGGTGACGTCGCTCGTCCCGTACGCGTACGGGTTGCTGGACGAGCGCTCCGGCTACCCGGCGGGCATCCGGGACCCGGAGTGGCAGCGCGGCGTGTACCTCGCCGGGGGCGACCCCGCCCGGCTGGACGAGCTGCTGCTGTCGTCGGCGGTACGGATCTGCGCGGCCGTCCGCGCCGCGGGGCACCCGAGCGGCCCGGCCGACGCGCGGGAAGTGGTGCGCCTCGCCCGTGACGTGGCGAGCCTGCGCGGGCTGCCGGCCGCCGGCCGGGGGGAGCTGGTGGAGGCGGCCCAGTCGGTGCTGACGCAGGGCCAGCTGTACGGGCGGGGCCGGGTGGTCGCCGCCGCGATGGAGAAGGTGCTGGTCGGCGAGCGGCGCGGGCGGCTCGCGCCCGGGACGCCGCGCTCGGGGCTGGGCCCTGACGTGGAGGCGCTGCTGGCGCGGTTGTCGCTGCCGGCGCCGGATGCGCCCGCGCGGCGCGAGCTGCGGCTGGACGCGCTGCGCGGGGACCTGGACCGCGAGCGCGAGGTCTGTCTGCGGCGGCTCGCGGTGTGCGGGGTGCCGTACGGGGAGGAGACCGGGGTCGCGGGCGTGGGCGGTGCCGCCGCGCTCACCACCCGCTGGACGGTGGCCTGGACGCCGTCGACCGCGGCGATGCTCGATGTGGCGGGCGTGCACGGGGTGACCCTGGAGCAGGCCGCCGCAGGGGTGCTGCGGCAGCGGCACGCCGCGCAGGTGCGGGAGGGCGGCCCCACCGCGGCGGAGACCCTGGACGGGCTGGGCGCGGCCGCGCGGTGCGCGCTGCCCGGGCTCGCCGCCGAGCGGCTCGCGGAGACGGCCGTCACGCTGCCGGCCTCCGGGACGCTGCCCCAACTGCTGGACGGGCTGGCCCTTTTGGACCGCATCCGGTCCGGCCATGTGCCGGGCCTGCCGGAGGGGTGGTGCGCCGACGGGGTGGACGCGGCGTACGAGGAGCTGGCCGGGGCCGGGGTCCGCGCGCTGGACGGGCTCGCCGGGTCCACGGACCCGGAGGACGCCCGCGCGCTCGTCGGCCTGGCCGGGCAGGCCGCCGCCGCGGCCGGCGGGGGCCTGCGGCTCGCCGACGCGCTCGCCCGGCTGGACGCGCACGCCACCCCGCTGATCCGCGGGGCGGCCGGTGCGGCGCGGGTGCTGCTGGGGCAGCGGGGCGCGGGGGACTTCGGGGTGCGGCTCGCTTCCCGGGCGGACGGCGCGACGACGCCGGAGCTGCGGTCGGAGCTCTCCGGGCTGCTGCGCGGCGCCCTCCTCGCGGCGGGTCCGCTGCTGGAGACGGGCCGGGCGCTGGACCCGCTGCTGGAGCGGGTGGAGACCTGGCCGGACCGCGCCTTCCTGGACCGGCTGCCCGCACTGCGCGCCGGTTTCGACACGCTGTCGCCCGCGGCCCGTTCCCGGCTGCTGGCGGCGGTCGAGGACCGCACGGGGCTCGCCCCCGGCTCGCTGCCGGACGCGGTGCCGGACCCGGCGGCGCTCGCCCGGCTCGCCCTGGCGGACCTGGCGGGGCGTGAGGCGCTGGCACGGCGAGGACTGGGCGCGGCCCCGGGCGGTGCGGGTGGTACGGGCGGTGCGCAGGAGGCGCCCGGCGGGCGTGACGGTTCCGCCGCTCATGCCACCGCGGTTGGCGGGGCTGATGGGGCTGGCGATGCCACTGGTGCCACCGACGCCGCCGGGGCTGCCGATTCCGCCGGGGCTGCCGATGCCGCCGCTTCCGCCGGGAGTTCCGGGGGTCGCGCCGGCTTCGCCGGCGGGTCGGTGGCGCTGACGCCCGGGGAGCGGTGGCGGCTGGTGCTCGGCCGGGCGCAGGGGCTCGGCGCGGCGGCCGGCCGGCTCGCCAGGGCGCTCGACGAGCTGTACGGGCGCGGCCACGGCGAGGGTTCCCGGGGCGAGGAGGCCGGCGGGCCGGGTGGCGGAAGCGAGGCGGCGTTCCCGGACGTGCGGGCGTGGTCGCAGGAGCTGGCGTCGCTGTTCGGGCCCGGCGTGCGCGAGGAGGTCCTCGCGGCCGCCGCCGACGCCGGGCGCCTCGACGCCGCCATGGAGCTCGACCCGGCGGCGGCCCAACCTTCGGTGGAGCTGCTGCGCACGGTGCTCTCGTACGCGGGCGGCCTGCCCGAACACCGGCTGGCCCGGCTGCGGCCGCTGGTCGCCCGGCTCGTACGGGAGTTGACGCGGGCCCTCGCCAACCGGCTGCGCCCCGCGGTGAGCGGGCTCGCGCACCCGCGTCCCACGCGGCGCCCCGGTGGCCCGCTCGACCTGGAGCGCACGCTGCGGGCGAACCTGGTGTCCGCGCGCCGCGACCCCGCGACCGGCGCGGTGACCGTCCTGCCCGAGCGGCCCGTGTTCCGCACCCGGGCGCGACGGCAGACGGACTGGCGGCTCGTCCTGGTCGTGGACGTCTCGGGGTCGATGGAGGCGTCCACCATCTGGTCGGCGCTGACCGCGTCCGTCCTGGCCGGGGTCCCGTCGCTCAGTACGCACTTCGTGGCCTTCTCCACCGAGGTGATGGACCTCACGGGCCACGTCGAGGACCCGCTGAGCCTCCTCCTGGAGGTCCGCGTCGGCGGCGGCACCAGCATCGCGCGGGGCCTGCGGCACGCCCGCGGGCTCGTCACGGTGCCGTCGCGCACCCTCGTCGTCCTGGTCAGCGACTTCGAGGAGGGCGGCCCGGTCGGGCCCCTCCTGGCGGAGGTGCGGGCCCTGGTGGACGCGGGCTGCCACGTCCTCGGCTGCGCCTCGCTCGACGACGAGGGGCGGCCCCGGTACTCGGCGGGCGTGGCCGGACAGCTGGTGGCGGCGGGCATGCCGGTCGCCGCGCTCAGCCCTCTCGAACTGGCCCGCTGGGTCGGCGAACGCGTAGGAGGTACGCAGCGGTGACGGTTCTTCCCCCGGTGGTCGCCGAGGTGGCGGCCACCGCGCTCGACCTGCTGCCCGCGCGGCTGCGCAAGCGCGTGGACGGCGCGGTGGCGAAGGCGGCCGACTGGCCGGTGGAGCGGGTGGCGGACGGTGTGCGGGTCAGTGCCGGTGACGACACGGTGGTGACGCTGACGACGACCGCGGGCGGCGTGGTGGCGTCGGCGGAGGGGGCGGTGTGCAGTTGCCTGCTGGCCCCGGCGTGCCTGCACCGCGCGGCGGTCCTGTCCCTCGCGCCCCTCGCGGAGCCCGACGCCCTCGCATCCGACGCCACCGACCCGGCCCTCCCGCCCGACCCGGCGGACCCGGCGCCGCCCGCCGCGAAGGCCGGGAACGCCTCGGACGCCGGGTACGCCTCGGACGCGGACGTTGCGGCCGCCGGGAGCGGCGCCGTACCCGTGAGCGCCGGGCAGCCCCGGCCCGGCGCGTCCGGCGCATCCGGCGCGTCCGGCGGGACCGGCGGGACCGGGCCGGACACGTCGGGCACGTCCCCCGAGCCCGCCGAAGCCGGTGAGCCCGGCGGCATCGGACGGGCCGGTGACGGGACGGGCGCACCGCTCACCGGTGCGCAGGACGCGGCCCTGCGGGCGCTCGGGGACGCCGCGGTGGGGGTGCTGGTGGCCGGGGTGAGCGGGGCGGGGGCCGTGGTCCGCGCCGAGGTGCTGCACGCGGCGCACTCCGCCCGCCTCGCCGGGCTGCCCCGGCCCGCCGCGGTCGCGGTGCGCGTGGCGCGGCGGCTCGGTGAGGCGCGCTCCGAGGACCCGGCGTTCCGGTTGCCGGAGCTGTCCGCGGACCTGGCCGCGCTGCTGGACGCGGTGCAGCGGCCGCACCGGGCGGCGGGCGCGGCGCGGCGCCCGTACCGGCCCACCCGGCCGCTGCGGCTGTACGGGCTGTTCACCGAGCCGGTCGTCACGGCGTCCGGGTACGCGGGCGCGACCGCGTACGCCGTGACGCCCGACGGTGCGCTGCGCACGGTCTCCGACGTGGCGCCCGGCGGCCCGGAGCGGGCCGTGCAGGCGGCCGGCACGGCCCTCGTCCCGGGAGGCTCCGCGCTGCCGCTGCGGGAGCTGGGCGACGGGGGCGGGGTGATCCTCACCTCGCCGACGG
Organism: Streptomyces sp. NPDC051310; assembly: GCF_044455245.1. Taxonomy (NCBI): domain Bacteria; kingdom Bacillati; phylum Actinomycetota; class Actinomycetes; order Kitasatosporales; family Streptomycetaceae; genus Streptomyces; species Streptomyces sp. NPDC051310. The sequence goes on from NZ_JBITEO010000001.1 coordinate 329,734, forward strand.
TCTCGGCGGACGGGCGGATCGGCGGTGGCGGGCAGGTCCGTTCCGTACGGGCGGCGGGATGCTCCTGGCACGAGCCGCCGCTCGACGCGCTGTGGCGGCGTCCGCCGGCCGCCCAGCTGGACGCGGCCCTGGACTGGTGGGACCTGCCCGACGACGAGCGGGGGGCGGGGGGCGACCTGCTGTTCCTCGACGGGACGGTCATGGCGGCGGCCACGGCCGGCGGTGGCCCCGCGTTCGCGGTGGAGGGCGGGCCGGCCGTGTCGCTGTACGCGCCGGACGAGCGGCCGGAGCTGCCGTACGCCGAGAACCTGCGGCTGCTGGCAGGCCGGCCGGGGCTGCGGCTGCGGCTGATCGCCCGGATGGCGCCGGACCGGCCCGGCGGGGTGCGTGCGCTGGCCGCGTCCTGGACGGGGCACGACGGGGAGGCGGTCCGCGCCGACCTCGGCCTGCGCAGGCTGCACCGCACGGACATACCCCCCGTGGCCGCCGCGCCGACGCCTCCGGGCGGGCCGGGACCGGCGGCACCGGGCGCGCTGCCGCTGGAGCTGGACCTGCTGCGCCGGGCGGTGGACCGTACGGTGGCGGGCGGCCGGGCCGTCACGGCCGCCGCTGCCGACGGTGAACTGCCGCGCCGGCTGCGGGCGGTGGGCCTCACCACCGGGGCCGACTGCGCCCGGGCGCTGGAGGAGGCCGCCTCGGCCCGCGGCCGGGATGTGCTGGGGCGCCTGACGCCCGCCGATCCGGACGCCTTCGCCCGGGCGTGGCTGGCCGCGTCGGTCTACGTGTCGGCGGCGGCCCGCTCCCTGCTGTCGGCGGCATGGGCGTCGTCGCCGTCCGGCGCGGCCTGCGTGGACAGCCAGACGCGCAGCGGGCCGGTGGCCGTGAAGCCGTGACGCAGGGCGGCGTCGAGGTCGTCGCCGTGTTCGTACCCCACGACCGGCGTCCCCGGCAGGCGGGCGGCGATCGCGGCGAGGCACCCGGGCCAGGCGGCCGCGCCGCCGAAGAGGTTGGAGACGCCCGCGACGCCGGCGGCGTGGCTGACGACGGCTCCGGAGACGATACGGCCGTCGGGCGCGTGCCCGGCGAGGACCGTGGTCGACGGGTCGTCCAGCAGCGCCGGGCGGAACAGGCCGCTCGGGTCCCCGTCGCTCCACGCCGCCTCCCAGGCGGCGAGTGCGGCGGGGGTACGGACCGGCCGCCAGGCCGCCTCACCGGGGGCCGGTCCTGCCGGCGCGGGAAGGTCCGCGGGCCGGTGGATCCACTGGGCCTCGAAGAGCAGCGTGAAGCCGTGGCCGGTGAGGTCCAGTTCGGCGAAGCTGTCCTTGACCGAGCACCCGGGGGCGCGCCGGTCCACGGCGTCCAGCACGTCCCGTACGTCGTGCGGTGTGAGGCCCGGGGCGAGGGTCACGGCGTCCGGGTAGTACGGCGGCGTCCGGCGCGGGCTCGTCCAGGCGCGGGCGTCGGCGGTGCCGCCGGACAGGCCGTGGGCGCGGCACATGGCGGCACACCACGCGGCGTTGTTGCGGGCGGATCTGCCGAGGTCCATGCCGGGATCCTGTCAGACGTGCCAGTCCTTCCCCTGCCCCCTGTCGCACTTTCCGAAGAACGGAATATATTTTCCGTACACCGGACTTGGGGGGTACACATGTCAACGGACCGGGCACTGCCCCGCCGTGCGGTCGCCGAATCGGTCGGCAGCGCGGCCCTGGTCGCCGTCATCGTCGGCTCCGGACTGCAGGCCAGCGGCCTCAGCGACGACATCGGCGTGCGGCTGCTGGCCAACTCGCTGGCGTCGGCGATCGGACTGGGCCTGCTCATCGCGCTGTTCGCGCCGGTCTCCGGGGCGCACCTCAACCCGGTCGTCACCCTGTGCGTCTGGTGGACGCGCCGGCGCGCCCGGGACGGACTGACCGGCCGGGAGGCGGCGGTCTACATCGCCGCCCAGCTGGCCGGCGCGGTCGCCGGCGCGCTGCTCGCCGAGGCGATGTTCGGGCGGGCCCCCGGCAGCTGGTCGACCCAGGTGCGGTCCGACGGGCACCTGCTGCTCGGCGAGACGGTCGCCACGGCCGGGCTGGTCCTGCTGATCCAGGGCCTGGACCGGATCGGCCGGGCGTCGCTCACGCCGGTGGCGGTCGCCGCGTACATCGGGGCGGCGATCTGGTTCACGTCGTCGGGGTCGTTCGCCAACCCGGCCGCGACGGTCGGCCGGTCCCTGACCGACTCCTTCACCGGCATCGCCCCGGCCTCCCTCCCGGGCTTCGTCGCCGCCCAGCTCGTCGGCGGACTGGCCGGCGCCGGGCTGGCGAACCTGCTGTACGGGCGGCGACCGCCGGGAACCGAGCCGGCCGCGGGCTGAAGCCGCAGCGGGCGGAACCGGCCCGCAGGCAGAGCCCGCCGCGACCTCAGCCCGCCGGAGGCTGAACCGACCGCCCCCTTTCCGCGTCTCGACGAAGGGACGGGGACGGGAACACCGGCAGGAGGTCCGTACATGCGACGCAGGTGGCCGCTGCCGCTGCCCAGGAGCCGGCGGGGCAAGCGGCGGCTGGTGCAGGGCGTCATGCTCGGGTGCGTGCTGGCGCTCACGCCCGCGACGTGGATGCACGCCGTCGCCGACAGCCGGCTGCGCAGCGCCGGCGAGGTCCCGGCCCACGACGTCGCCGTCGTCTTCGGCGCGGGGCTGTGGAAGGGCCGGCCGACACCGTACCTCGCCCACCGCCTCGACACGGCGGCGGAGCTGTACCGCAACGGCAAGGTGAGGGTGGTCCTGGTCACCGGTGACAACAGCCGCGCGGAGTACGACGAGCCGGACGCGATGCGCGCGTACCTGACGGACCGCGGGGTGCCGGACGGGCGGATCGTCAGTGACTACGCGGGGTTCGACACGTGGGACTCCTGCGTGCGCGCGAAGCGGATCTTCGGTGTCGACCGGGCGGTCCTGGTGACCCAGGGCTTCCACATCCGGCGGGCCGTGGCGCTGTGCCGGGAGGCGGGCATCGACGTGTACGGGGTCGGCGTCGACGAGCCGCACGACTCGGTCTGGTACTACGGCGGGGTGCGGGAGCTGGTGGCGGCGGGCAAGGCGGCGGTGGACGCGGCGTTCGAACCGGACCCGACGTTCCTGGGCCCCGAGGAGCGGGGCGTCACCGACGCGCTCGGCCGCTGACCCCGGCGGCGCGGGGCCGCCGGCGCCCGCAGCCCCTCGCGTCCCCGCCGCTCCCGACCGCCCCGGACCGCCGCCCCCCGACACCGCCGACCGCCACCGCCGGCGCCTCCGCTCGCCTACGGCTGCCACCGCCGCCACCCGCCGCCACCGCCCGCTGTCAACCGTCACCACCCCGCTCACCATGGCCGGGGTGCCCGGTGGAGCCGGACGTACCGGGGGCGTAATGCGTCGGGTGCGTGGGCGTAACACGGGCGTCGCATGCTCGGGGGCATGCTCACCGCCACCACCCCCACGCACTGCCCGTACTGCTCCCTGCAGTGCGGCATGAACCTGCGAGCCGCCGGTCCGGGCGTCGAGGTGGTGGAGCGCGCGGACTTCCCCGTGAACCGGGGTGCCCTGTGCGGTAAGGGACGTACCGCACCCGCGGTGCTCTCCTCCCGGGTCAGGCTGGTCGAGCCCCTGGTCCGGCGCCCTGCCACCGGCAGGCTCGAACCGGCCACCTGGGAGGAGGCCCTGCGGGCCGTCGCCGACGGCCTGCGGCGCACGCGGCAGGACCACGGGCCGGACGCCGTCGGCGTGTTCGGGGGCGGCGGGCTCACCAACGAGAAGGCGTACGCGCTCGGCAAGTTCGCCCGGCTGGTCCTCGGGACCTCCCAGATCGACTACAACGGCCGCTTCTGCATGTCCTCCGCGGCCGCGGCCCACCAGCGGGCCTTCGGCCTCGACCGGGGGCTGCCGTTCCCGCTGGAGGACATCCCCCGCACCGGCTGCGTGGTCCTCGTCGGCTCCAACCTCGCCGAGACCATGCCGCCGGCCCTGCGCTACCTCACCGAGCTGAAGGAGAACGGCGGCACGCTCATCGTCGTCGACCCGCGCCGCACCCGTACCGCCGAGCAGGCCGACCTCCACATCGCGCCGCGCCCCGGCACCGACCTCGCGCTCGCCCTGGGCCTGCTGCACCTGGTCGTGGCGGAGGGGCGGACGGACGAGGAGTTCATCCGGGACCGTACGACCGGCTGGGAGGACGCCCGCGCCGCCGCCATGTCCCACTGGCCCGCGCTCGTCGAACGCATCACCGGCGTGCCCGTACCGCAGTTGCGCGAGGCCGTCCGGATGTTCTGCGACGCCCCGGAATCGATGGTGCTCACCGCCCGCGGGCCCGAGCAGCAGTCGAAGGGCACCGACACCGTCGGCGCCTGGATCAACCTGTGCCTGGCCACCGGGCGCGCCGGGCGCCCCCTGTCCGGGTACGGCTGCCTGACGGGCCAGGGCAACGGGCAGGGCGGACGCGAGCACGGCCAGAAGGCCGACCAGCTCCCCGGCTACCGCAAGCTCGACGACCCGGCTGCCCGCTCCCACGTCGCCGCGGTCTGGGGCGTGGACCCCGACGTGCTGCCGGGGCCGGGGCGCAGCGCCTACGAGCTGCTCGACGCGCTCGGCACGGACATCAGGTCGCTGCTCCTCATGGGCTCCAACCCCGTGGTGTCCGCACCGCGCGCCGCCCACGTCCAGGAGCGGCTGGAGTCCCTGGACTTCCTGGCCGTCGCGGACGTGGTGCTGTCCGAGACGGCTCAGCTCGCGGACGTCGTGCTGCCCGTCACGCAGTGGGCCGAGGAGACGGGCACCCTCACCAACCTCGAAGGCCGCGTCCTGCTGCGCCGCCGCGCGATCGACCCGCCCGCGGGCGTCCGCAGCGACCTGGAGGTGCTGAACGCGCTGGCCGAGCGGCTCGGCTGGGAAAAGGGGTTCCCCACCGACGCCGAGGAGGTCTTCGACGAGCTGCGCCGGGCCTCGGCCGGCGGCCCCGCCGACTACGCGGGCATCAGCTACCGCCGCATCGCCGAGGAGGACGGCGTCTTCTGGCCCTGCCCCGAGCCCGGCCACCCCGGCACGCCGCGCCTGTTCCTGGAGCGGTTCGCCACGCCCGACGGGCGGGCCCGCTTCGTCCCGGTGACCCACCGGGCGGCGGCCGAGGAGACGGACGACGAGTACCCGGTGGTGCTGACGACCGGGCGGGTCGTCTCGCAGTACCAGTCCGGTGCGCAGACCCGGCGGGTCGACGAGCTGAACGCCGCCGCGCCCGGGCCGTTCGTGGAGCTGCACCCACGCCTCGCGCAGCGCCTGGGCGTCGCCGAGGGCGAGCCGGTGGCGGTGGTGTCGCGCCGCGGGCGGGCGGTCGCGCCCGCGCGGATCACGAACGGGATCCGGCCGGACACGGTGTTCATGCCGTTCCACTGGGCCGGGGAGGGCCGGGCCAACACCCTGACGAACCCGGCGCTCGACCCGACCTCGCGGATGCCCGAGTTCAAGGTGTGCGCGGTCCGTCTGGAACGGGTGACCGGCGCCTGAGCCAGTCACCGCCCGCTATCGGGGCGCCGAGCTCCACGGCGGACGCGGCGACGTAGACCCAGGCCCGGACCGTCGCGCCGTCCCGGACGCGCACGACGTCGCAGGCCTCCCGCTCGTAGACGTTGAGCGGGTGGCCCGGGCCGGCGTACTCCTCCAGGCGGTCGAGTACGGACAGCAGGGCGTCGTACCGGCCGGGCGCCGCCGTCACCAGGTCGCCCAGCACGCCGCCGCCCGCGCCGCGCACGGCGTACGGGTAACCGGGGCCGTCGCACAGCAGCGCGCCCGGCAGCCGGGCGGGCTCCTCCGACGCCGTACGGCCGTGCAGGAACAGCGCGTGGTTGCGCTCGCCGGGGCGGAGCGTCCCGTACACGAAGAACGGCAGCTCCTCCGTCACGCGGACGTCTCCCGCTGCAGCCAGGCCAGGTAGGCGGCGCTGCCGCGGACCACGGGCGTGGCGATGATCTCGGGGGTGTCGTAGTCGTGGGCGGCGGTGAGGTGCGCCTCCAGCGAGGCGTAGCAGGCCTCCGTCGTCTTGAACAGGACCTGCCACTCCTGGCTCGTCTCGATGGCGTTCTGCCAGTGGTAGACGGAGGTGACGGGGCCGGAGATCTGCGCGCACGCGGCGAGCCGGGCCTCCACCGCGCCACGGGCCAGTTCCCGGGCCTTGTCGGCGCTGTCGGTGGTGGTGAGGACGGTCAGGGCCAGGGTCACGGTCTCTCCTCCGCGCGTCGTCGTCACGGCACGGCGGCGCGCGCACCGCGCCGCGTACCGCCGAGCGTACGCACCTCCGGCCGCCGCCCGCCTCACTCCCGCCCGCCCGCCGCCGGCTCCTCCCCGACCGCCACCCGCTTCGCTCCGCCTGCCGCCGGTTCCTCCCCGACCGCCACCCGCTGCTTTCCCCCTGCCGCCGGTTCCTACCCGGGCGGCCCCGCGCCTCAGGCCTCGTACGGGCGGGCCGACTTGGCGTCCCGCAGCGCGTGCGCCCACCAGGAGAGCTGGTCGAGCAGCTTCTTGGCGGCGGCGTCGGGACCGCTGGGGTCCTTGTGCCGGCCCGTCTCGTCGAAGTGGCCGTGGGCGTTGTGGAAGGAGACGGTGTCGCGGACGGTGACCGCGTGCATCTCGGCGAAGACCTGGCGCAGTTGCTCCACGGCGCGCAGGCCGCCGGACATTCCGCCGTAGGAGACGAACGCGACGGGCTTGGCCTGCCACTCGGTGAAGTGCCAGTCGATGAGGCTCTTGAGGGCGGCGGGGAAGGAGTGGTTGTACTCGGGGGTGAGGACCACGAACGCGTCGGCGGCGGCCAGCTTGGGGCTGACCTCGGCGAGTGCGGCGCGGACGGCGGGTGCGGGCTGGTGGGAGAGCGTGGTCGGCAGGTCCGTCGTGGCGAGGTCGACCACGTCGACGGTGAAGTCGTCGCGCTCGGCGAGCCGGGAGAGGAACCAGTCGGCGATGACCGGCCCGAACCGGCCCTCGCGGTTGGACCCGATGATGACGGCGAGCCGGAGGGGCGCGGGACGCGTCGTGGCGTGCGGCGCCGGGAGGGTCGTGGCGTGCTGCGTGGTGTTCGTTTCGATGTCCATGCCGAGAAGCCTCGTACCTCGACCAAGGTTGAGGTCAAGCCCCGATGGTGGCGGTCCCTCAGAGGGACTCCCCCGGGTCCGTCACCGGCCCCGCCCCGGCCCCTGCCCGCGGCCGGTGGCCCCCGCGCGGTGCCGGACCGCCGTGCGGCGCGGGTCACCCGTTCGGGGCGGACCGGGCCGGGCAGGGGAACTGAGCCCCGGAAGCCCGACTGACCTGCGGGGACGCGGGCGGCCGGGGGGCGGCGGCCGGGCAAACTGATGGGTCCTCAGCAGGCGGGGCGGGGGACCGGGGCCTTACCCATGAGGACAAGGACATCCGCCCCGCGGTCACCCGTGCCGCGGACACCCGCCCCTCGCGTCCGGAGGATCCATGCGCACCACCACCCGCCTGCTGACCGGTACCGCGCTGGCGGTCGTCTCCCTGGGCGCGCTCGCGTCGCCGGGCGCGTACGCCGGGGACCTGGCGGCGCTGGAGGTCCACCCGTCGAGCGCGGCCCCTGGCGGGACCGTCACGGTCAGCACCACCGCCTGCGGCAAGAACGGCCACGGCGTCGGCGACGCGGGCTCCCTGGGCGCGGGCGAGTTCAAGCTGGCCCCCGGCACCCACAAGGAGGTCGTGGTCGGCCAGTTCAAGGTGCCCTCCCACGCCAAGCCCGGCACGTACGCGATCAGCGTCTCCTGCCACAACGGCAAGACCGCCGCCGGTGACCTGGTGGTCGTCCACGGAGGGGGCGGCAAGGAAACCGGCGGGCACGACACCGGCGGCCTGGACACCGGCGGCAAGGAAACCGGCGGGCACGACACCGGCGGCCTGGACACCGGCGGCAAGGAAACCGGCGGGCACGACACCGGCGGCCTGGACACCGGCGGCAAGGACACCGGCGGGCACGACACCGGCGGCCTGGACACCGGCGGCAAGGAAACCGGCGGGCACGACACGGGTGGGCTGGACACCGGCGGGCAGGGCGACGCACCGAGCGGGCACGTGAAGACCGGTGTCGGGGGCAGCATCGGCCCCGACACCGCCCAGATCGCGGCGGGTGCGACCGTCCTGGCCGCGGCCGCCGTCGGCGGGGTCTGGCTCCTGCGCCGCCGGGCGAGCGGCGCGCAGGACCGCTGACCCGCCGCTCCGCTCCCCGCCCCCGTCGCGCGCGCCCCGAGGCCGCGGCGCGGGCGGGGGGCACCACGCCGCACCAGCGTCAGGAGGGAGGCGCCCGATGAGCAGAGGCAAGGGGTGGGGCATAGCCGTCGCCGCGGTCATCGGCGTGTGGCTCGTCCAGAACGGCTCCACCGACGTGACGCCGCCCGTGCCGTCCGCCGCCGAGGCCTTCGCGGCCGGACCCCAGCAGCACGCCGACGCCGCCGCCCCGCCTCTGCCGCCCTCCGCGCCGGCCCGCGTCCGCATCCCCGCGATCGGCGTCGACGCGCCCGTCATGCGCCTCGGTCTCGCGCCCGACGGCAGCCTGGAGGTCCCGCCCACCGGGAACCGCAACGTCGCCGGCTGGTTCCGGGACGGCACCCCGCCCGGCGCCAAGGGCACGGCGATCATCGCCGGGCACGTCGACAACGCCGACGGGCCGGCCGTCTTCTACGCCCTGGGCGCGCTCAAGAAGGGCCACCGCATCGAGGTCGCCCGCCGCGACGGCCGCACCGCCGTCTTCACGGTCGACGCGATCGAGGTGTACGACAACGACCGCTTCCCCGACCGCAAGGTCTACGGCCCCGCCGACCGCGCCGAGCTGCGCGTCATCACCTGCGGCGGCGGCTTCGACGAGGAGACCGGCTACCAGGGCAACGTCGTGGCCTACGCCCATCTGATCGGCGTGCGCTGACGGCCACCGGGCGAGGGGGGGGGGGGGGGCGCCCCCGCCGCCCCCCCCCCCGCCCCCCCCCCCCCCCCCCCCCCCCCCCCCCCCCCCCGGGGGGCCGCCCCCCCCGCGCCGGGGCCGGGGGGGCCCCCCCCCCCCCCCCCCCGCCCGGACGCGGTGGCG